>JBIKNS010000059.1:0-11277 GCA_044358545.1 Phycisphaerales bacterium | reverse complement strand
CATCGGCCGCTGGCGGAACTACGAGCGGCACCTCGCCTCGTGACCGCACTCGGAGCAGCGCGCGCTGCCCGCGCGCAGCGGGTAGCCGCAGCGCGCGCACGCGCCCGCACGCCACCGGCGCCGCGCACTCCTCGTCAGCAGCAGCACGCCGGCGGGCCCGCACAGCCACACGAGCCCGAGGAGGCCGACCACGATCGACCAGAAGTTTGGGGTCGCGCACATGCACTGGGTCCGTTTGCGCACCAGCAGGTAGAGGGGCAGGGCGAGAACCAGCTCGACGCAGGTGCCCGCGAGCATGCGGCGCGCGAAGCGAGAGATCGTGTCGGGGTCGCGAGACGCGATCGAGCGCCGCAGCGCCCATGTCCAGAGGGCACCGCACGCGAACCACGCGGAATACAGAACGTGTGGCGTCCTCCACATGCGCGCGACCGGTCCGTTGTCGGTGTACGCGCGAGGCTGCGACACCTGCGCGGCGAGTTCGATCGCCTGCAGGATGGACCACAGCAGTATGCAGGTCAGTCCGCCGACCATGACTGACGCGCCGATGACGGTCCACCGCATGGAGCGGCCTGTCGGTGCGAGCCTCAGCGGTCCCACGAGCGGTGAGATGAAGGCCACCTGCGCAAGCGCCAAGGCCGCCGGGATCGGAAGCCACAGCAGCACCTCCGAATCTCGGTAACTGGACACAGCCGTCAGCCCACTCATCGATCTGAGGGTCGCCTCCAAGAGGAGTCCAGGTATTGCGCCCAGAGCGAGTTTCCCTCGATCAAGCTCCACAACCACGCCGTTCAGGACGTACAGGCCCACCTGCATCACCAGGAAGCTGGCCAGGAACGCAACCCCGAGCGTCAGTGCCCGCATCGTGGGCGGGAGCGTACGCGGCTCCTACTATGGGTGTCATGACGACGGTCGAGACACGCACAGTCCGCGCCCCGCGCGGGAACACCCTCTCCTGCAAGTCGTGGGCCGCCGAAGCGGCCATGCGGATGCTGATGAACAACCTCGATCCCGAGGTGGCGGAGCGGCCCGGCGACCTGGTCGTCTACGGCGGCCGCGGGCAGGCGGCGCGCAGCTGGCCCGCGTTCGACGCGATCGTCGCATCGCTCAAGTCGCTGGCGCCCGACGAGACGCTGCTCGTGCAGAGCGGCAAGCCCGTTGGCATCGTGCGCACGCACACCGATGCGCCGAGGGTGCTGATCGCCAACAGCAACCTCGTGCCGCACTGGGCCACGCAGGAGCATTTCGATGACCTCGCGGCGCGCGGGCTGATGATGTTCGGGCAGATGACCGCGGGCAGCTGGATCTACATCGGCACGCAAGGCATCCTGCAGGGCACCTACGAGACCTTCGCCGAGTGCGCACGGCAGCACTTCGGCGGCACGCTCGCGGGCACCCTCAACGTGACCGCAGGCTGCGGCGGCATGGGCGGCGCGCAGCCGCTGGCGATCACGATGAACGAGGGCACCTGCCTGATCGCGGACGTGTGCCGAGAGCGCCTCGCCAAGCGCGTGCACGACCGCTACCTCGACGAGGTGCACGAGGACCTCGATGCGGCGATCGACCGTGCGCTGCACCTCAAGGACCGCCGCGCGGGGATCAGCGTCGGCGTGCTCGCGAACGCTGTTGACCTGCTCGAGCGCCTCAAGGCGCGCAAGATCGTGCCCGAGACGCTCACCGACCAGACGAGCGCGCATGACCCCCTCGAGGGCTACTACCCCGACGGCCTCTCGCGCGAGCAGGCCGATGCGCTGCGCTCCTCGGACCCCGAGCAGTACCAGCGCCTCTCGATGGCGAGCATGGCGCGCCATGTGCGCCTCATGCTGCACTTCATGCACGCAGGCACCAAGGTCTTCGACTACGGCAACAACATCCGCCAGCGCGCCAAGGACGCAGGCGTCACCGACGCCTTCGACTTCCCCGGCTTCGTGCCGGCATACATCAGGCCGCAGTTCTGCACGGGACGCGGTCCCTTCAGGTGGGTTGCCCTCAGCGGCGATCCCGCCGATATCCGCACGACCGACGAGGCGGTGCTCGAGCTCTTCCCGCAGGACCGCAGCCTGCACCGCTGGATCCGCATGGCGCAGGACCGAGTGGCGTTCCAGGGGCTGCCCGCGCGCATCTGCTGGCTCGGCCTTGGCGAGCGGCACCGGGCGGGCCTCAAGTTCAACGAGCTCGTCGCATCAGGCAAGGTGAAGGCGCCGATCGTGATCGGCCGCGACCATCTCGATTGCGGATCTGTCGCAAGCCCAAACCGCGAGACGGAGGCGATGCTCGACGGCACCGATGCCGTGAGCGACTGGGCGATCCTCAACTTCGCGGTGAACATTGCCAGCGGCGCAAGCTGGACGAGCTTCCACCACGGCGGCGGCGTCGGCATCGGGTTCTCGCAGCACAGCGGTCAGGTCATCGTCGCCGACGGCACGCCGGAGGCCGCACGGCGCCTTGAGCGCGTGCTCACGAACGACCCGATGATGGGCGTCTTCCGCCACGCGGACGCGGGCTACGACCTCGCGCGCGACTGCGCCGACCGGCTTCACGTGAAGATCCCGATGCGGTGAGCGTGCGGCGCTACGCCGTCGCCCGCTCGAGCCGGTCCTGGATCGCGGCCCAGATGCCGTCGGTGCGCGATGGCCGCTCGATCATGATGCTGTCGCACGCTGCGGCATCCGCACGCCGTAGCGCGTCGTAGAGCGCCGCCGCGCATGCGTTGCCATCGGCGGGCAGCGCCGTCACATGGTCCGCCTCGACGGCGAGCCGCGAAAGCACGACCGCCGCCACGCGGCGACCTGCGGCCCTCTCGCGCGAGATCGAGTCCTCGAGCGCAGCGCGGTCAAGGAGCAGCGATCGGGTGCGAGGCGAGTAGTGGCGACGTGCGCTGCCGGGGCTTGCGCCCTGCGAGTGCGCAATGTCCACCTCGACTGGCCCAAGCGCGTTCACGAGCTGCTCGATGGACACGGATCCAAGCCTCCTCACCACCGGCTTGGCCTCGCAGAGGTCGATCACGGTTGACTCGATGCCGACGCGGCACGGCCCGCCGTCAAGCACCACGAGCCCGGCGGCCTCGGGATAGTCGTGCGCCACGTGCTCCGCGGACGTGGGCGAGACTTCGCCGCTTCGGTTGGCGCTCGGCGCGCTGATCGCATCGTTCACCGCGTAGAGAAGGCACCGTGCGAGCGGGTGCACGGGCGACCGCACGGCTATCGTGTCGAGTCCGCCGCACGCGGCGCGCGGCACGGCCGCGGCGCGAGGAAGGATCATCGTGAGGGGTCCCGGCCAGAACGCTGCAGCGGCGCGCAGCGAGCGGCGGTCCCACCGCTCCGACACCGTCCGCGCCTGCGGCACATCGAGCACGTGCGCAATGAGCGGGTTGTCCGAGGGGCGACCCTTGAGGGCGTAGATGCGCGCGATCGCAGCCTCGTCAAGCGTGCGCGCGCCAAGGCCGTAGACCGTCTCCGTCGCAAAGGCCACGGGCTCCCCCGCCCGCAGTGCAGCCGCGGCCTCGCGGATCGACTCATCGCTGTAGGGAAGGATGCGCGGCATCGAGGTGCGGATCAGCCCGCAGGATCCACGACCTGCAGCTCAATACGGTTCATCTGCAGGCCGGTGCCCATCGCGTTGTAGAGCTCCGCGATCGACACGTTGTAGTTGACGAGCGCATCGATCTCCGAGACGTAGGCGATCGCGAGCCGGTCCTGCGCCACGAACTTCGTCTGCAGGAACTCGGGCGTGAGCGCGGCGAGGGTCTGCTCGAGCACCTGAAGCGCGCGGAGGCTCTCCGCCGCGGCGAGCCTTGAAGCGCGCGTCTGCTCGATCAGCTGGTGGCTCGCGACCACCGTGCGCAGCGCCGTCTTGACCGAGAAGACCACGTTCTCGATCGACTGCTCGTAGGCGATCACGGCGCCCGAGCGCTGCAGCCGGGCCTTGCGGTACTCCGCTTCGCCGGCGCGGTTGCCGAGCGGCTGGCTGAAGGCGAGCCCCGCGAGGTAGCTCACAAAGCTGCCGCCGCCGAGCTGGCTCATCGAGTCGCCGAAGTTCGCGTCCTGCCCCTGCATCTGCACCTGCGTGTTGAGGTCCAGCTGCGGCATGCGGCCATTGTCGGCCACCACCTGCATGATCGACGCGTTGTCGATCTCGAGCACCGACGTGGCCACAACCGGGCTCTGCTCCACCGCAGTCACGACCGCATCGCGCAGCGAGTAGCGGATCGGCGCCTCTGCCATGCGGTCGATCGGCACAAGCGTCGTATCGCCACCGACCGGCACGCCGGGGTCGTTCATCGTGAGCTTGAGCCGGTCGCTCGCGTTGCGCGCGGCAAGCTGCGCGCGGATCAGCTGCGACCTGCGCTGCTCGACGATCGCCACCGCGAGCGCGTAGTCGGCGACGGTCGCATCGAACTCTCGACGCTTCGCGAGGATGTCGCGCACATCCTCGCCCACCTTGACGAGCCACGCCTGGGCCACCACGTTCTGTCGCGTCTGCACCACGGCCCAGTACTGCTGCTCGACATCGCGCACCAGGTTCAGGAGCGTGCGCCGCAGGTTGAGCAGCGCCGCGCGGTCGCTGTTGCGCGCGATGCGCACCTGCGCGAGGTTGACGTCGCTGCCGAAGCCCCGCAGCAGCGGCTGGTTCAGCTGCACCGCCAGCGCCGGCTGCCAGTAGTTGTCGGGGTCGTAGATGGCCTTCTGCTGCTGCTGGATGTAGTTCGCCGCCAGGCTGGCACCCACCGTGCCGCCGGACACCATCCTCTTCTGGATGCCTGTCGAGAGCGTGGTCTGCTTGAACTGCTGGGCGATGGCGTTGCCGATGCCGCCGAAGTCGATTGGAGGGGCGGGATTCTCCGAATCGTTGTAGGAGATGCCTGAGGTCAGGACGGCGTCGAAGGCGGCCTCGGCCGCCACGAGATCGGCTTCCGAGACAGCCTGCGCGATCCGCGCGCCCTGCGCTCCAAGGTTGTTGCGGACTGCCGCCGCCATGGCGCTCTGCAGGCTGACCTGGATCGGCACGCTGCCGTCCGTCACGTCGAGGCCGAGGCTGAGGGCCGGACCGGCGCCCGCCGACTGGGGGCCGAGCGCATCGAGCTCGGGAAGCCGCGGCCCGAGCGCCTTCATCACATCGCTCGGCACGGACGAGACTTGCTGAAGCCCCTGGCTTCCAGGTTCGGGTCCGGGCGCGGCGCCCTGCCGGGCCACCGCAGCGTCGATCGCCGCCCGAAGCTGGTCATCCCCCTGTTGGTCGAAGGGCGTCTGGCATCCGCAGAGAGTCGCTGCAGCGGCTGCCGCCATCCATCGGCGATGGGCGCGCAAAAAATGTGCAGGGACTGGCCGCATGATTCACGCGGCACTCTAGCAGAGGTACACTCCATCCATGCTCAACGCACGGATCGCGTCGGCTGGCCTGTCCGCCTTTTGCATCGCCGGAATCGGGGCGCTCGCGCCAAGCGCGCTGCTGCAGCGTGCCGCTGCGCAATCGCCCGACACCGGCACTGCAGCAACTGCACCTGCAGCTGAACCGTACATCGCCGTCGTGACGGCGGACAACGTGTACGTGCGCAGCGCGCCAAGCGTGCAGAGCTCCTACCCGTTCGGCAAGCTCAAGCGCGGCGACCTTGTGCGCGTGGGCGAGGAGAGTTTCGGTTGGGCGCGCGTGCAGACGGAGGGGCCTGCATTCGCGCAGATCTACGGCGTCGTTCCCGCCGACTCGCGTGTCACGGTGAGCGCGGACGGCACCACGCTCTCGGTGAACGCGAAGTCCGAACTGCGCGCGCCGAACATCTCGACGCCGGATGCGAGCCTCGCGGCGAGCTGGAAGCAGATCGCGCGGCTCGAGCCCGGCGCCACGCTGTCGGTGGTGGATCGCGTGGACAGCGAGCGAGATTCGGTGTACCGCGTGCGCCTGCCAGCCGTCGCTGAGGGATGGGTCAACATGAACTTCCTGCGCAAGGCGTCGCAGGCGGAGATGGCCAAGTTCAACGCGCCGACGACCGATGAGGCGGCGACCATCGCCGCGGCGGATGTGGTCACCCAGCAGGTCCAGCCTGCCGCGGCAGCGCCGGCGGATGGAGGCACGACGGCGAGCGCGACCGATGCGGTCGCGACGGACATCGCCGGCGGAACGGATGCGCCGATCGACTCGACCGGCACAGCCACTGGCGGCACTGACGTGATCGTGACCGGCGGGGCGAAGGCGAGCGAGCCCGCGCTGCCTCCTGCTCCCGCGAAGACTCCGGAGCAGATTGCGTTCGAGCGCCGTCGTGCCACGATGGCCGATCTTGAGGGCCTCTACACCACCATCCGCGGGCAGACCAAGGCAGAGGCCGAGCTGCATGCGCTGCGTGGCCGCTACATCGACCTCGCGATCGTCGCCGCGGGTGACCCCGAGATCGTGTCGAAGGCGAACGGGCGCGCCGAGCAGCTGCGCCTGGAGATCGAGGTGCAGAGCCGCATCATCGAGCTCGAGCGCATGAAGGCACGCATCGAGGGAGAGCGCGATTCGATCGCCAGCGTCGCGCGCGCAATTGAGGCCCGCTCCGAGTACACGGTGGTGGGCATCCTCAACGCGAGCCTTGTCTACGACGGCCAGCGCCTTCCGCTCCTCTACCGGATCCAGGATCCTGCGACCGGCCAGACGGTGGCCTACGTGGCGCCAGGCCCGGGCTTCCAGCTCTCCACGATGCTTGGAAACCTGCTGGGCTTCCGCGGCGAGAAGAGCTACGACGAGGCGCTGCGCGTCGACGTCGTGACGCCTCGCACAGTGGACATCCTGACCCCGCGCAAGGACGGCTGATTCTTCCAGCGCGATCGCTCGCGCCCCTCGCTGCCCTCACCATGCAGCGCGGACGGATCGTCCCTATGATGCCAGTGTTGGGGCGTTAGCTCAATTGGGAGAGCGATGCCTTTGCAAGGCATAGGTTACCGGTTCGATCCCGGTACGCTCCATTTCGATTCCGATGCGTTCGCCGCCTCGAGCGGCTCGCAGACGCGACTGCGCGATGCCGGTGCCAAGTCTCCCGGGGCACCGACTCAGTCGATGCGGAGCAGTGCGGCGGCCACCGTCGCGGCCAGTTCAATCCTGAGGATCGCGGGACCGAGCGACACTGAAGTGGCGCCAGATGCGATGGCCGTGGCGCGCTCGCGTTCGGAGAAGCCGCCCTCCGGCCCAATCAGCACAACGGCGTGACGCGTGCGGTCGATGGTGCTGGCCACAGCGCGCAGCGGCTCCCCCGCGCGGTCCGCCACCAGAACGCTGGCGCCGGCAGACACCGCAGCGCCCACGACGCTTGCGACATCGCCCGCAGCGGCTCCTGGGCTCGGAAGCTGCGTGACCCAAGGCGAGTGGCTCTGCTTGGCGCACTCCACCAGGATGCGCCTGCACCGCTGTGCGAGGTTGTCTGACCACGGCACCACACTGCGCTCCGCACGGACCGGGATGAACTCGGTCACGCCAATCGGGCCGATGCCTTCCATCAGCGTCGCGAGCCTGTCGCCCTTGGGAACCGCGCCTGCGATGGTGACCTGCCGGCCCTGACGGGGCTCACGCCGAACGACAGTCACGCGAACCTCGAGCGCGCCATCGTCACGCCGTGCCTGACCCAGCGTGGCATGCGCGACGGTGCCACAGCCGTCGAACAGCGTCACCGGATCGCCCGCACGCATGCGGCGCGCGCCCGTGGCGTGGCGCGCCTCGTCCCGCGAGAGCCAGTGCATGGCACCTTCGCCGGGGATCGCCTCTGCGAACATCCACGTGCCATGCCCGTCACTGCCCTGCTCGCGATGCGGATCCTGGGTCTGGCTCATCGAAGCGCTCCCGCGCGAAGATAGACGTCGAGCCGCGTGAGCTTGCCGGCGAAGTCGAGGTCGGGGCCTGGCACGAGCGGTGGCGCGCTGTGCGGCCTCTTGACGGCGATTCGGCCAGGACCGCATGCGCGTGCCGCATCGAACAGCGCGCGCTGGTCCGGATCGTCGCCCACGAGCGCACGAACCGCGCGGATCGGCTTGGCCGGCAGCGCAGTCGCAGACGGATCCTGCGGGTACATCGGGTCCATCAGCACGGCCGTGGGCTGCGCGCGCACCCACGCGAGCGAAGGTGACCGATCCGCAAGCACGGCGATCGAGTCGGCATGCACCACGGTCATGCGCTGCGCCGCAGCCCGGTGCGGCGCGGATGCGCTGCGCTGCACGCGCGCCACCTCGTCGGAGAGCATCTCCGCGAGCAGCGCATGGCGCTCGAGCGCGATGACCTCGAATCCTGCCGCGGCGACCAGGAACGCATCGCCGCCGAGCCCCGCAGTCGCATCGACCACCAGACCGCGCGCGCGCCCCATCGCGCGGATCAGCGGCTGCCCCGAGAGACCCGAGATCGCAAGCGTCTCGAGCCTCGGCGCCACACCGCGACCAGGACGTTCCCCCTCAAGACGCAGCTCGAGCGATCCATCGGGTGCGCGAGAGAGCTTCGGGACTCCTTCCATCCCCCAATTACACTCGCTTCCCATGGCGACCACCACCGCGCCCGTCTACTCAAGCCTGCTTGACCTCATCGGGAACACCCCGATGCTCGAGCTCACCCGCATGGACACCGGCAAGTGCCGGCTCTTCGTGAAGCTCGAGAGCCAGAATCCGGGGCAGTCCATCAAGGACCGCATCGCGATCGCGATGGTGGAGGCGGCGGAGCGCTCCGGCAAGCTCGCCCCCGGCGGACGCATCGTCGAGGCGACCGCCGGCAACACCGGCATCGCACTCGCGCTGGTGGCCGCGGTCAAGGGCTACCGGCTGACGGTGGTGATGCCGGACAAGATGAGCGAGGAGAAGATCTCGCACCTGCGCGCGATGGGCGCCGAGATCGTGCTGACGCGCTCGGATGTGGGGCGCGGCCATCCCGAGTACTACCAGGACATCGCGGAGCGGATCGCGTCGAAGGACCCCAACGCCTTCTACGTGAACCAGTTCGGCAACGCCGCGAACCCGGAGGCGCACTACCGCACGACGGCGCCGGAGATCTGGGCGCAGATGGACGGCAAGATCGATGCGTTCGTGGCGGGCGTGGGCTCCGGAGGCACGATCACCGGCGTCGGCAAGTTCCTCAAGGAGAAGGACCCCAACGTCGCCATCGTGCTTGCCGATCCGAAGGGCTCGATCCTTGCGCCGCTCGTCAACGAGGGCAAGACCGTCGAGCCAGGCTCATGGCTCGTCGAGGGGATCGGCGAGGACTTCATCCCGTCGATCCTCGATCTCGACATCGTCGATACGGCATACACCGTCACCGACGCAGAGGCCTTCGCCACCGTGCGCGACCTGCTGCGCACCGAGGGCGTACTCGCAGGCTCGAGCGTCGGCGTGCTGCTCTGCGCCGCGCTTCGGTACTGCCGCGAGCAGACGGAGCCCAAGCGTGTCGTCACGCTGATCTGCGACAGCGGCGCGAAGTACCTCTCGAAGATGTACAACGACTTCTGGATGCGCGAGCAGGGATTCATCGGCCGCCGCTCCACCGGCGACCTGCGCGACCTCATCAGCCGCCGCCACGAGGACCGCGAGGACTGGACCATCGCGCCGGATGCGCCGCTTGGCCTCGCTATCCGACGCATGAAGCTCTTCTCCGCGAGCCAGCTGCCGGTGGTGGACGCGAACGACCAGCTCAAGGGCATCCTCGACGAGAGCGATGTGCTGCTGGCGCTCGCGCAGGATGACGCCGCGGCATCGCGCCCTGTGGCGGACTTCATGTCATCGCGTGTCGAGACGATCCACCCCTCGGCGCGGCCCGAGGACCTGCTGCCGATCTTCCGGGCAGACCGCGTGGCCGTCGTGCATGACGGCACGGCGTTCCATGGCATCATCACCAAGATCGACATGATCGCGTGGCTGCGCAACCGGCAGGCACAGGGTCTTCCCCGCTGAGGCGCGTGGCGAGCCGCGCGCCACGGTGCGGGCGGCGCACGGGCGGTTCATGGCAGGTGCGCGGACTACCATCGCCCGAATGAGCACCCCGCGCGACGCGCACATCGCCACTCGCTGCATCCACGGCGGCCAGCATCCCGACCCCTCGACGGGCGCTGTGATGCCGCCGATCTTCACGAGCTCGACATTCATCCAGGACTCCCCGGGGGTCCACAAGGGGTTCGAGTACTCGCGCAGCCACAACGTGACGCGGTTCGCCTTCGAGCGGTGCATCGGCAGCCTCGAGTCGAGCGGACTGACGGAGGATCGCGACCGCACCTGCGGCGGGTTTGCGTTTGCGAGCGGACTTGCGGCGATCGGCACGTGCCTCGAGCTGCTCGACTGCGGTGACTCGATCCTGTGCATGGACGACGTCTACGGCGGCACGAACCGCCTGCTCCAGCGCGTGCGCCGGCGCTCGCAGGGCCTCGACATCCGCTTCGTCGACATGTCCGATCCGACCGCCATCGAGGCGGCGGTGCGCGCCAAGGCACCCAAGATGATCTGGGCGGAGACGCCCTCGAACCCGACGCTGAAGCTCGTCGACATCGCGCACCTCGCAAGGGTGGCGCAGTCTTGCGGCGCGATCTCGGTGGTCGACAACACCTTCGCATCTCCCCTCCTGCAGCGCCCCCTTGAGCACGGCATCGACATCGTGATGCACTCGACCACGAAGTACGTGGGAGGCCACAGCGACACGGTCGGGGGCGCGCTCGTCACGCGGCACGCAGGCATCGCGGAGAAGCTGCGGTTCATGCAGAATGCGATCGGTTCCGTGATGAGTCCCTTCGAGGCATACCTGGCGCTGCGCGGGCTGAAGACGCTTGCGGTGCGGATGGAGCGGCACTGCGACTCGGCGATGCGCATCGCGCAGTGGCTCGAGCGCCACCCGAAGGTCACCCGCGTGACCTACCCCGGGCTGGCTTCGCACCCGCAGCACGCGCTCGCCGCCCACCAGATGCGGCTGCCTTCGGGCCCCGGCTTCGGCGGCATGATCACGATGTGGCTGGCAGGCGGCATCGCAGAGTCTCGCCGCTTCCTGGAGCGCGTGCACCTCTTCGCGCTTGCGGAGAGCCTCGGCGGAGTGGAGAGCCTGATCGAGCACCCTGCGATCATGACGCACGCGAGCGTGCCCCCCGAGCAGCGCGCGCAGCTGGGCATCGATGACTCGCTCGTGAGGCTCTCCGTCGGGATCGAGCATCCCGACGATCTCATCGGGGACTTGGATCGGGCGCTGGCGTAAAGACGCTCACTCGCGCTGCCCTGCTGGCGGTGTCGATCGACACGAGCGGGAGTCCTCGCCGCAGGGCAAGGTCATCTGACCATCGCGTGGACCGTGGCTCGCGCAGCG
>JBIKNS010000238.1:0-3448 GCA_044358545.1 Phycisphaerales bacterium | reverse complement strand
ACCGCCGGGGCAGCCCAACAGCGCGAGGATTCCTCAAGATGCCGCTGCGCATACACCACCTCCATTTCCGTGCCGTCGCTGGTCTCCTCGCCGCATGCGGAGTGCCCATGAGCCTCGCTCTTGCGCCTGCCCAGGGGCCCAGGGCTCCCTCAAGCTCTCCCGCGCCGGCGACCGCCGATGGGGCGGACCAGTCTGACCGGACTGCGGCGACGGAGAAGACAGACGTGCGCTCGATCGAGGCGACACGCGCCGACCTTGACCGGCAGTTCATCATCGGCCCGACGCTCTTGGATTCGTTGAAGCTCCGAAGCCGCTGGCAGACCTCGGTGGCGCTTCCGGCGGGCACATCGCTCAAGCGAGTCTTTGCGCCGGTCGGCGACTCGGTCTTCGTGCAGGACTCGGGCAACGGCATCACGCGCCTCAAGGCAGACTCCGGCAACCGCATCTGGCGTGACGTGATTGGCGCACCGAAGGACACCATCCTCGGGGTGGAGCGCGGCGACGCACGGGGCACTGATGTTGCGCTGGTCACGACTGACGTCGACGTGGTCATGATCGAGTGCGCAAACGGGATCCGCATCGGCACGCAGCACCTCACTCGCTACCCGTCGACCGGATCGGTTCGCGTCGGAAGCCACCTCATCTACGGCACGCGCGTCGGACAGGTGGCGTGGCAGCAGTACGTGGTGGGGCACGCATGGAAGTCGAACTCTCTCGGCGGCTCGATCAAGGCGCAGCCCATTCCCACCCCCGCTGGCATTGCAGCCGGCAGCACTGATGGCATCGTCGCGCTGCTCGATCCCTCCACGGCTTCCTCGCTCTGGAGGTTCAAGTCGGGCGGCGCTGTCGATGGTGCGCTCGCCACCGATGGGATGCGCGTCTACTGCACCTCACGCGACAACTACGTCTACGCGATCGACATCAACCGCGGACGCGCAGCCTGGAAGTTCCGGTGCGACGGCGCGCTGGGCAAGGATGCCGCATGCCTCGCCGACACCGTGTACGTCCGCGAGTCCGACGGCGCGCTGCTCGCGCTCGCGGCCGATGGCGGCGGCAAGCTCGACGGCACGGTGCGATGGCGGGCACCTATCGCCGGGATGCCCATCGCCCTCACTGCCGCGGGGGCGGTCGCCTGGGATGGCGCAAGCTCCACCTACACGCTCTTCGATCCGGCGTCCGGAGCGGTGCGCAGCAGCACCGCGCTTCCGGGCGTCGTGGATGTGCGCGTGAGCGGCACGACCGACATGACGATCCACTTCGTGGCCGCCGATGGGCGCGTGCAGCAGACGCAGCCGGTCGATGTGGCTCACTCGCAGCCGGGCGCCATGCGCACCGCATCAAGCGCCCCATGACGTCGGCCACCGCACATGCCCCGCTCCTTGAGCCGGTCGACCATGTGCCGGTACGGCGCGCGCTGCTGTCGCTGAGCGACAAGAGCGACCTGATCCCCTTTGCGCGCGCACTCGCCGACCTCGGCGTGGAACTGGTGTCGACGGGCGGCACCGCCACCGCACTTGCGGCGGCCGGCATTCCCGTGGTGCCCATCGAATCGCTCACCGGATTCCCGGAGATCCTCGACGGCCGCGTGAAGACCCTGCACCCGAAGGTCCATGGAGGGCTTCTCGCGCGGCGCGACGTGAAGGAGCATGTCGAGGCGATGCGCGCGCACGGCATCGAGCCGATCGACCTCGTGTGCATCAACCTCTATCCGTTCGAATCGACCGTCGCGCGCAGCGGCGTGCGGGATGTCGAGGCGATCGAGCAGATCGACATCGGCGGACCCAGCATGATCCGCTCCGCCGCGAAGAACCACGCGCATGTGGCGGTGATCACGTCGCCGTCGCAGTACGACGCAGTCGCGAATGACCTGCGCCAGCACCGCGGGTGCACGACGCTTGCGCTTCGCCGCTCGCTCGCCGCATCGGCCTTCGCGCGCACAGCCGCGTACGACGCTGCGATCGCCGCGTGGTTCGACCGCAGCGCGCCTCGGGAGTTCCCGAACGTCCTTCAGCTCTCGATGTTCGCCGCGGGCGACCTGCGCTACGGCGAGAACCCGCACCAGCGTGCCGCCGTATACCGCGATCCGCGATCCGCCGAGCCAAGCGTGGTGGCCGCGAATCTCCTCCACGGGAAGCCGCTCTCCTACAACAACATCCTCGATGCGGCGGCTGCGCTCGAAGTCGTGCAGGACCTTGCGGACCAGATCGACGGTGCGCACGCGTGTGCGGTCGTGAAGCACACCAATCCCTGCGGTGCCGCGATTGCAGCGGATGCGCGCGCAGCCTTCGAACTCGCGTATGCAGGCGATCCGCTTGCCGCGTACGGCGGCATCGTGGCGTGCTCGTCGGCCGTCGACGCGCACCTCGCGGAGGCGCTCGCCGACGAGAGGCGATTCCTCGAGGTGATCGTGGCGCCGCGATTCAGCGAGGAAGCCGTCGCGCTGCTTGCGGCACGCTCCCGCAACGTCAGGCTGCTCGCGTGCGGCGACGTGCGGCACACGAGCGACAGGCCGATGTCGTACCGCTCCGTGCCGGGAGGGATGCTTGCGCAGGAGCGCGACACAGTCAGCGTGCGTGCCGCAGACCTTCGCGTCGCTGCGGGTCCCGAGCCCGCTGCGGCCACCCGCGCCGATGCGGCCTTTGCGATGACCGTCGCGAAGCACCTCAAGTCGAACGCGGTCTGCATCGCGGCGGACCGACAGCTCTGGGGTGCCGGCGCTGGACAGATGGACCGCGTCGCCAGCTGCAGGATCGCGGTCGAGAAGGCGCGTGCGCGGCTCGCGTCCGGCGCCAGCGCACTGCCGGTCGCGGCTTCCGACGCATTCTTCCCCTTCGCGGACGGGCCGCAACTGCTCATTGACGCAGGCGTCCGCTGCATCGTGCACCCAGGCGGATCCAAGCGCGATGCGGACACCTTCGCCGCATGCGACAAGGCCGGCGTCACCTGCCTCATCTCGGGCAACCGCCATTTCCGCCACTGATCCGAGCACCGACCTAGGATCCACACCCATGTCCGACACTCCCGCGCCAACGCATCCCTTCCTCCCCCTGATCAAGGCGAACTTCGCCGGCGTGAAGTTGTCGGTGCAGGAGTTCCGCGGGCAGGTGACGCTCATCACGCCAGCGTCGCACGTGAAGGCCATCGCGCGGTTCCTGCGCGACCACCCCGAGTGCGACTGCAACTTCCTCACCGATGTCGCGGGCGTCGACTACCTCGACTACCCGGCGCCGCAGCCGGCGCGTTTCGCGGTGGTCCACAACATCCAGAGTCACTCGCGCAACCTTCGCATCAGGCTGAAGACCTACCTTCAGCCATCGATGGATACCTCAGGCATCGCAGTCGATCCCGCGCTCGAGATCGATTCCGTATGCGACATCTGGCCCGGCGCCGAGTGGATGGAGCGGGAGGTCTATGACATGTTCGGCATCCGCTTCGCCGGGCATCCTGA
>JBIKNS010000237.1:0-3465 GCA_044358545.1 Phycisphaerales bacterium | reverse complement strand
GCGTGCACGCACCGATTCACGCAGCGAGTCGAGCCGGCGCCGAAGCGCATCCATCCGCGCGTCGAGCAGGCGATCGGCGGCCGACGCCTCCGTGAGGGCAGGAGAGTCAGGCGTTGCCGCATGTCCCTCGACGGGAGCGGTCCTGACGATGGGTTCATCAGTCGATCCCCGTGCGGCCACGTCCGCGCGTAGCCGCACAACCTGCACGCGCGGCAGCACCGTGCCGTCGATCGGTGGCACGACGGCGATTCGCGGCGCCTCCCACGCGAGTATGTCCCCGATGAGCAGCCACCATGACAACGCTGCGGCGACACCGCCAAGCGAGAGCGTCACGATCGCTGCTGTGCGTCCCGATCTCACGGGTACGTCACTCCTCGACTTGCTTCGGCTTGGACTTCTTGCCCGCTGAGGGCGCGCGGCCCGACCTTGGAAGGCCGCTCAGCATCGCATCAAGCGAGAGCCGCCCCGGTCCCGAGAGCAGCACTGTGACCGACATGAAGAAGAGACCGGCCTGCGTCCACGTGCGAAGGTAGTCCTCCATGGGCATCGACCATGCGAGCGAGCTAGCCCCCGTGAGCCAGAATGCGACGCCCATCACGATCGCGAGGGCGAAGCCCGCAAGTCTGGCGAAAAAGCCGACGCCCATCATCACGGCGCCGCACAGCTCCGTCAGCGCAGTCGCCCATCCCAAGACCGCGGGCGACGGCATGCCCGACTCCGCGCACCGCAGGCTTACGGTGTAGAGGGACCGTGCCTCGAAGGGAGCGCCATCCTGCGACTCAGGGGCGAGCACGGTGCCCGGCTTCGCCAGGTTCCAGTCGAGACCGTCGGACCTGACGCCCGCGGCGCGGAGCACCTGCGCGTCGCGCCCCGAATACGTGGTCATGCCGAAGGTCTTTTGCCACCCCATCGGCAGGAATGCGGCGCAGAGGAAGAGTCGGGCAATCAGCGGAAGAAGCTGGTTCGTGGCGGCCGCAGTCATGCCCATCGCGCATAGGATCGTACGACATCCCATGCGGGCGTGGCGGAATCGGCAGACGCGCTGGATTTAGGTTCCAGTGGGGCAACCCGTGCAGGTTCAAGTCCTGCCGCCCGCATCTTCGGCCATGCCTGGCAGGACGAGGCCCCTCGGGCCGCAGCACGCAGTGACCTCACTCCCATCCATCAGAAGTGCGCCGAACATGGCCTGGTCGCCGGCAAGTTGGCGCTCCGTGCCGGCGCTGCAGCAGCCCGCGTGGCCGGATCGCGCTGCCCTCGAGTCTGTGCTCGATGCGATTCGAGCGCTGCCGCCGCTCGTGACGAGCGGCGAGGTGGAGTCGCTGAAGTCGCAGCTCGCGTCCGCGGCGCGCGGTGAGCGCTTCGTGCTGCAGGGGGGCGACTGCGCAGAGAGCTTCGCGGACTGCACGAGCGAGCGCGTCGCGAGCCAGCTCAAGTTGCTGCTCCAGATGAGCCTCGTGCTGGTGCACGAGCTGCGCGTGCCGGTGGTGCGTGTGGGCCGGATCGCCGGCCAGTACGCGAAGCCGCGCACGAGCGACACGGAGACGCGCGACGGCATCGCGCTGCCGAGCTACCGGGGCGACAACGTCAACTCGCCGGCATTCGATGCCGACGCGCGCACGCCCGACCCGTCGCTGCTGATGGCTGGGTACGAGCGCGCGGCCATCACGCTCAACTTCATGCGTTCGCTCGCGGACTCCGGATTCGCCGACCTGCACCACCCTGAGCAGTGGGATCTCGAGTGGATGTCGCACAGCCCGCTTGGCGCCGAGTACCGGCGGATGGTGGAGTCGATCGGCGACAGCCTGCGCCACATCGAGTCGACCGAGGGCATCCGTCTGGGCGAGCGCGGCCGCGTCGAGTTTCACGCAAGTCACGAGTGCCTGCTGCTTGACCTCGAGGAGTCCCTTGTGCGCACCGTGCCCAGGCGCGAGGGGCACTACCTGCTCTCGACACACATGCCCTGGATTGGCCTGCGCACCGCGAGCCCGGCCAGCGCACACGTGGAGTTCCTGCGCGGCGTGGCGAATCCCGTCGGCGTGAAAGTCGGGCCCGGCACGTCGCCTGAGGATGCGGTGGCCATGGTGCGCGCGCTCAACCCGCAGCGAGAGCCGGGCAAGGTGGCGCTGATCCACCGCATGGGGGCGAGGCGCATCGCGGCCACGCTGCCCGCCATTGTGCGGGCGGTGTCTGCGGCGAACCTCCCGGTGCTGTGGATATGCGACCCGATGCACGGCAACACCGAGATCGTGACGCCCTCGGAGGGTGCGTGGGCCGGCCGCGCGATCAAGACGCGCAAGTTCATGCACATCGTGGCGGAGATCGAGCAGGCGATCGAGGTGCACGCGTCGTGCGGCACGGTGCTCGGAGGCATGCACTTCGAGATGACGGGGGATCCAGTGACCGAGTGCACGGGCGGCGCGCGCGGACTTTCCGACGAGCAGCTCGCGCGCGCGTACCGCAGCCCCATCGACCCGCGGCTCAACTCAGAGCAGGCGCTTGAGGTGGCGATGCTCGTGGCCCGACGGCTCCGGTCGTCGCGGCTATCCTCCCCCGTCCCATGCCCCGATCGTCGCGCAGGGTCGTGATCACAGGTTCAGGGCCGCTCACGGCCTTCGGCCTGGGTGTGGCTCCGCTCTGGGAGGCCCTTGAGGCCGGTCGGTCTGGCATCGCTCCGATCGAGACGATGGATGCCTCGGGGTTCCCGTGCACCGCATGGGCAGCCGTGCCGTCGACCGCATTCGACGTCCGGCAGATCGTGCCCAAGAGTTACCGCAAGGCAACCAAGGTCATGGCGCGCGACATCGAGCTTGCGGTGGGCGCGGCCCACGCGGCCGTGACCGCAGCTGGACTCGTGACGAAGGGCACCGCCGAGGGCGCCGCACCGACGATCGCGCCGCACCGCGTGGGATGCCACATCGGCGCGGGTCTGATTCCAGCGGACGCCGCGGAACTTGCGGCGGCGCTCTACACAAGCCGCGACGCTGAGGGCAACTTTGACATCGGCGAGTGGGGCAGGGCGGGCATGCAGAACCTGACGCCGCTGTGGCTCCTCAAGTACCTGCCCAACATGCTCGCCTGCCACGTCACCATCATCCACGACTGCCAAGGACCGTCGAACACGATCACGTGCGCGGAGCCCTCGGGTGCGCTGTCGATCGGCGAGTCCATGCGCGTGATCGGCCGTGGCGATGCGGATGCATGCCTGTCGGGAGGCGCGGAGAGCAAGCTCAACACGATGGGCATGCTGCGGCAGCACTTCGCGGGGCGACTCGCGGCAGTGCCGCCGGGCACGTCCGCTGCGGAAGCCGCATCGCGCGTGCGGCCCTTCGCGCCCGACGCGTGCGGCACGGTGCTTGGCGAGGCTGGCGCGATCTTGGTGCTCGAGGCAATGGAGAGCGCGCTCGCGCGCGGCGTGCAGGCGAACGTGGAGTTGGCCGGATTCGGCGCGAGCCAGTGCTCGTGCAT
>JBIKNS010000236.1:0-3483 GCA_044358545.1 Phycisphaerales bacterium | reverse complement strand
CGCAGAGCGGGCTTGATGACCCGATGACCCGCTACAACCGGCAGGAACTCGAGGCCCAGTGGAAGCGCTGGCTGTTCAACCTCGACAACGCCGTGGCCAAGATCCTGCAGGAGCTGCGGCGCGACCAGGCCTCGATTCAGGCCGCGCTCGCGAAGGCTCCGCCGCTCGCAAAGAAGGCGGTTCCCCGCCTGCTTGCGAACATGAAGTAGCCGCAAAAAGAAAAGCGCGCCACCGGAGTGGCGCGCATGGGGTTTGTTCGACTGGTGTGACGCTGGGGCTCAGCGGTCGCCACGGCCGTAGCCGCCACGACCACCACCGCCGCCACCGTAGCCGCCGCGGCCACCACCACCGCCGCCACCGTAACCACCGCCACCGCCACGAGGACGCTCCTCGCGCGGACGAGCCTCGTTCACCACGAGGTTGCGACCGTCGAAGTCCTTGCCGTTGAGCGCAGCCACAGCGGCCTCGCCCTGGGACTTGTCAGCCATGGTCACGAAGCCGAAGCCTCGCGAGCGACCGGTCTCCCGGTCAGTGGCCAGAAAGACCTCGGTCACGGCGCCATAAGCTCCGAAGAGCTCCTGGAGACCGTCCTGGGTCGTGCGGAAGTTGAGATTGCCGACATAGATCTTGAACACGTGTCCTACCTTGACTCTCTTGAATGTGCCACCAACGGGGGCCGTGGCACCGGCCCATGTGAAGGTTGAAATGCTACTAGGGATCGGGAAGATCCCCGAACAAACTGTCCAGAATGTCCAAAATGGGTATAGTGGACCCTCTTCGGACCGTTGGCGCAGTTGGCTAGCGCGCCTCCATGACACGGAGGAGGTCACTGGTTCAAGTCCAGTACGGTCCATTCGGGGTCTCGGGCGGGAACCCCCACGGGGGTGGGCTCAAGCCCCCCTACTTCAGGCGATGAGTGCCCGGGCCGCGTCGAGCGATTCTGCGATGGGCATCACTGCGTCGAGGCGTGATGTGCGCACCACTCCCGCCACGGCCGCACTCGGCGCGACAAGCACCACACGCTTGCCCTCCGGCGCCAACGCGCGCACGACTTGCGTCAGCATCCCCAGCCCGATCGACGATACGAACTCCACCTCCGACATGTCCAACAGCACATGCTGGCGCTTGGCCGCTGTCGATGCAAGGAACTTGATGGAGATGCTCCCAGTCCCCGCGATGTCGAGCGATCCGCGAAGCCGCACGTGGGTGCAGGTTGCATCTGCAGAAATGACCTCGAACGATGTAGGCATGATGGCAGGAGGCTATCCCCTCCTGCAGCGATCCACGCAGACACCCGAACGGACGCCCCCTACGCGCGCCTTCGACGCCGTGCGGTCAATCCCACCAGCATGGTGACGGCCGCCCCGGGCGCGGGCACCGTTGTCCACTCGATCTCGAGCCTAGGCACGATCCCTCCGGCGCCAGCACTGTCCGCGCTGTCAAAGCGCCGCGTGACGCCCATGGACGACTCCGGCCCAATCACGAACCATCCGAAGTTCATCGCGGGCGACGCCGCGAACATCCGCACATCCGCCAGCAGCGCATCAGAGCTCCATGTGTAGAGGCCGACGCTCGAGGTGAGCACCGAGGCACTCGCGGCTGACGCAAAGTCGCCCCCCACCGCATTCCAGAACGAGCCGCCGCCGCCCGCAGCCCACGAGGCGTGCCGCCATGTTGCGTCGCCCACGCCTGCCGGCGCACCAGACCCCTCACCACCGGAAGGGTCGCTCGCGCCACTCGTCCACTGGGTTAGGCACCGGTGCAGCGCCACGTCGGCCGCACCGCCATTGAGCTGCGAGAGATTCATCACAAGTCGCGCCGACACGATCTCCGCCCCTTCCGGCACGACCCCGGCAAGGTCGAACTGAACCAGCCCGCGCCGAAGCAGCCCTGCCGGCGACTGATTCGTCCTTCCCGCAAAGATGTACTGCCCCGCACCGTTGGCAAGCGACCCGTCGTTCGACTCGTACAGGGTGGCATCGCGCACGGCATTCAGCGACACCACATCCGCTGACGCGGCGCCCGCTACAGCCCCACACACCCACCAGCTCATCAAGATGACGTGAAGTCGGGGGCACCACATGATCCGCTCCTCCACACCCACCCTACCCCGCGCCCCGCAGAATGCGAGCCGCGTTGCAAGTTTGTCCCGAAGATGCGGATCCGGATACGCGTCAGGCTCGCACGACGGCGCGCCCGGCGCTAGCGTCCCGTACACCATGACCGCCCCCATGCCCACCGCCGTCTCCACTGTCCGGGAATCCCATGAGTGGCTGCGCTGGCTCACCGGACGCACACGTGCCGCCGCCCGCGCGCTCACGGCCGAAGAGTTCGCCCGCGACTTCCCGATCGGCATCGGCAGCGTCCACGCCACGCTGATCCACTTGCTCGGGGCTGAGCGGATCTGGATTGCGGTGGTCGAGGAGTCGGACCCCGCTGTGACCATGCCCACCGCAACCGAGCTCCCCACGATGGAGGCGATTGATCAGGCCTGGCCGGCTGTTCAAGCCCGTTGGGATGCGTACCTGGCGCGCCTGGACGAACGGGAGCTCTCTCGCATCGTGTCGCGCGTCCGGGACGGCAAGACCTATAGCCAGCGTGTCGCAGATGCCCTCATGCAGGTTCCGACCCATGCGCTCTACCACAATGCGCAACTCTCCTTCATGTTCCGTTCCATGGGCAAGCAGCTGCCCGACTCGAGCTGGATCCTCTGGGCGCGAGAACGGCTTGCGTGAGCGCACCGTAGGGTCCGCCCTACGGTGCAGCAGTAGCGGGCACGGGCGCCGAATCAGAAGGGAGCGCCTGAGTCTGGTCGTGGTCGACGTGCTCGCCTTCCTTGCCTGCGTTGATGTGCGGCACGGGTCCGGGTGGGTCCGTGGCATACTTCTGCTTTGATGCCTCGTAGCGCGCCTTGAGCTTCGGATCAGGCTCCAGCTCGATGGCCCGATTGATCTCCGCAAGCGCCTTGTCCCGGTCGCCTTGCGAGAACCATGACAGTGCCAGAATCTCGGCCGCGCGCGAGTCCTTGCCTTGACCGAGGGCGTCTGCCCTCACCGCCACGGCGTGCGCGAATGGGATGTCCCGCAGCTTGACCCACTGGGAGTTCAGGATGGTCCGGGCCACCGTCCGCAGGCTCGCGATGTCATCCTTGTACTTCCCGACGATCTCGCGCGCGAGCGCATAGCCCTTCTCAGGCTGGTCATCGGGACCGATCATCGTGGCGAAGGCCTGCAACTCAAAGTACGAGGCGCGCTCAGGAAGCGCAGTCTTCATCGAGTCAAGCAGCGCGTAGAGGGTCTCCCATTCGCCCGTGCGCTCGATCTCCTGGCGCATCTTGTTCATGTGATCGCGGGCGCGCTCCATGCATGACTCGACAATGAACTCATTCGCCACGCCTGCGGGATCCCAGGTGCCCTCAAGCAGGCCATCGAGCGTGGCCTGCGCACCGCCGGGGTGCCCGTACCACTGAAGGACACCGTCTTT
>JBIKNS010000235.1:0-3502 GCA_044358545.1 Phycisphaerales bacterium | reverse complement strand
CCGCTCCTCAAGACTGTCGAGCCTTTCGCCAAGCGTCGCCAGCGCAGGGAAGTACGAGTCGATCACATTGTCGAGCAGCGCATATGCGAGATACGCCGATCCTGACGTGCGCACGCGCCCGCGCTTGAAGCGGATGCGGTCGCGGCAGGGGTCAAGGCAATCGCCGCCCACGCGCTCCTGGAACGTGACCACGAAGTCCTTGCCCATGAAGATCGAGAGCTGCTCCGTCTCGAAACTCTCTGCCGTCGCGCGCGGCATCGGGATGACGATGAACGTCGTGTCGCCGTAGGGCTCGACCTTCGCGCGCTGGTTCGGGTCGGTGACGTCCTCGAGCGCGAGGGGGTGAAGGTTGAACTTCTCGCCCACGGCCTTGATCAGCGAGCCATCGCCAAGCCCATCCACGTTCAGCCACAGCAGCGGCCACTTGGCGCGCAACTCGTCAAGCTGCGCGACATCCGTGATCGCGCGCTCCTCGAAGCCGTCGGGGCCGTACCCAAAGGCCGTCGCCACCGCCGTCGGATGGCCCGGGTCCACCACGATCGAGCCCGGCGGCAGACCGACGCGCGGACCGGCACGTGCATGCTTGCGGCGCGGCTGCCCGAGCAGCGGCCGAAGCGGCTTCAGCGGATCGATCGTGAACCGGGTCACCCGCGCACCTTACCGCGATGCGAGCGCATTGTGGAGCATCCAAGCGCACAGCGCGCCATGAAGAGTCCACGCCGCGGTGCGGATCCAGTTGCTGTGCACGAGCAGCGCATGCGCGTCCTCGGCAAAGCCCTGCGCGAGCCTGCCATGTGCAGGCACCTGCAGTGCAATCGTCGAGAGCCACACAATCGCCACAAGCGCCGCCCCGGTGGCCGCAGCCCATGCCGGCACCGATGCGGGCCGCATCACCAGCAGCAGCACGCTCGTCGCCAGTTCGAGCAGCATCACAGGGCCCACCACAATCGTGATCAGCCGCGTGTGGCTGGCCTCGTACGCCGCGAACTCGGCACGGCCCACCGCGGAGAAGAGCGGGTAGTGCACCACCTGGATGACCCAGATCAGGCCCGTGAGGAACCAGGCGCTCGCCGCATTGGCGATGAGCAGCCACAGCGATAGGGGAGCATCGCCCATGTCAGGTCACCTCGATGGTCTTGAGTTCGCCCGTGCGTGGGGTCAGCAGGGCCACCGTGAACGGATGCGCCCGGTGGAGCGCGCCAGGATTGATGATCCGCACCCCGTCGACCACCTCGTCCCGGCGCTCGTGCGTGTGCCCGTGCACCAAGAAGCGCGCACCCGACGCCATGGCGGCACGCATCGCGGCCGGGAGGTGCCCATGCGTGAACGCAACACGCACCCCATCCACCTCGATCTCTCCCGCTTCGCCGTGCACCGAAATGCCGATGTCTTTCGCATACCGCTCAAGCCCGGCCCGGTCCCAGTCGCAGTTCCCCCACACCACATGCGCCTGATGGCCCGCGAGACAGTCAAGCACGGCGTCCGTCTCCACATCGCCGGCATGGATCAGGGTGTCGGCGCCGGCCGCGAGAAGCGTGTCCACAGCCCGCTCGGTCCGCTCTGCCCGCCCGTGGCTGTCCGACAGAAGTCCAACCCTCGAATCCATGTCGATACCCTACCCGCCCTCGCGCCTGTGGCGCGTCGCACGCCCTCCGCCCGATGAACACCCGATGACCGCCCATGCCGCCCCGCGCGAAGGTCCCATGAACGCCAGTGCAGATCCATCCAAGGGTCAGGTGGTCACGCGCTTTGCGCCAAGCCCCTCGGGTCACCTTCATGTGGGCGGTGCCCGCACGGCGCTCTTCTGCTGGGCCTTCGCGCATGGGCGAGGCGGCCGGTTCATCCTCCGCATCGAAGACACCGACCAGAAGAGAAGTTCAGACGCGGCAAGCGTGGGCTTCCTGAAGGATCTCGCCTGGCTCGGCATCAGGTGGGACGAGGGTCCGCAGTTTGAGACCTGCGGCGGTGGCCCGAGCGGCCCGTACTTCCAGAGCCAGCGCCTGGACATCTACAACCGGGAGTTCGCGCGGCTGATCGATTCCGGCGCCGCGTACTACGCCTTCGACACGCCTGCCGAACTTGAGGCGATGCGCGCCGAGGCCAAGGCCAGAGGCGCCGCGTACCGCTACGACCGCACGCGGGCGATCAGCCGGTCCAAGGCAGAGGTCGATGCGCTGCTGGCCGCGGGTACGCCGGCGGTGATCCGATTCCGCACGCCCGATGGCCCCATCACGATCCGCGACGAGATCCTCGGCGAGGCCACGCTGCCTGCGGGCGAGGTGGATGACTTCGTGATCCGCAAGGCGGATGGATTCCCCACCTACCACTTCGCGGTGGTGGTCGACGATGCGCTGATGGGGGTCACCCATGTGCTGCGCGCGCAGGAGCACTTCAATAACACCGCCAAGCACATGGTGCTGCAGGATGCGCTGGGCTATCCGCGCCCCACCTACGGCCACATGCCGCTCATCGTGAACCCGGATGGCAGCAAGATGAGCAAGCGCGACAAGGACAAGGTGCTGCGCAAGGCCGTGAAGGAGCGGGGGATCGCCTCGCCTCCGGGCGGCTTCGTGCCCGCGGACCGCTGGACCACATGGCTCGCGGACAGCGCCGTGCAGCTTGAGCTCGAGGAGGCCAATGCGCTTGCCGCGGCGCTTGAGGTCACGCTCCCTGAGATCAATGTCGATGACTTCCGCCGCTCGGGATACCTGCCTGAGGTGCTCTGCAACTTCCTTGCGCTCAACGGCTGGAGTCCTGGGCAGAACGTCGAGAAGTTCGACAACGCGTTCCTTGCCGAGCGCTTCGACCTCAAGCGCGTGGTGAAGACGCCCGCCAAGTTCGACCGCGTGAAGCTGCTTTCCTTCAACTGCGATGCGATCACGGGCATGCCGCTCGAGCGCTACGTGGCGCTTTCCCGCGCGCACGGGCACGCCTACCACCCTGCGTTCATGGCCCGTCTGAGCGATGCGCAGTTTGACGCGCTGGCCGCGGCGAGTCAGCCACGCTCGAAGACCCTCGACGACCTCTTCCGCTCCAACAGGTTCCTGGCGCTCGATGATGACGCCATCCGATGGAGCGACGCCAAGGTCGTCAAGAAGCACCTGATGGAGGGCAGCCCGAGCGGCCTCGACCATGTGCGCGCGTTGCGCGCCGTGCTCGCCGGCGTGGCTGCGCCTTGGGATGCCCCCGCACTCGAGGCCGCTATCACGGCCTACGCGCAGACTGCGGCGGAAGGCCAGCTCGGCAAGGTGGCACAGCCGCTGCGTGTCGCCGTGAGCGGCGGCACCGTCAGTCCCCCAATCTTCGACACCTTGGCGATTCTGGGCCGCGACAGCACGCTTGCACGAATCGACCGCTGCATGGCGGCTGTGACGGCGCCAGCCGCGTCATAGACCGAGCGCGCGTGCGAGCAGGATGCCCACGCACAGGCTGCACACGGCCACCACGGTCTTCTGGGCAATACGGTTGATCTGTTCGGCGCTCATGATTCGTGCTCTCGCCT
>JBIKNS010000104.1:0-7749 GCA_044358545.1 Phycisphaerales bacterium | reverse complement strand
GCCTCTCCAGCCGCGTCGTCGATCGTGGCGCCGAGCAGCTCCAGTTCAACGGGACCGGTCATCGCGAAGAGGCTGCTGTGTCCGCCGCTGGCCACGAGGCCGATCGCGGGAAATCGGCAGGGCTCGCTGTCAAGCAGCGCCGCGACGAGATGCGCACCCACGTGGTCGACGCCGAGCACGGGGACGCCACGTGACCACGCGATCGCCTTCGCCGCGCTCGTGCCGACGAGCAGTGAGCCGATCAGGCCGGGCCGGTGCCCGACCGCGACAGCATGGATCTCGTCCAGCGTGACACCGGCATCCACGAGTGCGCGTCGGATGACCGGTTGGATCCGCTCAAGATGTGCGCGGCTGGCGATCTCGGGCACGACGCCTCGGTAGGGCGCGTGAAGGTCATCCTGCGATGCGGCGATGCTCGAGAGCACGTGAAGGCGCCCCGTGGCGCGGTCCGCGCGAACTACGGCTGCCGCCGTCTCGTCGCAGCTCGTCTCGATGCCAAGCACAAGGCAAGTGTCCACGGGGCTAGGGTAGGCGGAACTACCATCGCGCCCATGGAAACCGGACCACGCGACGAGATCGACCTGCGCCTCGAGCGCGCGGTGCTCGTGAGCGTGCTCCTGCCGGAGGATGAGGCAGAACTCGACGCCGATGACCCGCTTGGCGAGATCCGTGCGCTGGCCGAGACGGCGGGCGTGCGCGTGGTGGGCTCGATGCTGCAGCGTCGCGAGCATCCGGATGGCCGCACGTACCTCGGCAAGGGCAAGGTTGGCGAGCTCACGTCGATGGTCAAGGAGCTCGGCGCCAAGGTTGTCATCTTCGACGCCGACCTCTCGCCTGCCCAGCTGCGCAACGTGGAGAAGGAGACATGCTGCAAGGTGCTCGACCGCAGCGAGGTGATCCTCGACATCTTCGCCAACCGCGCGGCGACGAGTGCGGCGCGGCTTCAGGTCGAGATCGCGCAGCTCGAGTACACGGCGCCGCGGCTGCGCGCCATGTGGAGCCACCTAGGGCAGGTCACGGGCGGCTCGCCGATGGGCGTCGGCACGCGCGGTCCGGGCGAGCAGCAGATCGAGATCGACCGCCGGCTGGTGTCGAGGCGCATCGTCGCGCTGCAGCGAGAGCTCGCCGAGGTGCAGGCGCGCAAGTCGCGCGAGGTTGAGGCGCGCTGCGCGGAGCACTTCACCGCCGGGCTGGTGGGCTACACGAACGCCGGCAAGAGCAGCCTCTTCAACGCACTGACGGCAGGCGGCGCATTCGCGAACGACCAGCTCTTTGCCACGCTCCACACGCGTACGGAATCGTGGAACCTCGGCGGTGGCGACTGCGCGATGCTCTCGGACACGGTCGGGTTCATCCGGCGGCTGCCGCATCACCTTGTGGCGAGCTTCCGCGCCACGCTCGAGGAGACGGTGCACGCGCACCTGCTGCTGCTTGTGGTGGATGCCGCAGATCCGCGCGGACCGCTGCAGCTCGCCACGGTCCGCCGCGTGCTCGACGAGATCGGGGCCACCGAACAGCCGCGCGTGGTCGTGCTCAACAAGGTCGATCGGCTGGCGGAGACGGGTGCAGGATCGCGGCGCGACCCGTCGCTGGCGGAGGCGCGCCTTGCCGAGTGGCTTGAGCGCGAGCCCGGCGCGATCGCCGTGAGCGCCGTCACCGGCGAGGGCCTCGACCGGCTCGCGGTGCGCGCGCGTGCGCAGATGCTTGGCGAGCTTCGTGAGGTCTCGGTGGCGCTCCCGATGTCGGACAGCCGAGGCATTGACTTCCTCGAGAAGCGCACCGAGGTGAAGGACCGCGCGTGGGAGGGCGATCGTGCGGTGCTTCGCGCGCGCATCGCCCGGCGGCACCTGCTCGCGCTGCTGTCGCGCGGGTCGCGCCCTGTGGTCGATGGCATGCCCGCGCACGAGGCGATTCACGCGCTGTGGCCAGCACCGCCAAAGCCCGCCGCCCGCGGGCTGCCGCCGCACGAGCGTCTCGTCGGCGACCTCATGTGAGCCCGTCCCATCGGCTACTGCAGGAGAACCCGCCTAGCGCAGCCGCTCTGGTGCGGCGCCGAAGACTCGTTGGCAGAGGCGCAGCACGGCAGCGGGGGGCTCCATCCCGTCTCGCATCCAGCAGGTGAATCGGGGCGTCTCGTCAAGCGAGAGCCACGCCGCCAGCGTGCTTCCCGGATGTGCGTGCCCGGACCAGAATCCGTCGGGTGCGCGCCCATGCGCCATGCGCTCCCCACGGTGCGGGAACCGGTCCCAACGCTCGATCGGCGCGCCCGCAAGCGCGTCAGCGAACGCGCGGCTGTCGCTGGCGATCCCCGCCACGACGATCACATTGTGCGCCTTCGGCATGAACTGCACGTAGGCCTTCCGGAGGAGACGCTCCGCGCTGTCGAGCGCCCCGCGGTCGGGAATGCCTGCGATCACGACAGTCTGCTGCGAATCCGTGGGCGCGATGATGCGCGCATGACCGATCACGGATCCGTCCCGCGCATGAAGCCGCGCCTCGTCACCGACGCTTCCGCGGTCGAGAAGCCGTTCGGCATCGGTCGCCGCATGGCGCACATCGGCGGGGGAATGGCCCGGTTCCCACTCGATGGCAAGCACGACACGCCGCGAGTGGCGCGCAAGCGACATCAGGGCTCCCGGCATGCGGGTGTGACGTCGGGGCGTGCGTGCGAGGACGGCTGCGAGGTGCTTGACGTGAAGGCAGAGTCTCACGTCGCCACTGCGTATGTCGACATCGCACGTGCGGCCTGATGGGGTCGGGACCTCAAACGCGATCGGCACACCGAGCCTTGCGACCCGTCGTGCGATCAGTGCCTCTGCCATCCCGCTGGCGTGGCGCTTGGGATCAGGCGACTCGATCGCGAGGCGCATTCGGCGCGCCTGGCCTCCGGCGGCACGCACCGCTTCGGGCGACGCGAGCCAGCGCAGCAGCGCGCCCTCGCGCCTGCGGTCAGGTTGTCGGCTGAGATGCCCCATGCGTGGACTGCAGGCGTGGATAACGGGCCAGTTTCCCATTGGATTGCACAGGAATCTCCCATCGCGCCAAAGTCAGCCCCGGTGCGGGCCGATGGCTTCCCTTGAGGAGAGTGATGCTGTGTGGATCCCACTTGATGCAAGGCCGATGAGGATTGGAGAGCTCCTGCAGGCGCAAGGGCTGCTCACCGCGGAGCAGGTGGATGCGGTGCTGCTCGCGCAGGAGAGCGACTGCCGACCCTTCGGCGCGCTGTGCGAGGCGATGTTCGGGGTCGATCCCTCCTTCGTGGAGGCGGCATGGGTCGACCAGTACCGCGCGCTCGCCCGAGGTTTCGATGGTGACCTGGCGAACGTGGATCCGAAGGCCACTGCGCTCATCGACCGGCGCCAGGCATGGCAGTTCCGGATCGTTCCGCTGCGCATCGAGGACTGCACGCTCGTGGCCGCGACCACCGGACGGCACCTGTCGCGCGCAAGCCGTTTCACTGCGGCAGTCTTGGGTCGCCCCGCACTCTTCGTGATTGTCGAGCCCGACGAGCTCGCGGGAGCGCTCGAGGCGATCTATCCCATCGGCGGGCTGAACGAGTCCCATGTGCGCGCTCAGCGGATCTCGATGACGCGTCGGTGACCTGCGTCGTGGAGCCCACCTGGTGTCGTGCGCGATGGGAGCTTGAATGCCCGCATCCGACACGCGCAATGGAATGGCAACTCGCGGACTTGAACCGCGGACCCTCGCATTTTCAATGCGATGCTCTACCAACTGAGCTAAGTTGCCGTCGGAAGGCGAAGTGACGCGCCTGCCGTCGAGTTGATGAGGGTATTCGCTGCGTGGCTGCTGTCAAGCGCATCGCCGTGAACGCCCACTCCAGACTCAAGCCTGACCAGCAGGTGCGCCACGAGCCATCGCGCGAGCGCGCGGTGTCCCGAGTAGCACTGCAGCCGCAGTGCGCCACCTTGCGCAGCGGCCTCGGGGTCCCTCATGGCCGCGCGAGTCCGCGAGCGAAGGTCTGCCCAGAAGCGCTCGGTGAAGAGGATGGACTCCTCGGCATCGAGGCGCAGCGCGCACGCCTCGCGAAGGCGCCACGTGTTCGCCACGGTAAGGTGGCTCCACGCCTCCGGGAGATCGCGGCAGCATGCCACCGCAAGCGCGACGTCCGCGGCCCAGCTTGACGCAGCGCTCTCGGGAATGCCGGCGGGCGATGTGCGCTCGACGTGATCGACGAGATCCTTCGCGGTGATACCGCGAATCCACCGGGAGTGGCCGACCCATGCCTGCCCGAGCTGCGCGAAGTAACCGCGGTGCAGCGCAGATTTCCACTCCGGATGCGGCGGTGCTGGACGTGAGCGTCGCTCGAGTGTCGCGGACTTCCGTGTCATCGTTCTCTCCTCGTGTCCGACGGCGTGTTCCATGCCGTGTGGATGGCGCGGAGTGTAGATGCGCGTGCGCCCTGCGTCACCGTCCCGTGCGCCCGTCGCGCGAAGTTTGGTTATGAGCACGGGCACTCAGCGCCGTGCGATGCCGATGTCGGGTCGCGCATCGGCAAGTGCCGGGAACTTCGCGCGCCACTGCGTCACGGTCGCTCCATCGATATCGGCACTGGCCGTTCCCGGACCGGCGCCGGCGTGCGCAAGGACATCGCCGAGCGGGGAGATGATTGCGCTGCCCCCCGTGTAGGCCGCGTTGGGGTCGGTTCCGGTGCGGTTGCATCCGATCACGAATGCCTGGCACTCGATGGCACGGGCGACAAGAAGCGCGTCCCAGTGTCTTTGCCGCACCGAGGGCCAGCTGGCGATGCAGGCGAAGCACTGCGCGCCATCGAGCGCGGCGCGCCGCCACAGCTCCGGAAACCGAAGGTCGTAGCAGATCATCGGTGCAACGCGCAGGCCGCCGCAGTCCACTGTCACGGCGCCCTCGCCCGACACGTAGTGCTGGGGCTCGCCCGCCGGCGTGAACAGGAAGGACTTGCGGTAGATCGCGGCCTCGTCGCCGCGGGGGTCGTGCACCACGGCACAGTTGCTCACGCCCGACTCGTGGCGCACGGCGAGGCCGGAAATCAGCCACACACCGAGGCTTCGTGCGAGGACCGATGCCCAAGCCCTCGAATCGTCGGCAGCGGCCCTCGTCGCGTCCATGGTGAATCCCACATCGCAGAGTTCAGGCAGCACGACCAGCGACCCTGGCGGGGGGGACGCGGCTCGCACACGCGCCTCGAACGACGACCTGTTCGCGCCCTTGCTCTCCCACGCGATGTCATCTTGGATGGCGATGGCCTTCACGGGGCGTTTGAGGCACCCCTCGACGCAGCGGCCGCTGGGTGGAAGGGGAGGAAGGGAGACCGACGGGGATCGAACCCGCGACAGCCGGGACCACAACCCGGTGCTCTACCAACTGAGCTACGGTCTCCGTAGCGAACGGGTGAGAATAGGCATCTTTCGATCGAGTCGCAATCGCGACCGCGGCGCGGGTACGATTGTCGACCCCCCACGCCGCCGTGGGGCAGAGTCCCCTGGAGGCATCGTCCATGTCGACCCTTTCCGCTGTCCCGTCCACCCGTCGTGCCGTCCTGGACGGCGTGAGCACCCACCGCAACCTGTCTGCGGCGATCCTCGTCGAGCACGCGCTCCGCCGCGGTGAGGGGGTGCTTGCCTCGAACGGCGCGCTCGCGTGCGACACCGGCGAGCGCACAGGCCGCAGCCCCAACGACAAGTACCTCGAGGACACGCCGGGCATCCACGGCAACATCGACTGGGGCAAGGTCAACCAGCCCATGACGCCCGCGCACTTCTCCGCGCTCGAGGCGAAGGTCATGGAGCACATGCGCTCGCGCGGCGACGTCTACCGCTTCGACGGCTACGCCGGCGCGGACCCTGCCTACCGCCTCCGCGTCAGCGTCTTCACCGAGGAGGCGTGGCACGCGCTCTTCGCGCGCACGCTGTTCATCAACGCCGATGGCGCGGACCTGCCAGGCTGGTCGCAGGACTGGACGGTCATCAACGCATGCAACATGAAGGTCGACAACCCGTCGGCCTACGGCGCCAAGGGCCCCGTGATCATCGCGCAGAGCCTCGAGCGCAAGCTCGTGCTGATTGTCGGCACCCGCTATGCGGGCGAGATGAAGAAGAGCATCTTCTATGCGATGAACCATGACCTGCCGGACATGGGCGTGTTCCCCATGCACTGCTCGTGCAACGTCGCCCGCGGCAATCCGGACGACGTGGCGCTGTTCTTCGGCCTCTCCGGCACCGGCAAGACCACGCTCAGCGCGGACCCCCACCGCGACCTCGTCGGCGACGACGAGCACGGATGGTCTGACACGGGTGTCTTCAACATGGAGGGCGGCTGCTACGCCAAGTGCATCAAGCTCTCGCGCGAGACCGAGCCGGAGATCTGGGACGCGATCCGCTTCGGCAGCGTCCTTGAAAACACGGTCGTCGACCCGCACAGCCGGGTGCCCGACTACGACAGCGCGTCTCGCACGGAGAACACGCGCGTGACGTACCCGGTCTCCTACATGCGCAACGCGCGCATTCCCAGCATGGCGGGGCACCCCCGCAACGTGATCTTCCTGACGGCGGACGCGTTCGGCGTGCTGCCGCCGGTGTCGCGGCTCTCGCCGGAGCAGGCGATGTACTACTTCCTCAACGGCTACACCTCGAAGCTCGCGGGCACCGAGGCGGGCGTCACGGAGCCCACCCCGAACTTTTCCGCGTGCTTCGGCGGCCCCTTCATGCCGCGCCCGCCGATGCGCTATGCGGAGATGCTGCGCGACCGCATCGCGGCCCACAAGTCCGATGTGTGGCTGCTCAACACCGGGTGGACCGGCGGACCCTACGGCACGGGATCGCGCTTCAAGCTTCCGTGGACGCGCACGTTCGTGAACGCGATCCTCGACGGCTCGCTCAAGCGTGCAACCTTCGCGGCGCACCCGATATTCCGCCTTCAGATGCCGACGGCTGTGGCCGGCGTGCCCTCCGACGTGCTCGACCCGCGGAAGACCTGGCGTGACGGCGCGGCGTACGACGCGAAGGCCACCGAGCTTGCGCGCAAGTTCCGCGAGAACGACGCCAAGTACGCGGTGACACCCGAGGTGCGTGCGGCGGGTCCGGCCACCTGACCCGGCGGGTGCCGCGTTGTGCGGCGCCGCTGCACACCCCGCACCAGACGCATGGCCACGCACACCGGCAACTCAACCGTCACCCTCGAGGACGTGGTGGGCGCTGCCGGGCGCATCGCCGGGGGCGTGGTGCGCACGCCATGCGTGCGCAGCCCCGCGCTCAGCGACTTGCTCGGGCTCGATGTCTGGTGCAAGTGCGACTTCCTGCAGGCGACAGGCTCCTTCAAGGAGCGCGGCGCCCGCAACCTGCTGATGCAGCTCGACCCTGCGCAGCGCGCGCGCGGCATCGTCGGCGCGAGCGCCGGAAACCACGCGCTGGCGCTCGCGTACCACGGCCGTGACCTTGGGATGCCTGTCACGGTGGTGATGCCGCGCTTTGCGCCGCTCATCAAGCAGGCCCGAGCTGCAGCGCTCGGGGCGCGCGTGCTGCTGCACGGCGACAACATCGGCGAGGCGCGCGAGCGCGCCGAGGAGCTCGTCGCCAGTGACGGGCTGATGTTCATCACCGGCTTCAACGCTCCCGAGATCATCGCGGGCGCGGGCACGGTGGGCCTCGAGATCCTCGAGGATGTGCCCGAATGCGATGCGGTGATCGCGCCGATCGGCGGCGGCGGTCTGGTGGCCGGCATCGGTGTCGTGCTCGAGAGGATGCGTCCGCAGGC
>JBIKNS010000219.1:0-3742 GCA_044358545.1 Phycisphaerales bacterium | reverse complement strand
CGTGCCGCCAGCTTGGCGGCGGCACGCGCCGCCGGGCGCACGGTGCGCATCGGCGTGGACCCGACACTTGCCGACGGTCTCGCGGTGCCTGAGGTGGGCGACCTTGCGTTCCGTGTTGCGAACGACCGGATCTCGAGCCTCGTCACCGTGGACGAGCGTGCGATCACTCTTGCCATCCTGCGTCTTGTCGAGATGGAGAAGGCGGTGGTGGAGGGCGCCGGCGCTGCCGCGCTTGCCGCACTGATCGCGCACCGCGGGTGCATCGGCAGCGCGCGCCGCGTGGTGCTCGTGCTCTGCGGAGGCAACATCGATCCTGCCGTGCTCTCGCGCGTGATCGAGCACGGTCTCGCGCTCGACGGGCGCCTGATCCAGTTCCTTGCGGTGATCCGTGACAGGCCGGGCGGGCTCGCCGACATCGCGGCCGCCATCGCATCGACCGGCGCAAGCGTCAAGCAGATCTCCCACGAGCGCGCGTTCGGGGATGCGGATGTCTCCAAGGTGCAGGTGCTCTGCCAGGTCGAGGTGCGCGGACCTGACCATGCGGAGCAGCTCTTCGGCGTGCTTCGCGAGCGCGGGATCGCGGTGCTCGCGCGCGGCACGCTGCGCGAGATCGCCTCGAGCTGACGCGTGCACATGCGCGTCGCGCTGATCCAGGCAGACCCCGTGGTCGGGGACCTCGACGCAAACGCCGACGCGCTTCTGTCATCGCTGCGCGAGGCGCATGCGGCGGGCGCGTCGCTCGCGGTCACGCCTGAACTCTCGATCTGCGGGTACCCGCCGCGAGACCTGCTCCCGCGCGCGGACTTCGTCCCCCGGTGCATGGATGCGGTGGAGCGCGTGGCGCGCGAGTCGCCGATTCCGGCGATCGTGGGCTCCCCGTGGCGGACCGGTGGCGCACGCACGTCCAATGCTGCAGTGCTGGTGTGGGGGGGCGCTGTCCGCGCGGTTCACGCCAAGGTCCACCTTCCGAACTACGACGTCTTCGACGAGGCGAGGCACTTCACTTCGGGCACGCACCACACCGTGGCGGATGTCCCGTGCAAGGATGGAGGGTCCGAGCGCATCGGCATCCTCGTGTGCGAGGACCTGTGGCGCGCGCGGGACGGGAACGGTGGCGTGGGACATGACCATGACCTCGCGGCTGCGTGCGTCGCCGATGGCGCACGCACGCTGTGCGTGCTGAGCGCGTCGCCGTTTGCGGTGGGGAAGGACGCGCGTCGCGACGCGCTGCTCGCCGGCACCGCGCGCGCGCTCGGCGTGCGCGTGGTCAGCGTGAACGCCGCGGGCGGGCAGGACGACCTCGTGTTCGATGGCGGCTCGAGCGAGTGGGGGCCCTCGGGCGCCTGCACGCTGCGAGCGCCGCGCTTCGTGCCCTCGGTCTCGCTCTCCGGGACGGGCGATGCATCGGCCTGGACTCCGCCGCGCGAGCGTGCGCACGCGATCGTGTGCGCCATTCGGGGCTACTTCCGCAAGACTGGCCATGCGCATGCATTGCTGGGGCTGTCCGGCGGCATCGACTCCGCGGTAGTGGCCGCGCTTGCGGTGTCTGCGCTGGGTCCATCCGCGGTGCGCGGGGTGTGCATGCCAAGCCGCTGGTCGAGTGCGGGAAGCATCGCGGATGCGGTCGAGGTGGCCTCCCGGCTTGGCATGGCGCCGCCGGCACGCGTATCCATCGCCGATGCCCATGCTGGGCTCTCGGCGCTCATCGGGGCGGCCGCAGGCAGCGTGCCCTCCGGCGTGGCCGACGAGAACATGCAGAGCCGCCTTCGCGGCATCATCCTGATGACGATGGCCAATGCCTCCGGCGCGCTTGTGCTGTCCACCGGCAACAAGAGCGAGATGGCCACCGGCTACGCCACGCTGTACGGCGACATGTGCGGCGCGATGAGCCCTATCGGCGATGTGCTGAAGACCGATGTCTACGGGCTCGCGCGCTGGATCAACGCGCATGGGGCCGAGATCGGCCTTCCCCCAGACTCCATCCCGCAGGCGAGCATTGACAAGGCGCCAAGCGCCGAGCTCAAGCCGGACCAGCGCGACCAGGACACGCTGCCGCCCTACGAGCAGCTCGACGCCATCGTGCGCGGATGGGTGGAGCACGAGCTGCCGGCGCACGCGATCGCCGCCGCGAGCAGCCTCGACCTGTCGATGGTGATTCGATGGTGCCGTGCGATTGACGCCACGCAGCACAAGCGCGCGCAGGCGCCGATCGTGCCCAAGCTCAGCCCGCGCGCCTTCGGACCGGGGCGCCGTCAGCCCATTGCCATGCGCTGGTCGCCGGCCTGATGCTCAGGCGCGAGCGCAGCGAGCGGTCGCCGCGCTGGCGGCTTGACACCGACACGATCGAATCCCGCTCGATGCGGTAGGCGCTGAGCGCACCGCCGTACACGCATCCGGTGTCGACGTTGACCACGACCGCGCGGCCATCGGCACGTCGCAGGACCAAAGGCGACGCGAGTGGCTTGTGCCCGACGACGAGCAGCCCGTCGCGTCCGTCGTACGACCACCACCAATCCACCTCGTCAGGCGCGCCCTTGATGGTGACGCGTCGCCTCGGCGGCGTGCGGTCAAGCCCGAGCCGCGGATCCACCCCGCCGTGCACCACGGCCCACCTGCGCTGGGGACCGCGGAGCACGTTCGTGCACAGCGCTTCGCGCATGAGTGCGATCGCATCGTCGAGCATGTCCTCGTCGGCGAGGATGTCGACCATCTCGGCGAGACGAGGAGGCAGCAGCTCCAGTTCCGCGTCGGGACCGGCGCGCATCAGCGCCTCGAGGGCGCGAGGCTCGTGGTTGCCGCACACAAGCTCCATGTCCGCACCCGCTTCCCTGCGCGAGAGGATCTCGGAGACCACGAGGTCCGGCCTCGGACCCTTCGTCAGCAGGTCACCCACGAACACGATGCGCGCACGCGGCGCGACTCGATCGATGCGCGCGAGCAGCAGCCGCAGCTCCTCGCCGCAGCCATGCACGTCGCCGATCACGACCGTTTCGCGCACCGAAGTACGATATCCGCGCACCATGCCGATCCGCGCGCTGCCAGAGCATCTCGTGCACCAGATTGCGGCTGGCGAGGTGGTCGAGCGTCCGGCGAGCGTGGTGAAGGAGCTTGTCGAGAACGCGCTCGATGCGGGCGCCACGCGGATCGACATCGAGACCGAAGGCGGCGGGAGGTCGCTGATCCGTGTACGCGATGATGGCGCGGGGATCCCTCCCGATGAGCTGCCGCTTGCGGTGGCACCCCATGCGACCAGCAAGATCAGCGACGCCAGCGACTTGTGGAGGCTGTCCTCCTTCGGTTTCCGCGGCGAGGCGCTCTGTTCCGTGGCGGCGGTATCGCGGTTTGCGTTGACGAGCCGCACGCGGGATGCCGCCGAGGCGTGGAGCCTTGCGTGCAGTTTCGGCGAAGCCCAGCCCGCACGGCCTGCAGCGGGTCGGCACGGGACAACGGTCGAGGTACGCGACCTCTTCGACAACGTGCCCGCGCGGCGGCACTTCCTGCGTGCGGAATCCGCCGAGTCGGCGCGCATCACCGATGCGGCGGTGAACGCCGCGCTCGCCCATCCGGAGGTCGGGTTCACGCTTCGACACGGCGGTCGCACTGCGCTCGATGTGCCCGCGTCCGCAGACCTGATGGGGCGAATCCGTGCGGCGCTCGGCGAGGTGCTCGGCGCCGACCCGTTACCGGTGCATGCGGAGATGCGCGTGCCCGATGGCGCAGGCGGCGAGTGGGCGATGTCTGT
>JBIKNS010000234.1:0-3504 GCA_044358545.1 Phycisphaerales bacterium | reverse complement strand
TCCGCGCGATGCACAGGCGCCGCTGCTTGCCGATGCCGAGGTCTTCGGCTGATGCGCATCCTGGTGCTTGGCGCGGGCGGGCAGGTGGGCCGCGCGCTGCAGGTGCGCTGCGCGCATCTCGGTGAGGTGGTGGCGCTCGACCAGGCCGATGCGGATTTCACTGCCGCTGGCGCGGTGGCGCGAGCGGTGGAGCGGGCGAAGCCCAACCTGGTGGTGAATGCGGCTGCATACACAGCCGTCGACAAGGCAGAGTCCGAGCCGGACCTCGCGCAGCGCATCAACGCCGATGCAGTGGGCGAGGTTGCGCGCGCGTGTGTGGCCTGCGGCGCGTCGCTCATCCACTACAGCACCGACTACGTCTTCGATGGCGCGAAGGCCGAGCCGTACACGGTGCGCGACCGGCCCGCGCCGATGAGCGTGTACGGCAAGACGAAGCTCGCAGGCGAGCGCGCGATTGCGGAGGCCTTCGGCGCGGGCGCGGGTGGCGCGGCCGATGCGCGGCCGTTGGGTGCGCGGCCGGCGGGCATGCGCGCCAGCGCGCCGCAGTGGCTCGTGCTGCGCATCGCGTGGGTGTATGCGCCGTACGGCAAGAACTTCCTGCTCACGATGCTGCGCGTGGCGCGCGAGGGCAAGCCGCTGCGCGTGGTGGCGGACCAGCACGGCACGCCGATGAGCGCCGACTGGATCGCACGGATGACCGCCGCGCTTGTGCGCGCGCCGGGTGCGCAAGGCGGCGGTGGCGCGATGGCTGCCCTCGCCGCGCCTGCCGCGCTCGCCGCCACCGGCGTGCAGCACCTCAGCCCTGCGGGCTCCACCACATGGCACGGCTTCGCGCAGCGCATCATGGAGCGTGCGCACGCGATGGGGCTGCTCGCGGGGCTGACGCCCGAGCGTGCTGCACCGCCGGTGGTCACTCCCATCGCGACGTCGGAGTATCCGACTCCTGCACGCCGGCCCGCGCAGAGCCGGCTCGACGACAGCCTGGGCGATCTCCTGCCGTCGCGCCCCGACTGGTCAGCGCTTCTCGAGGAGACGCTCACCCAGCTGAAGGCGGGCGAGCGCTAGGCGCCGCGGCGGCACTCGCGCCACCTGCGGCGGGGCTCGTTGCCGCCGCCTCCGCGGCCACCTTCGGCTTGGGCACCACCGGCGCGTCAGCGATGATCGCCCCGTGCTTGAGCGTGATCATGCGCGTGCACTCGCGCGCGATGAGGTCCTTCGAGTGGGTGGCCACGACGAGTATGCCCGACTTGCTCACGAACTCGCGCATGCGCGCCTCTGCCTTGGGCTGGAAGTCCGCGTCGCCCACCGACAGCCACTCGTCCATCAGCAGGATGTCCGCCGGCACGCTGGTGACGATCGCAAACGCAAGCCGCATCCTCATGCCCGAGGAGTAGGTGCGCACCGGCATGGAGAGGAAGTCGCCGAGCTCGGTGAAGGCGGCGATTTCGCTGCGCAGCTCGCGGATCCTCTTGCGCCCGATGCGCATCACGAGCCCGCGCAGCATGATGTTCTCGTAGCCGGTGGCCTCGGGCTGGATGCCCAGCGACGGGTCGATGAGCGTGGCGAGCCGGCCATCGCAGATGCGCGTGCCTGACGTGGGGGGGTATGCGCCCGAGAGCACGCGCAGCAGCGTCGTCTTGCCCGCGCCGTTGTGGCCAGTGATGCCAATGCGGTCGCCGTCGCGAAGGTCGAAGCAGATGTCGTTGAGCGCCTCGACCACGGTGACGCCGGCCTCGCGGCCAATGCGGCCGCCCGTTGCAGACGCCATCAGCGTGTGCTTGAGCGAGAACGCGCGCGCCCCGAGGATGGGCAGGTGGACCGTCACATGCTCAAGGCAGAGTCGCGGCATCGCTCAGATCCAGTAGACGAGCTGGCGGCGCTTGGCTGCCGTGAGCAGCAGCGCCGCCACTACGCATGCCACGCACATGGATCCGCCGACGATCCAGAACACCGGCTCGAGCGGCTCGCCCAGTAGCGGCCTGCGCATCAGCTCGAGCAGGTAGTAGAGGGGGTTGTAGATGAGACGCTTGGCGACCGCGACTCGACCCTCGGGGTACCAGAACACCGGCGTCAGGAACATCAGCATCTGCATCGTGCTGGCCACCACCTGTGTGATGTCCTGGAAGCGGGCGCAGAGGATGCCGAGGATGGTGGCCAATGCGTGGAGGGTGAGCGTGACGATCACGAACCCGGGGATGAAGGCCAGCGTGTGCCAGTTGGGCGTGATGCCGGCCCAGATCGCCACGGGAATGAAGATCACGAAGTGGTGCGCCGTGAACATCACGTGCTTGGCGATGATGCGCCAGACGAACGCGCTCGGCGGGAAGGGCGACTGCTTCAGGAAGTTGCCGGCGCCGGCGATGCACGCGCAACCATCCGTTATGGTGGTGGAGATGAACCCCCAGAAGATGAGGCCCAGCGTCACGTACGGGAAGAAGGTCGACATCGAGATGTCGAAGATCGTCGAGTACAGGGGCCCTAGGCCCATGATCATGATGCCCATGCTCAGCGTGATCCACCAAGGGCCCAGGAACGAGCCCCGGTAGCGCAGCGAGATGTCGTACCACGCGAGGGTCAGCCAGAAGTCCGCGGCGCGCGTCCCTTCCCACCATTCGCGTGCTGTCGCGCGCAGCTCGTGCACGCGGGGCAGCATATGCATGCCAGCCGCGGGAGATGTAGCCTTCGCACCCGCCCGTGATCCATGTGGTGATCGTCAACTTCAATGCCGGCAGGATGCTGGCGGATGCGGTGGCATCAGTGATTGATGCGGTCGACGGTGTGGTTGTGGTCGACAATGCATCGCGGGACGGGAGCACCGAGGCACTTGAGCGGCAGTTCGCAGGCCGACAGTCGCTGACCGTTGTTCGGCGCGCCACCAACGGCGGCTTTGCAGTGGGCTGCAACGATGGATTGCGCGCGCTCGGGTGGATCGGGCCCGGATACGACGTGCCAGCGGCGATCGACGGTCTGGCGTCCTCGCCACGGCCCTTGGGGCGTTCCTCGGCGGACAGCAACGTCAGCCTGCGAGAGCCCCTACAGGAAGACGATCTTGTCCTCTTCCTGAACCCGGACGCACGGTGCCTGCCGGGTACGGTGGAGACGCTTCGCCGCACGATCATGTCGGATGCGCACGTGGGCGCGGTCGGTGGCCTTCTTGTCGATGACCAAGGCAAGGAGCAGCGTGGGTCTCGCCGTGACGCGCCCACGCCCTGGCGCGGCTTTGTGCGGGCGTTTGGCCTGTGGCCGCTGGGCCGGTGGTGGCCCCGGCTCTTCCCTGACTTTCACCTCGAACGCCGGCCGCTGGGCACGGTGCCGTTTGCCGTGGATGCGGTCTCCGGCGCATGCGTGATGGTGCGGCGATCGGCGATCGAAGAGGTAGGTCCTTTCGACGAGCGCTACTTCCTCCACTGCGAGGATCTCGACCTCTGCATGCGCCTCAACCGTGCGGGGTGGCTCGTATGGTGCGTGCCAATGGCGCGCGTGTGGCATGCGCTGCGTGCCACC
>JBIKNS010000233.1:0-3509 GCA_044358545.1 Phycisphaerales bacterium | reverse complement strand
TCAGTCGACCATCACCGCGTCCCTGATCCAGGGCGTGACGTATCGAGTGGTGGTCGGCGGATTCGGCTCCGCCAACTTCGGCAGCGGCACGATTGCCGTCACAGACTTGGGCTCTGGTGGTGGTGGCGGTGGTGGTGGTGGCGGTGGTGGCGGCGGCGGTGGCGGCGGCGGCGGCATCGGAGCTGACGTGATCGTCGGCGCGATCCCGAGCATCGCCGCGTACGGATCGGTCGTCTCGGCGGGTCAGACCATCATGGCCTATGCCGTTGGCACCACCAGCTGCAACATCGGCACTGCCCAGCTTGAGTGGTTCGCCTCCCCCGACAATCGGCATCCATTCATCCCGCAGAACATGTTCCGGCACAAGGACGGTCGCCTTGAGCAGATCGGGATGAGCTGGGGCAAGCACGGGTTCACTGCCCTGCAGGGCACGCTCTGCGGATCTTGTCAGGCTTCGAGCACCGGCACGTATCTCGGTGTCGGATGCTCCGATCCGTACAGCGCCAGCCTCAACGGCAGCCAGAGCGGGCTCGGCGCCCGTTGGGAGGTGAACGCTGCCACGGGCTACTTCCCGGGAACGATCAACCAGGGTATGCCAGCTGCGCCAGCCACCATTGGGCGCCGGCTGCAGGTCAATGCGAATGACCTCAACCCATCGCTCAATCCGGGCGCGTCGTACTTTGTCGAGGCGCAGTACATCCACGCGCAAGATGCGGCGGGCGGCAACGACAACAACAACGCATCATGGCGCGCGTTCACGGTCGGCGCGCTCGCCTCTGGCGCATACGCGCTGACCACCACCGGCCCTACGGTGCAGCAGAAGTGCGCGATCGAGGCGTGGCCCACGTTCAACTCGGCCGTGACGCTTGTCCCAGCGGATGTGCCCGGGGACGGGCGTTTCATCCTGGGCTACTTCGTGCGCCCCAACGGCAACGGCACCTGGCGCTACGAGTTCGCGATCCAGAACCTGAACTCCGACCGCAGCGGAGGCCGCTTCTCGGTGCCAGTCGCAGCGGGCACCGCCATCACGAACATCGGGTTCCGTGACGTCAACTACCACTCCGGGGACCCGTACTCCCCCGCCGACTGGACGGCCACCGTTGCGGGCGGCGCAGTGACGTGGCAGGGCGGCGACTTTGCCGTCAACCCAAACAGCAACGCGCTCCGCTACGCGACGATGTACAACTTCTGGTTCGACGCGGACCGTCCGCCGGCCAGCGCCAACGTGACGCTTGGCCTCTTCAAGCCGGGCACCGCGGGTGCGCCGAACTCCACCACATTCGCGGCGCAGGCCCCCGTCGTGCTCGGACCCACCGGCGACCTCAACGGGGACGGTCGGGTCGACGCGCTCGACCTTACGGTCCTGCTTGCGGCGTGGGGCACTTCGGGCTCAGGGGACATGAACGGCGACGGCACCGTCAACGGGCTTGACCTCACGGACCTGCTCGCGCAGTGGTCGACCCCCTGACCTGACGCGCCGCCGCATCACGCAGACGGCGTTCCGGTGAAGATGGCCGCGATCACGCCGAGCGCGACCAGCATGGCCAGGTAGCCAAGCGGGAAGACCCACCGGCACGCGTAGTCGATCCGGTCGCCCATTGCGAAGTTCTGGCGCTTGTCCATGGACCCCACGACGAGGTTGACGACCACCGTGGCGCACATGACAAGGAAGCTCAGGTACAGGAACGCATGCATCAGCGTGGGGTAGGCGATCTGCGGCAGGCCTTGGCTCATCACGAGCTGGTAGGTGACCCCCGTCAGGATGCCGATGAACGAGACGCTGATGCGGTCGCCAAGTGATGAGCGGTCCATCCAGAACACGGCAAACGACAGTGCCACAATCAGCGACAGCGGGAACACGACGAGCCGCAGGATGTAGAACGACTGCCGGTGAACGTCGAGCGAGAGCACAAGCGCAGACGCCTTGCCGGAGGCGCCGGCATAGGGCGACGTCCGTTCGCGCGCCGCGAGCGTGACTGCCGAGATGTTCCACTGCGGAATGGAGATCGACTCGGACGCGGCCCCTGCACCCGACGGATCCACCTCGAAGACGACCTCGCCGCTGCTGTATCCGAGGATCTCGAATGTGGCCGCGAGGCGGTGACTGTCGAACGGGTACCTCCGCATGTTCAGGTCTGACTTCGCCGCTGCATTGATCGTCTCAATGAGGGTGCACGTGCCATCCGGCAGCACCCGCTGGATGACTCCGCTCTTGGAGTACAGGCCAGACTCGTTCACGAGCACTGCCTGCGGATACCACGAGGGGCTGATCTCGTTGAACTGGAATCCGCCCCCATAGACCTTCTCGCTCACCCCAGCCTCGGAGGGGTCGAATGCAGCACGCGGATCCCTCCACGTGAGCGTCATCACGCCAGTGAACTCGAAGACCTCCGCGTCATCGTCGATCTGGTTGATGTCGTGCAGGTCGAAACGGGCTCGGACCTTCACGGGCCTCTCGCCGGGCGGTAGCGCAAGCGCTGCCACCGCTTGCGCCTTGCTTTCGCGCTCGCCCTGCGGCGCAGGCGCAGGCGAACCTGCAGACTCGCACAACGGCCATGCCGCCGCCAGGACGACCACCGATTGACACAGGCTCCTGACAAGTTGGTGACAGGCTGTACGCACGTGGATGTTCCGTTCGATCAAGTGAGGCACGTTACGCGCCGCACCGGAGTGTTGCCCCTTGGGACAGCGCCCCGACTTCGAGGTCGGGATAGGCTCCGCCCTGCGAAAGGAGCGATCGGCATGCACAGATTCCGGTTGCAGTCGGCAGTCGGCGCGATTGCGCTTGCAGCGTCCGCATGCAACTCCTGCCAGCTGGCGTGCGGCGGCGAGCGCTGGCCATCGGTCGGGCCTTGCTCGGCGGCGCTCGCGCAGCCGCCGGTGCCCGCATCCGAACCGCAGCGACATGACGGGATGCCACCGGCCTCGATGCGCGGGAACGGCGGCTCCGGCGCGAGCGGCGGCATATCGGCATGAGACAGCGGCTTGCGAGTCGACTGCTCGTCATCGGCTGGGATGCGGCCGACTGGATGGTGATCGACCCGCTGATCGCCAAGGGCGTGATGCCGACGCTGGCGCGTCTCATTGGGTCTGGCGTTCGCTCCGACCTCGGAACGCTCGATCCAAAGCTCTCGCCCCTGCTTTGGACATCCATCGCCACGGGTAAGACCGCGGACAAGCATGGGATCCTCAACTTCGTGGAGCCCAAGCCAGACGGCTCCGGACTGAGGCTTGCGAGCAGCACGTCGCGCAAGTGCAAGGCGCTGTGGAACATCCTGTCCCAGTCAGGCCTTCAGACGAATGTGGTGGGCTGGTACGCCAGCCATCCAGCGGAGCCGATACGCGGGCGCATCGTGACGAACCTGATCTGCGAGGGCGATCCTCCACAGGCATCCGCCGAGTGGCCCGTGACGCATGGACTCACGCACCCTGCTGCACTCGCCGATGCTGTCGCGGGCTGCCGTGTGAGGGCGCGCGACTTCGAGCGCGACGCGCTCGCGGAGATTCTG
>JBIKNS010000058.1:0-11565 GCA_044358545.1 Phycisphaerales bacterium | reverse complement strand
TCTTCTCGGGTGCGGCGCCCGAGATTGCGGTCATCGCCTTCGCAGGCGGCGCGGAGGTGCTCGCGCCCTACACCGACAACGCCGCGCAGGTGCGCGACGCGATCTCGGGGATCCGGCCGACCGATGAGGCAAGCAGGATTGGGGAGGCGCTCGAGCTTGCACGCGCATTCACGGCCGTCACGCGCCCCGACGATCCCGACGCGCGTCCGGCGGCGCCGCCAGTCATCGAACTCATCTCGGACGGTCGCATCGAGGACCTGAGCGAGCAGGTGCTTCGCGAGGGCGAGCGGCTCGCCTACCGCCCTGTGGGTTCCGCCGATGCGGCCAATGCGGGCGTCGCCTCCGTGGCAGCAGCGCGCGACCCCGACCGTCCCGAGCAGGTGCAGGTGTTCGCGCGGCTGGTGAACTGGGGCGCGGCCCCGCGCCGCACGGACGTCGCGCTCATCGTGGATGGCGACGTGCGAGGCCTCACTCCCGAGCCGGTCGAGATTCCCGCGCGGGTAAGCGACCAGCGTCCGGGCGAGTCGCAGGTGGGATTCCCTGCGATCCCGCTCCCGCGGGCGGGTGTCATCGGCGTGCGCATCGATGCGGATGATGCGCTCGCCCACGATGACATCGCGCACGTCGTGGCTGCCGCGCCGCGCGCGCTTCGCATCGCGCTCGTGGGCCGCGGCGCCTTCGCGATCAAGTCGGCGCTTGAGGGGCTCGCGCCTGCCGAACTGCGCACCTTCAGCCTTGCAGAGTGGGAGAGTGCGACGTCGCAAGACACCACGCTCGCCGACCGCTTCGATGCCGTAGTGCTCGACGGCGCAGTGCCGGCGCGTCTCGACCGCGGCCGCTATCTCAGCTTCGCGGTTGTTCCGCCTCTCGCCGGCTTCGAGCCCTACGGCAACAAGGAATCCGTAGTCGTGCGAAGCACGCGCGACGAGCATCCGCTGCTGCGCTACGTCAATCTCGATGGGCTCTGGATCGGGTCGATGGTGGCGGTCGCGGCGGGTGCCGATGCCGAGACCGTGGTTGACGCCTCCGAGGGCGCCGTCGTGCTTGCCCAGTCTCGCGGACCTGTGGCGCTCGTGTGCGTCACGTTCGACCCCATGGAAAGCAACTGGCCCTTCCAGCGCAGCTTCGTCAACTTCGTCGCCAACGCCGTGGACTGGCTCGCAGCCAACGGCCGTCCGATCACCGAGGAGGCGCTCCGGCCTGGCGACGCGCTCGCGGCGCGCCTGCCGTCTGAGGCCACCCGCGTCACGCTGACGCAGCCCGATGACACGCGCATGGAGCTGACGGTTGCCGATCCCTCGAGCTTCGCGTGGGGACCTGCGCGTCGCGCTGGCGTGTACGTCGCATCGTGGGGCAGCGGCGACGCGGAGGCCGTGCAGTCGTTCGCGGTCAACCTCGACAGCGCGCGCGAGGGCCGCATCGACACGGTCCCAGAGCTCACGGTCGGCACCGAGCAGGTCGCGGGCCAGTCATCTCCGGGTGCATCCCGCACCGCTCTCTGGCCGTGGCTGATCCTCGCGGCGGTCGCGGTCCTGCTGCTTGAGTGGTGGGTCTGGCTCAGGCGGTCGTGACGCCAGCGCGGAGGCCCTTGAGGGTCTCGTCGTCGAGGCCGATGTACTCGCGCATGTGCTGGTCGTAGAGATCCTGATCGCGGTCGCGCGAGAGGTCGAGCCTCAGCTCATTGATCACCTTCGTGCCTTGGCGGATCCACTCGTCCCACGTCTCGGCGCTGATGTTGTCCTGGATCCACGCTCCGACGGGTCCCTTGAAGGGAGGCTTCGCGAGCTTCGTGCCTGTGCGTCCGGTGCGGCCGCAGGTGAACCCGCCCTGTCCGGGCGCCACCGGTGCCTTCTCGACCGCGGGGCGCTCCACGGTCGGAGGCTCGCGTCCCACGGACCTGATGAGCTGCACCATCGCCTGCTCCGGCATGCGGTCGCCCTTGCGCGCCGCGAGAGCAATCCCCCGGTTGAGGACGTCCACCGCGCGATCCACCCACCCTGCGCCGATCATCGCCTGCGCGCAGAGCTGGTACGCCTTGCTCATCTCCGGGCTCAGCTCAATGCAGCGCGAGAGGCTCTGCGCCGCCTCTGCGTGGCGGCCAGCCTGCAGATAGGCGTTTCCCAGAGAGAAGTGCGCCATCTCGTTGGAGGGATCTGCGGACGCCATCTTCTCGAACTGCGCAATGCGGTCGCTGCCTGGGATGCTCATGGTGGGCGATGGTAGGCACGTGCCCGCATGGGATCTGCTACAACACCGCACCGTGAGCGCCATGGCCACCGAGATCGCAGGCCTCGTGCTGCGCAACCCGGTCGTGCTTGCCGCGGGGACGGCGGGATATGTGGGCGAGATGGCGGATGCGCTCGACCTCTCCTGTGTCGGCGCCATCACCAGCAAGAGCATCACCCGGGAACCGCGTGAGGGCAACGCCCCGTGGCGGATCGTTCCCGCCAAGGCAGGCATGCTCAATGCGATCGGTCTGGCGAACGTCGGCATTGAGCGATTCATCGACACCAAGCTGCCGGAGGCTGCGCGGCTCTCGTGCGCGCTGATCGTGTCGGTGGCGGGGCACTCGATCGGGGACTACGTGGGCGTCGTGAGTTCGCTCGCCACCCTCACCGCGGTACGCACGGTGGAGCTCAACGTGTCGTGCCCCAACACTGCGACGGGCCGGTCCTTCGGCGCGGACCCTGACGCGCTCGCCCGCCTGCTTGCCGAGGTACGCACCGCGGCTCCGCACATGCGACTCATCGTGAAGCTTGCGCCTGACGCGGACCCCGTCGGTATGGCGCGCGTCGCTGTCGATGGCGGTGCGGCGGCGCTCACGCTCACCAACACGCTGCCGGCGATGGCGATCGATCCGGAGTCGCGGCGCATGCGCCTCTCGCGGGGGCAGGGCGGGCTCAGCGGTCCGGCCATCCACCCGCTCGTGGTGCGCATCGTGCACGACGTGCACCGGCAGGTGGCGCGCGAGGCGCGTGTGCCGATCATCGGTCTCGGTGGCGTGATGGACTGGCAGGATGCGGCTGAGCTCATCCTTGCCGGCGCGACAGCCGTCGGCGTGGGCACCGCGCTCTTCGCCGACCCTCGAGCGGTCGGGCGCATCGCGGACGGTCTCGGCAGGTGGGTGCAGCGGCAGGGGTGCACAAGCATCGGCGAACTGGTCGGCGGGGCGCTCCCATGAGCCGCGCGCTCCGTCCCGCGGAGCGCGAGCGATTCGATGCGCTTGTCGAGGATGTGCTGGCGTCGCTTCCCGCCGCAGTGCACGAGATGCTCGAGGAGTCGCCGCTCATCGTTGAGGACTTCGCGCCGCGTGCGCTCATCCGCGATCTTGGCCTCGATCCCGACGAGGACGACCTGTGCGGACTCCACTCTGGCTTCGCGCTCACGCAGCGCAGCGTGTCACAGTCGGGCGAGGTGCCGGACCAGATCCAGATCTTCCGTCGCGGCATCATCGATGCCGCAGGCGGATGGGAGCCCGGCGAGGATGAGGAGGGGCCCTTCGGCGGCCCGGAGGCGGTGCGCGAGCAGGTCCGCATCACGATCCTTCACGAGATCGGCCACCACTTCGGGCTCGACGAAGACGACCTCGGCCGGCTCGGCTACGCATAGGTCACGCGCCAGCGCGTGGCCCGGGTGCCGGCATGTTGAAGACCGCGCACCGTGTGCGCGGGGTACGCCGCTGCGCTACTCCTTCGCGGCGTCCTGCGCCTGAGGCATCATGAAGAGGATGCGCTTGCAGGAGACGCACACGACGGCCGCGTTGGGGTTGGTCGAGAGCACCGCGAACTTCTCGGGCGGCAGCTCCATGTTGCAGGCACCGCAGACGTACTCGCGCCGGCGCGCGTCGGAGGCCACGATCTCCGCCATGGCCTCCCCATCATGCACTTCGGCAGCGCGGTTGAAGAGGTCGAGCTCCTTGGCCGGCACGTGCGATGCTGCCTGCGCACGCTCGCGCTCGAGCTCCGCGAGGCGCTCGCCCACGTCAGCCTGGCACTGGTTCCGTTCCTTTGTGGCGCCTTCGAGCAGCTCCTGTCGCTGCGCGGCGAGGCCCTCCACCTCGGTCAGCTTGGCCTTGGCCTCTTCGACCTTCCCCAGCTGGGCCAGTGCGCGCTCGTCGGCCTCGTCTCGCTTCTCCTGCAGCAGCTTGAGCTCGGACAGGATGGTGGAGTAGGTCTTCTGGTTGGTCGACTTGTTCAGCTCGCCGCGGAGCGCCTCGATGCGGTCCCGGATCGCATTGCTCTCATTCTCGATGTTGACGGCAGTGGCCTGCATCTGCCGGATCTGGCTGCGCAGCTCGTCGCGCCGCGCGCACGCATCGGCGTGCTGCCTCTCCTGCGACTTCAGGTACGTCGTCGCCGAGTCCAGCCGTCCGCGCAGCGCGCGCACCTGGCTGTCGACTCGGTGGAGGCTGACCAGATTCTCGATGAGGCTCATTGACCTGTGAGGGTAGCAGAGGGTGCGGCTGGGCTGACCACCAGCCACGCGATGGGACCTGCAAGCAGCAGCGAATCAAGCACATCGAAGAGCCCGCCCATCCCAGGAATGATCCGTCCTGAGTCCTTCATGCCCGCGCCGCGCTTGAGCGCGCTCTCGAGCAGGTCACCGAAGGGGCCCACGAGGCCCATGACCGCGCCAAGGGTGATCCCGGTGCGCAGGTCGATCGCGGGCAGGCCACCCCACACGCCTAGCGCCGCGCCTGCGCCGGCCGCCAGCGCCATGCCCCCAAGGAAGCCTTCCCACGTCTTGCCCGGACTCAGCCACGGGATCAGCTTGTGGCGGCCGATCGCATGGCCCGTGAAGTACGCGCCGATGTCGGAGCTCTTCACGACCAGGATCACGGCGGCAAGCGTCCAGGCGTCGGTTGCCGACCGTAGCGCGACCCACGATCCGAGCGACAACCCGATCAGCGCGTACGAGAGCGCCGCGAATGCGCACGCGCCGCCGATGCCATCCACGCGCTGCCCGCGTGTCGCGACGATCGCAGCGAGCGCGATCACGGACAGTGGGGGAAGCGCCAGCAGCAGCGTCAGCTGTCGCGGCGACTCTGCCCATCCGGCACCCGCCACACTCAAGCATCCAAGCGTTGCTGCGATCGCGCACACCACCGCCGATGCACGGACTCCCGCGCCGTTGCCCATCCGCGCGAGCTCAAGCGCGAGCACGGGCGCGAGCAGCAGGGCAGCGATTCCAAGGAAGAGGCCGCCATGAAGCTCCACGCCAGCGCGGATCGCGATCGGCGGAATCCGCGCGTCGACCCACGCAATGCCAAGCAGGCACGCAATGAGCGCAATGCCCGTGAGCAGTCTGGTGCGCATCACAGGGCGAGTCTAGGGAGAGACGACCGGCAGTCGCGGGGGAACATCGTTCCAGGCGCCACTGCTCACGTGCGCCGCTTGAGCGGCGCACGCCAGCTCTGGCGTGGCGGGGGATCGGTGCCGTCGGTCTGCGCAGGCTGGAGCTTCCGGTCCTGCGCCGCAGCGCGAAACACCTCGAAGGTTGTCGAGCTCAGGAGTTTCTGCACGGACGCTTGCATGTCGACAAGCGAATGGTGCAGCGCACAAGGCTCGCCGACCCCGCACACGCCACCGCCGAAGGGGCAGTTCGTGCTCATGTCATCGCGCTCGAAGAGCCTGTAGACGTCTGCGAGGGAGATCTCCGACGGCTGACGTGCGAGCGCATACCCGCCGCCCGGACCTGGGGACCCACTGACCAGTCGCGCCTGCGACAGGATGGTCAGCAACTTGGCGACCATTGGACGCGGAAGCCCTCGGTTGTCGGCGATGTGAATGGCAGAAAGGCGGGTGATGCCGCCGTCCCACACCTCTGCGAGTCGGCTCATGGCTGCGATCGCCCGCTCGGTTTGCTTTCCGTACATAGTGCTGCCGCGGTCCTCACTGGAGCAAGAGAACACAGAAATCAAGATATCTGGTTCTAGGATACGTGGCCCGAGACAACCTCGCAAGCCCGCCGGACCACGGCGGGGTGCGATGCTCCCACGGACGCCTGAAGGACGTGAGCCGGATGCCGTGGGCTCAGCCCGCGGCGGCGATCAGCAAGGACCCCAGGCGCTCAGGATGAAGGTGAGATCGGTGCCGGACACAGTCCCGTCACCGTTGAGATCGGCACTCCCGTTGGTGCCCCACTGCGCCAGCAGGATGGCAAGGTCAAGCCCATCGATCGCTCCGGTGCCATTGAGGTCGGCCGGACATCCGCCCGGGATGCGCCACGGCGTGATGAACCTGAAGGAGTCAGAGCTCTGGCCCGTGTACACGGTGCGGTTCTGGCCAGTTTCCGAGTCCACAGCATAGATCGCCACACCTGAGGTGTACAGGTACTCGCCGTTCGGCAGGGGATGGACTCCACGAGCTCCAGGGCCATTGGGCAGGTAGACGATCTCGTTCCCTTGGCTGTCGTAGCGATAGATGCCCCTCGGATCGCTGAAGCCCGCAGCAAGCATCGTCCCATCATCGAGTAGCACGAGCTGCTGGGGGAAGTCGATGCCGGTGATGCCGTCCGAGTTGTGGAAGGGCGACAGCGCCTGTCCGCCGATCGTGATCCGTTCAATGTCGTCGCCCGCAGAATCGCCAACGTAGAAGCCGTCGAATGAAGGTGTCTGCACGCGGATGATCCCTCTCGGCACGCCGAGCGCCGAGAAGTCGAAAAACACGCTCGGCGGTGCCGAGCCATTAAGCGGCACGCTCCAGATGTAGTTGGGCAACGTGGGGTCCGTGGTCGGCGCGGTGAAGTACACGATGCCGCCGCTCACGCAGAGCGAGTAAGCGCCAGCGACTCCGTCGGCAGTTCCGGCGAGTACGCGGAGGAGCTTTCCGTCAGTGTTGAACTCTGCCACCTGCTTGAGCGTCTCGTCGGCGATGAGCAAGGTGCCGGTGCTCGTGGTCACCACTTGAATGGGCTGCGGCGACGGACCCTCGGGGTTGGCGGGCAGGTACATGTAGTAGAGGCTCAGCAGGTTTCCGCCGCTGTCGCACACTGAGATGGAGTCTCGCAGCGAGTTGGGTAGGAGGAGTACGTCCTCTCCTGGCGACTGTGCGTCAGCACGCGTGGCGATGGCACTCAGGGTCACAGCGCCGGCTGCGCACAGCCGGGACGAGGAAAGTTCCCTTCGCATGTCGATAGTGTCGCCCGACCAACGGTCTCAAGCAAGGGAAGGGCGGCAGATCATCCTGATAATCCCTCGATTGACTGGGCATCCATTTGACTTGGGTCGGTATGCCCCTATGTTTGGGCACCGTTGGAGGACCTTGGGAAAGGGGGGTGCGCGTGATGTGTGCGCGTCGTGGCCGTCCCGAAACCCCTGCGCGCTGCTGCAGCGCGCGCAGTCCCTGGAGTCCTGCACAATGCCCCATCTGAGCCGTTTCCTGTCTGCCGCTCTCGCCGGAACCGTGGCCTCCACCGTTGCGTCGACCGCATCTGCCGACCTCATCGCGGGCTGGTCCATCACCACCGCCTTCCCCACGGGGGCCGGCAATGTGCCAACCGGCACCTTCTACTCGGTGGGCGCTGCCGACCTAGGGGATCAGACTGCGGGATCGCAGCTGAGCTCAGTGCACGCGCTTGCAGCTGCGACGTACATCTCGCCGGCCGGCAACGGTTCGCAGTTCTCCTTCAGCAGCAACAACTGGTCGATCGGCGATTACTACGAGGCGCGGCTGTCGACATCGAACTACACGGGCATCACCGTTTCGTGGGATCAAGCGCGCAGTTCGACCGGTCCCGCAGCGTTTGAGTTGATTTTCAGTATCGACGGCGTGAATTGGACGACAGTGACCTCCTACACCGTGCTTCAGTCTGGTGGCGGCGGAGCACCCGCAACGTGGTCTACCACGACCTACAACCCGCTCTACACGAGCACGCAGGCGCTTGTCGGTGCCGAGAACGCCACAGAGCTTCGCATTCGATTCCGTTCGACCGTGACTGCCGCTGCGGCCGGATCGAGCCGAATCGACAACGTCTCCATCTCGGGAGAACTCATCCCCGCCCCGGGCGCGCTTGCGCTGCTGGGCGTTGCAGGACTTACGGGGGCAGCACGCCGCCGCCGCTGATGGCGGCGTGAACGCGCCATGTGGCGCGAGGGCGCTTCGGCGCCGCTTGGTCGGGATGTGGCGTCGAGTGCCCGTCCCATTCAAGTTGCAGTGACGACGCGGCCCGCGCAACACGCGCGGGCCGCTGTCGCTTTTGGGGTTCTGAAGAGCAGGCGCATCCGGCCAGAGTGCAGCGCGGCACCCTGGCTCAAAGGCTCAAAACGCAGCAAGGGCCCAACACGCAGCAAGGGGTCAAAAACGCAGCAAGGCGCCGTAGCTCGGCGCCTTGCGTACGAAGAGTTGTGGTGTGACGGGAGAAGGGCGGGTCGCGTCAGTTCACGACCCAGCCGAACCGCGCGAGCACAAATCCAAGGTCTCGCCCGTCGATGTTCAGGTCCGCGTTGAAGTCGCACGGTGCACCGGCGGGGAAATGCCACCAGCCGAAGACGATGAAGATGTCGCCGTGGTCGATGACCCCGTTGAGATTGAGGTCGCCGACCGCCTGCTCGCACGAATCGAGTCGACCATCGGCATCCTCATCTGCCGCTCCCGCAGCGATGTCTGCCCCATCGTCCGTGCCGTTGTTGTCGCAATCCACGACCCCGCTGTTCTTGGTCCACCAGGTCTCGCCATCGAAACCGTCCATCGACTGCTCCATGCCGTCGATGGCGATCATCGAGTGATACCAGTTCGTGCGCCAGAGACCGCGCCTGTTGCGGTCGGAGACATCTGGCGCCGACGTTCCAATGACCTCAAGCACCGCGACTGAGGTCGACTTCTGCAGATCCGTCTGCACGACCACTGGGTACTCGTTGCCGGCAGCGGCCACTGAGGCCATTCCTGCGGTCAACGCCATCCCTGAGAGGGCGATCATCATCTTCTTCATCTGTACAGTCTCCTGTGTTGTGCGCGGTCCGTCCTGGACGCGCGTGTTCTTTCACGTGCACTGGCCTTCTGACCGAAGCTCGGTACCACACGGGACTCCGGACACCGCCAAATCGCCCATCAACATAGCAGAAATACCTGTCTATATCACACAGAATCGCCAAATGTTTGAAACTTCAAAGCGGGCGACGGGATTCGAACCCGCGGCCTGTTGCTTGGGAAGCAACTGCTCTACCACTGAGCTACACCCGCGCAAGGGCACATGGTAGCGGGGTCAAGCTGCAGCGGTGATGTCGCGGTCCCTTTGTGGGCCCCCGCATCGGGTACACAACCCGTATGAATCACACAGATGCCCTCAGTTGGGCGGTCGCCATGGCCGTCATGGCGGTTGTTGGCGGCTGCGCCACACCCGGCAAGCCTCCGTCGACTGTGGATGGCTGGTCTGAGCGCCACGGGATCCGGGCGGAACTCCTCGATGAGCTGCGTGCGTCCGGCTCTGCGACCCCCGCCGAGCTGCACTGCACCGAAGCGATCCACGGTGACCCTGACCAGGCTTACGCGCAGCTGTCGGCGATGCTGGTTTCTGAGCCAGCCTCCGACGGGACGCTCCTCTTCTGCCATGCGTTTGCGGCGCTCGCGACACGGCGATACGAGCCCGCCTATGCGTCGGCGGCGAAGCTCGTTGCTGCGGAGCCGAAGGATGCGCTGGCGCAGAGACTGCTGGCGTTCTCGGCGCTGCGCACTGGCCGCAACGCGGAGGCCGTCGATGCCGCGACGCGGGCGGAGGCACTCGCGCCAAATGCCGAGAGCGCGGAGCTCATGGGGAAGGCGCTCCTGCGGGCGGGACAGGCGGATGAGGCGCTCCGTGCGCTTCGGCTGTGGGCGTCGCGAGGAGGCGGTATGGAGGCGCGATGCTGGATTGCGGCCGCATCGTGGCGCGCAGGCCTGAAGGATGCCGCGATTCTCGATCTGGATCTGCTTGCGTCGGACAATCCTCGCGATCCGGAGCCGCTTGTGTGGAAGGCGTCGCTGCTTTGGTCGGCAGGCGATCGAGTGGCGGCATGGCGCGCGAGCGATAGTGCCATGGCGCGTGCGCCGGAGGTGCCGCAGGTCGTCGGCCAGAGGATGCGCATGGCGATGGACGCGGGCGACCGCGCCGAGGCGCAGGCCATGCTCGATCGGCTCGCCAACTCATCGCCGCAGGCTGCGCGCAAGCTCGCCGAGAAGTTCGGCCTGCGCTACTGAATCGGGCTCATCAGGCGAGCCACCCTGCATGCCGCGCGCGCCAGCCACGGCTTGCGCAGGAAGTCGGACTCAGGCACGCCCTGGCAGCGTTCGAAGTCGCTGGCCAGCATGGCCCGCACGTCTTCGGCAAAGTGGCCGCCGTCGACCATGGCCGTGATCTCGAAGTTGATGCGGAAACTGCGGTTGTCGAAGTTTGCGGTGCCGACGCACGCGATGTCATCGGACAGAATCACCTTGTGATGCATGAACCCGCGCGTGTACCGGTACACGCGAATGCCGGCAGGAATGATGTCGGGCAGGTAGGTCAGCATCGACATCTTGACCAGCCGGCTGTCCGAGACCCCGGGGATCATGATGCGCACATCGACGCCGCGAAGTGCCGCAAGCTGGAGCGCCGCGATCGTCCCCTCGTCGGGCACGAAGTACGGGCTGGCGATCCAGATGCGGCGCCGCGCCGAGTGGATGAGGTGCGAGAACGCGAGGAGGCATGTCTCGAAACGGTCTGCGGGCCCGCTCGGCAGCGCGAGCATTCGGTGGCCATCGGCACATGGTGCGCTGCGCCAGCGGACGGCCGGCACCGATCGGGTGGCCCAGTGCCAGTCCTCGATCCACGCAAGCTGGACAGCCATCACCGCGGGTCCGTCGATGCGCACATGCGTGTCTCGGTACTCGCCGAGTTCCGCGTCGAGGCCCATGTACTCGTCGCCAACATTGAGTCCGCCCAGCAGGGCGCAGTCGCCGTCGCAGATCACGATCTTGCGGTGGTTGCGGAAGTTGATCTGGAAACGGTTGCCAGGTCCGCGCGTGGTGCGGAATCCGCTCACCGCGCATCCTGCACGGCGGAGCGGCTCGAGGTACGAGTCACGGAGATCCTTGCACCCGATCTCGTCGTACATCAGGTGCACCCGCACGCCGCGCGCCGCAGCATCAAGCAGCCGTTGCCGGAAGGCGCGCCCGGTGGCGTCATCGCGCAGGATGTAGAACTGCACGAGCACGTACTCGCGTGCCGCATCGATCGCAGCGTGGATCGCCTCGAAGGTCCGCGCTCCATCAATGAGCAGGGTGGCTCTGTTGCCGTGCGTCCACGGGCTGTGCGCGAGCTTCTCAAGCGCAGCACGCGCGCCCGGGTCTAGGGACAGGCAGGCCTCTCCACCGGCGTGTGGGCGCATGGCACCCACGCAGGTCCGTGCAATCAGGTCAAGGGACGCGTTCCCCTTCCGCCGCGCCCTGACATAGCCGTTGAAGCGGCGGTTGCCGAACACGAGGTAAAAGACGATCGCGACCATCGGGATGGTCAGGAGCGCCACCACCCATGCGACCGTGCCCTGCGCAGTTCGTCCGCGCATCACCGCATCGAGCGCGAGGACGACCCCCGCGATCTGCGCGAGTGTCA
>JBIKNS010000232.1:0-3527 GCA_044358545.1 Phycisphaerales bacterium | reverse complement strand
TGCGCATCTTGAGGAGTGCCTTGCGGTAGCCCTCAGGGTTTGCGCAGCCGAAGCGACAGGTGATGCGCTCGGCGGTGGTGCGGCCCTTCTGGTGGCCCACGAGCATCACCTTGAAGGGACCGATGCGAGCGAGGCCGGTGATGATGGCCGGGTCGTCGCCGAAGCGGCGGTCGCCGTGCAGCTGGCAGAAGTCGCGGCACATCATGTCGATGTAGTCGGCGGTCTGCGGGCGCGCGGGGTGGCGCGCGACGCGCACTGTCTGCCACGGCGTGAGGCTGGAGTAGGTCTTCCTGAGGAGCGTGTCGCGGGTCGCCTTCAGTGTGGCGAGCTCCTCCGCGAGCGTGGCGGCGGCGGGGTCGGACTCGAGCCGCTCGATCTGCTTCTCGATGTCCAGGACAGGCTGCTCAAAGTCGAGCGCGTACATGAGTGGGGAGATGGTAGTCGGGTGCGGTGGCGAGGTGCGCGCGTGAGGCGTGCACCGCGCTGGCGCCCCCCTGCTACCGTGAGCGCATGACGCCCACGATGGCGGTGGTTGGCTTCGGCAACATGGGCAGCGCGCTGGCGACCGGCGCGGTGCGGCATCAGGCTGCCGATCCGCGCCAGATGATCGTGATCGAGGCGGACGCTGCGGCGCGCGAGCGCGCGGCGCTGCTCGGATGCCGCGTGAGCCCCAACGCGCATGACGCGCGCGGTGCGGCTTGCATCGTGCTGGCGGTGAAGCCGCAGGTGATGCGCGAGGTGAGCGAGGGCATCGGCGAGCTTGCGTCTCCGGCGCTGGTGATCTCGATCATGGGCGGCATCACGCTGGCAAGCGTTGCGGAGGCGCTGGGGCCGATGGCGCGGTGCGTGCGCGCGATGCCGAACCTCTGCGTGCAGGCGGGCCAGGGCATGACGGCGTATGCGTGCGGGCCGCGGTGCCGCGAGGATGACCGCGACTTCGTCACGCGCTTCTTTGGAGCGGTGGGCGATGCCGTGGAGGTGCAGGAGCACATGCTCGATGCGGCCACTGCCGTGAGCGGGTCTGGGCCTGCGTACGTCTTCCTGCTTGCGGAGGCGTGGATCGATGCGGCAATGTCGCTTGGGTTCGACCGCGCGACCGCCTCTCGCATGGTGCGGCGCACGATGGTGGGCGCAGCGACGATGATGGCGCAAGGAGGATCGCCCGCGGACCTGCGCGCGATGGTGACAAGCCCCGGCGGCACGACGAGCGCTGCGCTTGCGGTGCTCGATGCGCGCGGGTTCCGCAGCGCGCTGCATGATGCGCTGCGTGCGGCGCGCGACCGCGGCCGCGAGCTGTCGGCCCATGCTGCGGGGGTGGCCAAGTGAGCAACTTCTCCCCTGCCATTGACCTGCGCGACGTGGAGAAGCGCTACGGGCGCGGCACGCACGCGCTGCGCGGCGTGGCGATGCGCGTTGAGCGCGGCGAGATCTTCGGCCTGCTCGGGCCAAACGGCGCCGGCAAGAGCACGCTCGTGAAGATCATGATGACGGTGGTGCGCGCGACGCGCGCCGAGGGCGAGGTGCTTGGCCGACCCGTGGGCGACCGCGCGACGCTTGCGCGCGTGGGCTACCTGCCGGAGAACCACCGCTTCCCCGCGTACCTCACCGGGCGACAGGTGGTGGAGTTCAGTGGCGCGATGTGCCTTGTGCCGCGGCACGAGCGCAAGCAGCGTGCGGCGCACTGGCTCGATGTGGTGGGGATGTCGTCGTGGGCGAATCGCCCCGTGGGCTCCTACAGCAAGGGCATGCGCCAGCGCACCGGGATTGCGGCGGCGCTCGTGAACGACCCTGAGCTGGTGGTGCTCGACGAGCCGACCGATGGCGTGGACCCTGTAGGCCGGCGCGAGATCCGCGACGTGCTCATGCAGCTGCGCGCGCAAGGACGGACGGTGTTCGTGAACTCGCACCTTCTGAGCGAGCTCGAGATGGTGAGCGACCGCATCGCGATCATGGTGCAGGGGCGCGTGGCGGCGCACGGCACGATTGATGAGCTCACGGCATCAAGCCGCAGGTACGAGATCGTGATCGAGGGCGATGCGCCCGAGTGGGCCGGTGCGGTGGCACAGGTGAGCGCGGTGCCCGCAGGCGCGCTGCGGTCCAATGGGATCGATGGGCCTGGCACGCGGCTCACATTCATCGGGATGGATGTGCATGGTGCGCAGCCGCTGCTTGATCGGCTGCGTGGCGAGGGCCGCGTGGTGGCCACGGTGCAGGCGGTGCGCGAATCGCTCGAGGACCTGTTCATGCGTGCGGTGCGCGACCCGACGACTGGACTCTTCTTCAAGCCCGGTGCGGCGGGCGGGCCGAAGGGCGGCGGCGCGGTCGCGGGCGGCGCGGTGGCGGGCGGCGGATCCCCTTCCGCGGGTGCGTCCCTGGCGAACGGCACATCCCCTTCCGCCGGCGGACCGGAGCGTGCCCCATGATGATGCAGACGCTGGCGATTCTTGGCGCGGCGTACCGCGAGCTGAATGCGCGCAAGCTGTTCTGGCTGGCGATCGCGCTGTCGGGCGCGGTGGTGGCGCTCTTCGCGTCGCTCGGCATCAACGAGCAGGGCATCACGTTCCTGACATGGACGTTCGACTCGCCCGTCTTCAACTCGCGGCTTGTGCCGCGCGAGACCTTCTACAAGCTGCTCTTCGTGAACATCGGCCTCGAGTGGTGGATCGGCCTGCTGTCGACGCTGCTTGCGCTGGTGACGACGGCCGGGATCATTCCTGATCTTGTGTCTCCCGGGTCGGTGGACATGATGCTGGCAAAGCCGATCAGCCGCACGCGGCTGTTCCTCACGAAGGTGGGCACGGGGCTGCTGTTCACGGCGCTGCAGGTCAGCGTGTTCGCGCTGGCGACGATCGTGGCGATCGGGATCCGCGGCGGCGTGTGGGAGTGGTCTCTGCTTGTGGCGGTGCCCCTGTCGGTGCTCTTCTACTCGTACCTGTACTGCGTGTGCGCGCTGGTGGGCGTGCTGACGCGGTCGACGGTGGCGAGCCTGATCGTGACGCTGCTCTTCTGGGCGGCGGTGTTCGCGGTGCATAGCGCAGAGTCGATCTCGACGTTTGGGCGCGTGGGCACCGAGCTTGAGCTGCAGAAGCTCGAGGAGCGGGTCGCTGCGCTCGAGACGAGCGTGCCTGAGGGGGCGAGCGCAGAGGATGACGACGATGCGGCGGAGCTTGAGCGGCTGCGCGAGCGGCGCGAGGCAGTGGCTGAGGCATCGGCCAAGTGGAACGAGGCGCACTGGTGGTTCTACACCACGATGACGGTGCTGCCAAAGACGGCCGAGACGCTGTCGCTCGCGGAGCGTTGGCTCGTGGAGGCGGCGGCGCTTCCAAGGCCTGACGAGGACGAGCCGGTGCGCGGGCCCAGGCGCGCGTTCGTGTCGCGCGAGGTAAAGCGCGGTGACTTCTCGCGCGCGCTCGAGGAGGAGGAGCGCTCGCGAAGCGTGTGGTGGGTGCTTGGCACGAGCCTGCTCTTCGAGGCTGCGGTGCTTGGCCTCGCGACGCGCATCTTCGTGCGCCGCGACTACTGATGCT
>JBIKNS010000231.1:0-3542 GCA_044358545.1 Phycisphaerales bacterium | reverse complement strand
GTGAAGGGAGCCTCATACCCGAATCCTGCTGGCGTGTTTTCCGGTCCGCCACCCATGTGGTACTTGCCGAGCATGCCGGAGACGTAGCCGGCATCTCGCAGCAGCTTCGGCACAGTCACCTCGCTCGGGTGCAGCTGCACCGCCGGCAGCATCGGATCGACGATCGCCGTGATCACTCCTGTCCTGAACCCATGTCGCCCCGTGAGCATCGCAGCCCTCGAGGGCGAGCACTCAGGGGTTGCCCAGAAGTTAGTGAAGCTCACGCCTGCGGAGGCGATCTCTGCGAGCACCGGCAGCGATGGCGAGAGCGGCGCTCCATTCCACCCGTACGGCGGAAACGACATCTGGTCGATGCCGATGTCGTCGAGCACGACGACGAGGATGTTCGGCTTCGGCGGCGAACCGCCGCCCGATGCATCGCCAGCCACGACCACTGCAGTTGCACCAGCAGCCAACATAGCCGCACACGCGAGCATGAATGTCTTCACAAGTTCTCCTGGATCTGTCGGTTAGCGGTGCTCGCTGCGCACTCGTTGCGGCACCAATTTGACAACCTACACCGGTTCCCGGGCGATCACAGCAGGATCGGCGAATAACGCGTCGAAACTTCCAATTGCCCCGGGCAGGATCGACCGAGCGTGGCCGCTGGCGCTTGGCTCACGTTTTGTGAATGGCAGCGGCTGAAGCGTCTCTGTCATTGAGCGAAGGAGATTGGACCATGCGCAGACGTACACGGGATCTGTTGATTGTGCTCGTCGGGATGGCGGCCAACGAGACCCTTGGTCACTGGTGGCTCGGCACAATGGCAAGGGACGTGTTGCCGATCCGGATCGGAGACCGGTGGACGATCACCCCCGAGTTGAATCTTGCGCTGATGGTCGTCTGGCCGGTCGTTCTCTCGGTCCTCGTGTGGCTTGCCTGGTTCAGGGGGACACCCGAGGCATCGCCGCGCACGGCATGATGCACGCATCAGGGACCAAGCTTGCCGCAAGCATCACCGCGTTGATGTCCTCGTGGCTGCGCCATGCTGGAGCCGACTGAGCCCCCGGCTCCATCCAGCAGCTCTGGATCGCGATGCGAAGGTCCGCATGATCGGAGATCGACCGGACGTGTCCGAGCCGCTGAACGCTAGCTCGCGTTGCGCCACGTCTTGAGTGGGGGTACAGCATCCACGATCGCACCGGCTCGACCGCATACAGCCCGATGGCAAGACCGAGTTCACGAAACGCAAGCCTCTGACCTACGGGTCGCTCAAGTTCGTGCGTCGAGGCAAATGCATCAAGGCTTCGGGCCGAATCGGCCAGCACGCGGTCAAGCGTGTTGCCCAACTCACGACGACCGTGTACCGAGAGACGAACGATCGCCGCAAGATCGAGAAGCATGCCACCGATGCCAAGGGGATCGGTCGTGGCCCATGAGTGCGAAGCTTCGCACATGGCGAGCATGTCTGCGCACACGGAATCGAGCGCGGAGTGCGCATGTCGCCCTCCGAGCTCCTGCTGCGATGCCCGGATCTGCGCAAACGTCGCGAGCCCATCGATGGGATCATGGTGTCCCATGGACGTGACGAGCGGCCGCGAGAGATCCGTACTCATCTTCCAGTGCATCCGCGGAGTGCCGCCAGGTGCTGATCGGGCCGCAAACGCAGGCCATGATGCGAGCGCAAGGTCAACCGCCAAGTCGTTCCATGCCGCATCGTCCGTCGCGTGCGCCAGCCTGTTCAGCGCAATCATCCACTTCGTGAGGTAGTGGAAGTACTGGCCGTCCCGATCCCACTCCCGATGCTCGTCAAACACCGCACCCGGCGCGCGCTCGGGCTCCGGCTTGCCGATCCTCAGTCCGCCCGCGGTGGGTCGCCGTGCGCCTTCCCGCTCATCCAGCCCGCTGATCCAGCCCGAACGGGCATCGTCCGCCCGGAACCGACCGAGTTCGCGGTGCACCTGATGCGCCAGTGCCGCTGCGGCATCGAGATGCGACTGTCGCCCCGTGAGCCAGTGCAGGCCCACCAATGCGAGCAAGGCGTACGCGTCGGTCCACAGGTACCTGCGCGCCGGGGCAAACCCATCTGCGCCCGTGCGTGCGATAAATGAACTCATGATCCGCTCTGCAGCGGCAATGCGTGCACTTGCCCCAAGCTGTTCCAGCAGCCGTTGCACAGGGTGATGCAGCACAGAGCGCGTGGGCGGAGACCCATTGACAGCAGGTGCGTCAGATCGACGATGACTTCGCTTCCGGGGAGAGAAGCACTCATGACACGTCTGGCGTTGGCTCTGTACGGGCATGAAGAAGCACGGATACAAGGGGCCGCGTCAGTCGCACGGAGCGGGCTTTGGCGGATTCCGGAACGCCAAGCGGTTTGGAGGCGGCGAGCACGAGGGGGTTCGCGGCGGCAAGCGGACGCATATCGCGCAATCCGTGCAGCCCAAGATTGGGGTACGACGCACAACACCGAAATGATGGCGGAGTCTCGACTCAGGTGGCGTGTGGCGTAGATTGCCGAAATGATCCCCGTCTCTTCCGGACTCTCCGGTCCTGCACGTCCGCACCGCGTCGGTCTCGCCTCCTCGGCGGTTTCGATGTGGGTCGCCCTGGCAGGCGCCTCGCCCTGCTCCGCGACCGAGATCTACTCGACGGATTTCAGTTTCCCGGCATACCTCTCTGGGAACTTGAACGGTCAATCTGCATGGATTGGTGTCGGTGGCACATGGGCGCTCAGTGGCTCGGCGAACTCCCCCTTCACTCCGGGATCGATCATCGGTCCGGGCGTTGCGCCTGGCGTCGATCCTGTGGGAGGAACTGGCCAGATGGTCCGGCTGGTGAGCGAGAGGTTCAACGGCGGCCGCACACGGGGCTACCTCGACCTGGCCAACAGCGGCAAGTGGGCGACCGCGAGCGCTGGAGGACGCAACGTCCTCGAGAGCCGCGTGAAGGTGTTTGTTCCAGGCGGGCAGTCGGTCGCGAGCGGATGGGGCATCATGATCTCAAGCAGCTCGTTCGCGACTTCTGGCGGGTTCCTTGTGAACGCGCAGAACGGGTCTGTCGTGGTGCTCAATGGCGGCTACGCGCTCGCCAACCGAGTGGCGACTGGCGCATCGGTCCAGCTCAACCAGTGGAACGAGTTCGTGTACCGGTGGAACGTGGCGACCGGCGAGGCCACACTCCGCGCGAACGGACAACTGCTGTTCACGCACACCACGACGGCGTTCGGTTCGCTCTTTGCCGCGAACCTCTTCGCGACGACAGATGCGGCTCCCGGCACCGCAAATGCCTTTGGGTACTTCGATGACTTCCGCATCTCAGCGGAGTTCCCGGCGGTGGCGTGCCCAGCCGACATCAACTCCGATGGGAGCGTCGGCGGTCCGGACCTCACCAGCCTCCTCGCCGCGTGGGGCTCGCAGTCGGGTCCCGCCGACATCAACGGCGACGGTCAGGTCAACGGCACCGATCTCGCGGCGCTGCTCGCCGCATGGGGTCCCTGCACCCCCTGAACAGCGGATCCGGGGCGACTTGACGGCGCGGTTTCGTGCGCCTAGTAATACGCG
>JBIKNS010000230.1:0-3573 GCA_044358545.1 Phycisphaerales bacterium | reverse complement strand
CAACGTGGCGTCGCCTGGCTCGGCTATGGCGCTCATCCCGGCGCCGGGCGCGCTCTCGCTGCTCGCCATCGCTGGCGCAGCACGACGCCGCCGACGCTGAGGCTGTAGAGGCGCTTTCAGCGTTCACTCGTCGGCGCTCACTCGTCGGCGCTCACTCGTCGGCGCTCACTCGTCGGATGTGGCGCTGTCTCCATGCGGCGCCGCACCTCGACGGTCGCGCTGCAGCAGAGACTGTCCGTAGCCGAGCATCGCACTGCGGTCGAGCGCGCGGAGCCGTGCGCTCTCGAGTGTCTCCTCGCGAGAGGTGCCGGTCGCCACGTCCTCGGGTGTGCTGCCCGCGAGCCAGGCTCGGATCCACTCGACCTCGATTGCCCACCGGATGTCGCGCGGGAGCCGGTCGAACTCGGCAGCCGTGATCGGTCCTCGGCGTAGAAGCTCCGCAAGGAACTCCTGCGAACTCATGGGCTGGTCGCTCGGCATCGCCATGTGTATCGGAGTGCGGCGCCGCAGCGCTGCACCAGCCGGGGCTGGCTCACGCGAACTTCATGATCGGCTGCCGATCCCGCATCGGTCGGCGCCGGCGTGTGTGCGTGTATTAGCGATGTGCAAGCGTTGCGTGAGGTCTGGCGCTTGGTCGCATCGCGAGGGTCCGCGCTAACCATCGCCTGAGTAGTCTCGCCTCCCATGTCAGAGGAAGTGGCGAAGGTGACGACAGGTGCCCTTGAGGTCGAGTGGCGGTCCAATGGCGATGCGCTTGCCGTGTCGTGGTCCGGGCGGCTCGACCAGTCATCCGCTGATGCCGCCCACCGGTGCCTTGAGCCCGCGCTGGCGGGCACGCGCGACATCGCCGTCGACTGCGCACGCCTGACCATGATGTCGAGCCTCGGCATCCGGGTGGTGATCCTGCTGCACAAGCACGTCAAGTCGCGCGGCGGCACGCTGCGGCTCGATTCGCTCCAGCCGCAGGTGCGCGACGTGCTCGAGTTCTCCGGCATCAACCGGCTGCTCGGGCTGCCTGCTGCGCCCTCGGCCTCCGGACGCTGAACCGCACCGCGCACTCCGATGGGCACGATGCTGCCAGCCTCGCTGTTCCTCGCCGGGCTGGCGTTCTTCTTTGTCGGCCTGGAGCAACTCAGGACCAACCTCAAGCAGGCCATCGGGCGCCGGTTCAGGGCGTTTCTCACGAAGTGGACATCGAAGGCCTCATTGTCGGCGATCGTGGGCGCGCTGTTCGGTGCGGTCACGCAGAGCGCCACGGCGGTTGCGTTCCTGCTGCTTGGTCTGGTGATCGCAGGTGCGCTGCCGAAGCGGCGAGCCATGGTGGCAGTCGCGTGGGCGAACGTGGGCACGGTGGCATTGGTGTGGGTCGCGGCTGTCGACATCCAGCTCCTCATCTGGTACCTGATCGGGCTCTCCGGGCTGGTGCTCGGCCTCGGCATTGCCGCACGTGTGCGCGTGCACGCAGGCGCGATCTGGTCAATCGGGCTGCTGCTGCTTGGGCTGAAGCTGATGAAGGATGCGGCAACGCCGATCACGGCGGAGCCGTGGTTCGCATCGGTCGCGACGGTGATGCAGGGCTCGCTGCTGGCGGCGTTCGTCATCGGTGCCGCCCTTCGGCTTGTGGTGCAGAGCTCTGCGGCGCTCGTGATCATCGCGATGACGCTTGCCCACCAAGGCGTGATCACCAGCGGGCAGGTGCTGATGGTCCAGGCCGGCACCGGTGTCGGCGTCGCGCTCAGCCTTGTGCTGCTGGGCCGTGGGCTGCGCGGCGAGCATCGTCAGCTGGCGGTTTTCCAGGCCACCCTGAACGCGATCGCCGGCATCGGGGTGGGACTCGCGGCGTGGGTCGCCGCGGGTCAGTGGTGGGGACCGCTCGCCTACGTGATCGGCGACGGCGGGGATCCCCAGGCACGGCTCGCGGTGGCATATCTCGTGCAGCAGTCGCTGTGCGCCGTCATCGGCACGCTTCTCGTGGGACCTCTCGAGCGCATGTGCGAGCGGATGTGCCCACCTGCGCCTGACCAGGACATCGCGCGTCCGCGCTACATCAGCGACGCGGCGCTGGAGGATCCGGGATCTGCGCTGGAGCTTGTGGCGCGCGAGCATGCTCGGGTCGTCGAGCTTCTGCCTGACGTGCTGGACGACGCGCGGCATGATGGACGTGGCCAGTCGGCGTCACGTACCGGCGAGGCGATCGCATCGCTGCTCGACTCAATCGAGTCCTACATGCGCGACATCATGTCGCGTCAGCTGAGCGCTGACGCCTCTATGGTCCAGGTTGCGCGCGAGTCCAGGCGCATCGATCCTGACGGCCAGGGCGCGATGCTGGTGGGAGGTCTCGTCGAGGCCTTCGACGGAAACCTGCGCACGCTTGCCGAGGCTGTGCGGGGCAACGACGACCTCGAGTGGTCGGTGCTCAAGGAGATGACGGAGGACCGGGGGCCTGCGATGGAGGCGCTTCGCGGGCGCCTTTCGGATGCCAGCGCGCACATGGCGCCTGACTCGCTCCGCGCGGCGCTCTACGCAACGGGCGTGTTCGAGCGGGGCATGTGGCTGGTGCGGCAGCAGGTCGCGCTTCGTTAGCGGCTCGTGGCGGTTGCCATCTAGCATCCGCCCCGTGATCAAGCTCCCAACCCTCCTCGTGACCGCTGCTGCAGTTGCCGCGCTCGGTCTGTACTCCGCCAACACCAGTGCGCGCCCCTCGAGCGCCGCCGCGCAGGCGGCGCCCGGCACGGCCGCCGCACCTGCGCAGGTCCAGGTGGAGGCAAAGGCGCCGGCGGCAGCGTGGCCAGCGGACCAGAAGGGCCTCGATGCGCTTGCGTCGAAGCTCCTCATGGGATGGATGACGACGGCCGGCAGTGGGGACGCGGCTGCCATCGAGGGTGCACTCGCGCCTTGCTTCCTGCGAATCAGCTTCGAGGGGTCATTCGATCGGGCGGGCGAGGCGGAGCAGCTCAAGACGATGGCGCCCAAGGGCGCGAAGCTCTCAGGCGTCGTGGCGACGCGTGCCGGCGATGCCCTGGTGGTGACCTGCCTGATGTCGGTCACCGAGACGGTCGCCGGCAAGACCGCCCAGAGCGACGAGCAGCCGCGTCTCGGCGTCTGGACCATCGTGGATGGATCTTGGCGGCTCGTCGCGTGGGCCACGTTCAACATGCCATCGCCGCGGCCCGCTCCAGGCGCACCCCGCTTCGCGGGCGATGCTGCGCTCAACGCCGAAGGCGAATCGATGCTCAAGCGCTTCCTCTCAGCGCAGCACGCGAAGGAGATGGCCGTGTTCGAGGCCATGGTGGCCGATGGCATGCAGGTCATCAACTTCAAGGGACAGAAGACCGGCGCCGACATCATCAAGGGGGCATCGCACGCGACCACTGATGCACCTGCGCTTGCTGACACCCGCACGACTCGCTGCGGCGACCTCACCATCGTGACCTGCAATCTCACGATGGGCCAGAAGGTGGGATGGAGCACGCTGCCGGCCGACCCTGCGCCGTTCCTCGCGGTGTTCCGCGGCGCTGGCGACGGCGCGAAGGTCATCGCGCTCGCCAACACCAATCGGCCCAAGTGATGCGG
>JBIKNS010000057.1:0-11709 GCA_044358545.1 Phycisphaerales bacterium | reverse complement strand
GGCATCCTGTCGCGTGGCTTCACCGCACTGCTCCTGTGCAGCCTTGCGTTGCTGGTGGCGCAAGTGCCGCCGCAGATCCTGGCGATCGCGCAGGGCATCTCAGCGCAGGCAGACCTGGCTGAGGCGAGGCAAACCGCGGCAACGCAGCCGGAGGCCGACGCTCCAGAGGGTGATGCGGGCACTGCGGCAAGCCAGCGTCCATTTCGCGATGCCTTGCGTCAGGTGCTGATGTCGGCTGGTCCAGATCCGAGCGTGCGGACAAGGGCGCTCGGGCTCGTGTCAAACTGCTTCAGCGTCGTGTGGGGCTTCCTTGTCCAGCTGCCCCTGACCGCAGGCATCTTCCTCATCGCAATTCGCGTTGCGCGCGGCGAGTCGCCCGGTGTGCAGGGCATCCTGCACGGCTACCGGAGGCTTCCGGCGCAGTGGGGCGCCATCATCCTCCAGTACCTCGCGACACTGCCGGTCTCTGCCATCGCAGTGGGGTTGGCACTGATCTCGGTGATGCTCTTCGTGTTTCCGAAGACGCTTTCCGAGACGGCACCTGCCGTGTCGGTTGGCGCGCCATTGGTTGGCCTGGTCCTGCTCGCCTTGGCGCTGCCGCTCTTCATCGTCGCCACTTGGCTTGCGATACGCCTGACTTTCTGCATACTCCCGGTCATCGATCCTGCGATGGATGGACGTGGACCTGTGGCTGCGGTCGGCACCGCATGGCGCATCTCCAGGGGCCATGCGCTTGAGCTGATCGTGCTGTTCCTGCTGGTGTTCGTCATCGCAGTCGTGACTGCGATGTGCTGCGGCATCCCGCTCATCATCATCGGTCTCCCGACGATCTTCGCGCTCTTCGCCGCCGCGTGGCTCCTGCTGATGCGGCGCGAGTGCCCGAACGCGCCAGAGCTGATCTCTCGGGGCCCCGATGGATCGTGGGGATTGGCGTCGCAGCGTGTGCCCGCGTTCGATCCATCAGCGACGGCGCCGGCCGACTTCAGGGCATGAGTGACGCGCTGTCCGACTGGACCGTCCTGCGGGCATGCGCAACGGACGCGCGTACCCGTGCAGGTCGTGCGATTGCGGTCGCGGGCTGGTGGACGCTCGGCGCGATCGCGGCGTGGGCGCTCAGCCAGGTGACATCGGCATGGGTCATGGACCGCATCGCGCCGCTGCCGGATCCGGCGCAGTTGGCCGATTCGACTGAACTCGCATCGCCGCTCGCGCTGCTCGTGATTGTCGCGGTGCGGCTTCTTGGCGTGGGCGTGCAGCTGCTGGTGTTCTGCGCGCTGCCGCTGCCGGCCCTCTACGGGATGGCATGGATGTGCGTGCGCGCGCATCGGCAGCTGCCCGTGTCGGTGCGCGACATGCGCGACCCGCTCGCGCGGTTCGCGTCGTTCTTGGGGGTGGTGGCGGCGCTCGCGCTCGCTGTCGTGGTGCCCTTCGTGCTGTGGGCGATCGCGATCGTCGTCGCAGGCGTCATCATCACCATGCAGGCGATGTCCGATGGCGTCGAGGGGCTAGAGCTGACGGTCCGTGTGTGGTGGGTGTCGGTGGCGCTCGCGGTGCCCTTCGTGCTCGGGTCGGTATGGATCCAGTGCAGGTGGATCTACGCGCCGCTGTGCGTGGCCGATGGAGAGCGCGCTCTCGACGCGATGCGCACCAGCTGGCGCATCACGCGGTCCGGGCGCTCATCCGTATGGGCACGCATCGCAGGGGCCATGCTGGGGTGGACGATTGCGTCCACCGCGGTGCTGGTGCTGCCGCTGGCGTGGATTGGGCTGCCACGCGTGGCCGCGTACTTCGCCGCGGGCTACGTGCTCGGCCGAAGTGCGGCACAGAGTGCGCAGGCCCGGTCAGCGCACGGCTCGCAGTGAGCGGTGGCGTCACCCGGGCCACCGAGGACCTGCACCGCCTGGCTCTCAAGGACGGACGCCGCATCGTGGCTCTCGCGCACGCTCATCCACGCGGGAAGCCGCACATGCATGTCGATCCAGTGCTCGCGGCCATCATGGCGCGACCGCACCTTGTGGAATGAGCAGATCCGCGGCACCTGCCCCTGCGGACCCACGTGCGATGCGAGCAGCCGCTCGAGGGCCTGCTGATCGCTGTCGTCACGCCTGTCCATGAGGTTGTCGAAGCTGCGCCAGACGAGCCGCACGCCCATCAGGCCCAAGACCACGGCGATGAGGATCGCGGCCGCAGGATCGATCCACCACCAGCCTGTCGACGCCACCGCCATGAGGCTGGCGACGACCGCCACCGTCGTAATGAGGTCAGACAGCAGGTGCATGCCGTCGCCCTTGAGCGCAGCCGATCCCGTTCGACGCCCGATCGACAGCAGCAGCACGGCCATCACGCCGTTGACGACGCCCGTCAGGACGATGAGCCACATGCCGAGGCCCGGGTTCGCGAGTTCCCTTGCGCCGCCGATGAGCGAGCCCGTGGCCTGCACCACGATCGCGACTGCGGCGAAGAGGATCATGCCGCCCTCGATCGATGCGCTGATGAACTCGATGCGGCCGTGCCCATACGGATGCGTCGAGTCTGCCGGTCGGTGCGCGATCTTGATCGCGCCGAGCGCCATGAGGCTTGCAGCCACGTTGACGAGCGCCTCGAGCGCATCCGACAGGATCGCGTCGGAATCGGTGACGATCCACGCCACGAGCTTGATCGCCATCACGACGACGGCGACCACCACCGCGGCGATTGCGACTCTCGTCTCGAGCGCGCGCATCGCGCGCACCCTACCATCGCGCGATGGCATTCAACGGCGATCGAGGACCGCGGCAGGGTCGTGGTGGCGGTGCAGGTGGCTTTCGCGGTCCCAAGCGCTTCGGCGGCGGCGGTGGCGCAGCGCGCGGCGAACGCGGCAGTGCACGCGATGGCGGAGGTCGCGGCTTCAGCCGAGGCGGTCGCGCTGGCGGCTTTGGCGGCGCCCGAAGCGAGGGTGCCTCGGGCGGCCGCGGCTTCAGTCGTGGTGGCGGATTCGGCGGATCGCGCAGCGATGGGCCGCGCAGCGATGGGCCGCGCAGTGATGGACCCCGTGGTGGCGGTCCGCGTGGCGGCGGCTTCGGCGGATCGCGCGGTGACGGTCCGCGCGGCGGCGGCTTCTCGCGTCGCGGTCCTGCAGCGCGCGGTGACGGCGACCGGGGCGGGTTTGCGCCCCGCGCATCATCAAGATCCGGTGGAGACCGCGGCGGCTATGCGCCGCGCAGTGCGCCTCCGCGTGACGGGCCAGAGCGTGCGGAGAGCGAGGGCTTTGCGCCGCGCAGCACCGCATCGCGCTCAGGAAAGGGTGGCGTCGGCTTCGGTGCCGCCCGAGATCCACGTGCACCACGGGGCGAGTCGCGCCGCGCGATGTTCGGCGCACGCAACGACAGGGTGCAGGCTGAGCGCGGACCTCGCGGACGGGCCGCCTCGCGCGAGCGCGGTCCAGGCGAGCGTGTGGCATCGCTTCGCGCAGAGCTTGAGCGCGCGCTGCGTGAGCTCAGCCGCGTGAGCGCGGCGCTTGGAGCGTCTGGTGGCGCAGTGCCGTCGGCTGTCGAGCTCGAGCACCTGCGCGATGAGGCTCGAGACGCCAAGCTCGCGCCGTGGCGCGATGTGCGCGAGGCGCACGACAAGGTGGCCACGCTGCTCACCGTGATCGAGCGGGTGAAGTTCCCGCCGAAGGCGCCGCGCGCACCGCGGGAGCCTCGACCGGAACGGTTCAGCTCTCGGTGACGTCCCAGCGGGACGTGTAGCGCACTCCCCCGCGCACTGCGGGGTCGCTGGGGCTCTCAAGCCGGAGCAGCTGCCGCACGATGTCGTTGGCGAGCGTCGATGCGCCAATCCGGAAGAGGTGCGGGCTCAGCCACTCGTCGCCAAGCGTCTCTTTCACCATCACGAGGTACGCAAGCGCCGACTTGGCGGTGCGGATCCCCCCTGCCGGCTTCATCCCGATGCGCAGGCCGGTGGCGAGGTAGTGGTCGCGAATCGCCTCAAGCATCACCAGCGTGACCGGCGGCGTGGCCGCGGGCTGCACCTTGCCGGTCGATGTCTTGATGAACACCTCGCCGTCGCTCGGGGCGGGAACGCCCGGGGCGCCAATTGCCGCATCGATCGCAAGATCGCTCGCGCGGCGGATGGAGTCGTACGAGCCAAGCTCGCCTGTCTCGAGGATCACCTTGAGGTGCGCCGCGGGTCGCGCGGCAGCAGCCGCAGCCTGCACACAGGCGATGCGGGTCTGCGCAATCTCATGCCTGACCTCATCAAGGCGCCCCGCCAGAAATGCGCCACGCGAGATCACCATGTCGATCTCGTCCGCACCCGCGGCGATCGCCTGCGCGCAGTCGGCCAGACGCACATCAAGCGGATACTGGCCGCTGGGAAAACCTGTCGCGACGGACGCGATCCTCACGGCGCTTCCTGCGAGCGCCTCGCGCGCCACCGGCACGAGCGCCGGGTAGACGCATATCGCGGCGGCGGCAGGAAGCGGCGGGTCGAATGCGTGCTCGCTTGGGTGCAGCGCCTTCTGGCAGAGCGTACGCACCTTGCCCGGCGAGTCCTTGCCCTCGAGCGTCGTGAGGTCGAGCATCGACAGGGCCAGGCGAAGGCCCTGCCGCTTCGACGATGCCTTGATCGACCTCGTACCGAAGCGCGCAGCGCGCGCCTGGAGCGTCACCGGGTCGACAGGTCGTGCACGAGTGGCACCAGCCCCATCTCCCACTGCGCTGGCGCCACTGCGCACTGCACCGGTCCCACTCCGCGACTCGCCATCGCTAGTGCGCAACTCACTGCCTCGGGCGCGCGTTGCGGAAGACCTGCTGCAGAGGCTCCGCGGTGCGCAGGATGAGACCACGCTTGTCGGTGGCATTCTCGATCGTGTAGACGAAGAGCGTCTCGGAGTGGTTGTCGAGCACGTACACGGACTCGTTGAACTGCGTCGAGGATCCGTCGCCGTTGGTGAGCGTCAGCACCTGCATGCCGCCCGCCGCGACTGACGCCGCATCACCGGCATCGGCAGAGGGCGTGATGCGGCTCGCCGACACGATGAGGAGTCCCGCGAGCACGAACGCGGAGGCCCATAGCGGCGTGACCGCTCCGTAGCCGCGTCCGCGGCGATCGGCGATCGCGGCAGGGCCGGCCGCAGGTGCATCGCGGTCCGGGCGCGCGCTCATGGCCGCACCCTCTGCACGGACGAGAGGTCGGCCGCAATGTTGCGGTACCCAAGCCCCTGGAACTGCTTCGTGCGCTCGTTCCACATGAGCGCGATGAGCTCCTGGTCGGTCTCGTTGATGATGTAGACCACGCCCTGCGATACGCCCATCAGCGTGCCGCCGGTCATCGCGTACGACGCTCGGGTCCTGCTCATCGACTGGGCCTGCGCACGAGGCGACCACTCGACCCAGGCCAGCGCCGCAAGCAGCAGCGCGTTGAGCGAGACGAGCGCCGCGAGGGAAGACCGGTTCATCGGCGATCAGTCCTGGTGACTGCGCTTCGAGGGGTACAGGCTCACGGCGAGCACGGCAGCCACAAGAATGAACATCGCCGCGTAGCCGATCCACGCCGGGGCTGTGTTCTGCACACGCGGATCTGGCGGCGCGTTCGGGTTCGACTGGGCGAACGACGGGGCGACAGCCGCCAGGGCGACCGTGACCGCGCACAGGAGTCGCATCGGTGTCATTGCCCCGATCCTACCGTGCCGCCCCCGCGGAACGGCTAGCTCTTGACCAGCCTGCAGCGCATGCGGTCGGCAGGCACACGAAGCATCGCATTGCGCGTGTCGACCACGAGACGCGCGTGCTCGCCCACCATGGCGTAGTCGACAGCATCATGGTCGGTCACGATCAGCACGCAGTCGGTGGCTGCCAGAGCGGCCTTCGTCAGTGGCACGGAGTCGAGGTCGACCCGGTACTTGCGCATCGAGGGGAACTTCGGCAGGTGCGGATCGTGATAGCTCACGTCGGCGCCGCGGTCGCGCAGCAGCTCGAGGATCTCCGCCGATGGGCTCTCGCGCGGGTCGTCGATGTTCTTCTTGTACGCGACGCCCATCACGAGCACCTTCGCGCCCTTGAGGGACTTGCGGTCGTCGTTGAGCGCAGCCTGCACGCGCTCGATGACGTAGTGCGGCATCGCGGTGTTGACCTCGCCTGCGAGCTCGATGAATCTCGTGGTGCGTCCGATCGCGCGCGCCTTCCAAGTCAGGTAGAAGGGATCGATCGGGATGCAGTGGCCGCCGAGCCCGGGACCAGGGTAGAAGGCCTGGAACCCGAATGGCTTGGTGCTCGCGGCAGCGATCACCTCCCACACGTCGATGTTCATGTCGGTGAGCACGACCTTGAGCTCGTTCACGAGCGCGATGTTCACCGCGCGGTAGATGTTCTCGAGGAGTTTCGCGCTCTCGGCCACCTCCGCGCTCGAGACGCGGTGCGCCTCTTTCACGACGCGCGAGTAAAACGCCATTGCGAGCTCCGTCGCGACGTCGTCAACGCCACCGACAAGCTTCGGGATGTGCTGCGCGGAGCGGCCCATGCTCCCGGGATCCTCGCGCTCGGGGCTGTACGCGAGGAAGTACTGCTCGCCGCAGGTGAGGCCGCGCGCGTCCAGGATCGGCTTCATCTCGTCGCGGGTCGTGCCTGGATAGGTTGTCGACTCGAGCACCACCAACTGGCCCTCGCGAAGCACGGTCGCCACGGTCTTCGTGCTCTCGATCACGTACAGCAGGTCCGGCTCGCGGTGCGGACCGAGCGGGGTCGGCACGCAGAGAAGAATGACGTCAGCTCCTCGGAGGTCAATCGGGTTCGAGGTCGGCGTGAACGCCTTGTCGTCGCGCAGCTCGGCGAAGAAGGTGTCGCCGAGGTGGAAGATGTACCTCTCGCCAGAGCGCAGTGCCTTGATCTTGCGCTCGTCGACGTCGAAGCCGATCACCGGAAACCCGGAGTCTCGGATGGCGCGCACGAGCGGAAGTCCGACATAGCCGAGACCGACGACGCCGATCACGGCGGTCTTCTTCCCGATGCGGTCCATCAGGTCGCGCGCGACAGCGCTCATGGCAGGTGCGGGCGTCGCGGTGCTGGTGTTGTTGCTCATGTCTTGCTGTCCCCCTTTGGAGTGGCTGGTGCCGTCACCTTCATCTTGCCATTCATCATTCGCCAGTGGCCTGGATATGTGCAGACGTACGGATAGGTCGCCGGCTTCGCTGGCGCCACAAACCATACCTCGCCAGTTGCCCCAGGATCCACAATTCCCATCAAAGCGAGCACCTTTGGCGAGTCTGGCGTGAAGTGGCAGGCCTTGCCCGCAGCCGTTTCGCCCATCTTGTCGCCTGCGATGCCAATCTCGGAGAGGGCACGGGGCGCCACCACAAGCAGGTTGTGCTGCAATGTGTCAGGATTCGACATGGTGATGCATACCGGGGTGCCTGCCGTGACCGAGAACTCGGCGGTGTCGTAGACCATGCGCGACGGCACCGTGGCCAATGCGATCCGGGTCACCGCGAACCGCGCGGCCCCATCGGGCCGGGCCGACTCCGGAATGGCGTCGATCGCGCGGATGGCGATGATCTGCGCGGCTGGCGCGTCCGCGTTGGCGGCCTCGGAAAGGAGTGCCGAGGCGACTTCCGCGGGAACGGGATGAGCGAGCTTCTGCCCGAGCGCAGCGGCAATCGCAACGTATTGGCGTACGCGAAGGTCGCGCATCGGCATCGGCCTGGCCCGAGCCATGAGCGCGAGAAGCGGATGGGTCCCCTGCTCGGCCGCGAGCGCATCGAGTGCAGCCATGCGCTGGTCTGCCGTCGCGGACGGATCATCGAGCGGCGCGGCGGGACCGTTCAGCGGTGGCACGGCGGGCGCAGGAACTGCAGGCGCAGGAACGGCGGGTGCGGAGACTGCAGGCGGTGCACCCTGCGCATCGTGTCCGGCATGTGCGCTGACGCTAGAGGCGACGCATGCCACGGCTGACGCAATGATCCGAAGGCAGCTCGCGCGTTCACCACGTCGCATCCGACCGATGGTACACCCCACCCATGCACGACACGGTCACGGTGCGCGTACACGGCGCTGCTGGAGAGGTCACTGGTTCGTGCTACGAGCTGCGCACTTCGCGCGCGTGTGTGCTCGTGGACTTCGGCATGTTCCAGGGATCGCTGGCGCAGGAGTCGCGCAATCTCACGCCGCCTGACATCTCGTTCGATGACGTCGATGCGGTGGTGGTGACGCACGCGCACGTCGATCATGTTGGCCGGCTCGGCATGCTTGATGCGCTCGGATTCGACGGTCGCATCATCTGCACGCCCCCCACCGCGGATCTGCTTCCGCGAGTGCTGATCGGATCGGCGACGCTTCAGCGGGTGCGGCTTGAGGAGCACGCCAGCGGGACACTGCCTGACGCGCGCGTGATTGAGCCCGCGCATCTCGTGTCGCCGCGCGTGATCCGGACATCGCCGCCACCAGTGCTGTTCGGTCACCGTGCTGCGGAGCGCATCGTGCGCCGCATCGATCCTGTCCCCTACCGCACGTGGACCGATGTGGCCGAGGGTGTGCGCGTGAGGCTTCTTGATGCCTCTCATGTCCTTGGTGCCGCGTGCGCCGAGTTCGAGGTCAGCCGGCCAGGGCGTGATGCTGCGCGGATCCTGTTCAGCGGCGATGTCGGACCTGCGCGCCACCCGCTGCTTGGTGCGCATGGGATGCCAGACCGCGCACCCGACCTTCTCATCATGGAGTCCACGAACGGAGGTCGCCGCTTCAGGGGCGAGGACCCGTGGGAGGCAATGCGGGCGATCATCGAGGAGGCAGTGCGCAAGGGCCAGCGCGTGATCATCCCGGTGTTCGCGCTTGGTCGTGCGCAATCCGTGCTGCAGCTGCTGACGCGCGCATCGCGGGGCGGGCTCCTGCGTGGCACGCCGGTGTATCTCGACACCGCAATGGCCGTTCGCGCGAGCGACCTTCACATGCGCTACCCCGACCTGCTCGCGGATGCGCCCCGCCGGGATGTGCTCGCGGGCCGCAGCCCGCTGCACTTCGATGAGTTGCACAGCCTCACCTCGCGCCGCGAGTCGGAGGCGCTCGAGCGCGTGCAAGGCGCGTGCATCATCATGGCCGGCAGCGGATTCTGCGACGCAGGGCCCATCCTCCGTCACATCGCGCACGCCATCGACCGAGACGATGCGCGCATCGTGTTCACGGGACACCAGATCGAGGGGCTTCTTGGCGACGGCATCATGCGAGGCGCAACCCGCATCGAGATCAACGGTGCGCAGCGCGACGTGCGTGCGCGCATCGACCGCATCGAGGGAGTGTCAGGCCACGCCGACGCGGATGACCTCATGGACTGGATCGAGGCGATGCCCGGAAGGCCTGCGAAGCTCGCGCTCACGCACGGCACCGCGAACGGGCGGACCGCGTTCGCGAAGGAACTCTCGGCCCGGCTTGGTGTCGATGCGCTTCAGCCGGCAATCGGCGACGTGATTGAGGTGTGACGTGCAGTCGGTGCGGTGTGCTCGCGCGAGAATTGCGCGGCAGCACATGGGGCGTCAGCGCTCGATCAGGTCGTCATGCGCGACTCAATGGCGAACAGCCTGTCGAATCCCATGCGCGCGAGCAGCCCCATGAACTCCGCCGTCGGCTGGGTCATGCAGAGCTCGACACCGGCATCCCGGCAGGTGCGGTGAAGTCGAAGGAGCGCCTCGAACCCCGCGCTTGACATCGCGAGCACGCTCGACACGTCAAGGCGTACACGCACGGCGTGGCGATCACGCCCTGCGACAGCGCGCTCGAAGTGGCCCTGAAGCCTGTTGCCGGCCTCCGCCGACACCACCTCGCACACGATGGCGAGCTCTAGGGTGTTCGCGCGGGTTGTGACACGAAGAAGCTCGTTGTTCATGAGATCCGTCCCGAGGGTCATCGGCCACGAGGCCGGTCCGATGCCTCAAGATCGAATCCAAATCGTTCCATCAAGCCCTCAAACTCGTCATGAGAGCCAAACTTGATCGTGATGGCTCCCGAACCGGGCTTCCGCCCGGTCTTCAGCTGGACTTCAGTTCCCAGATGCGCGCCAATGCGACGCTCAAGATCAGCGACTTGTGCAGAGATCACCCTGCCCGACGGCGGAAGGCGGCCTGGCGTTCCCGATGAAGGCGTGTTGGTCAGCGTGTGGCGGACGAGACCCTCAAGCTCCCGAACACTCAGTCCCTCCGCGATGATCCGAGAGACGAGCGCCTTTCGCATTGATGCGTCTGATAATGCTAAAAGCGCCTTGGCGTGCCCTGTAGTGATTGCTCCCTCGCGAAGAGCGCTTGCGGTGTTCGTATCTAAATCGTTGAGCCGCAATAGGTTAGCAACTGTTGAGCGATCAAGACCGACGCGAGCAGCGAGATCCTGCTGGGAGAAGGCAAACTCGTGCATCAGCTTCTGCAGCCCGTAAGCACGCTCCATCGGATTCAGGTCCTCGCGCTGGACGTTCTCGATCAGCGCAAGAACGGCCGACGTTCGATCATCAACCCGCTGTATCAGGGCGGGGATTGTTGATCGGCCGAGGAGCGTGAACGCGCGAAGTCTTCGTTCACCAGCGATCAGTTCGTACATCTGGACGCCAGTGGAAGCCGAGATCACCTTGGAAGCGCGTACCACTATGGGCTGCAAGAGCCCGTCCTGGCGAATCGAATCTGCGAGCGACCGAAGCGCATTGTCATCGAAGCGCTCTCGCGGTTGACGCGGGTTTCGTTGAATCCTCGCAATCGGGATAGCGACAATAGATTGTTCGGGAGTCGTGTTCCACGTGGAACGCTCATCGGTTAGCACAGACTCTGGAGCGCCAGATGGCCTTCCATGTGCGGATGCTGGGGCTGCATTTGGTGGCGCAGTTGGTATGGTCGGAATCGATCCTGCGGCATGAGTGGCGGCGATCAAGACACTGCTCTGCGCCGGTTTCGGGGGATTGTTCTGTGCCATGCTCGCTGAATCCCCTGAAGGCACCTCAGCGCCGGTCGTCGGAGAGGGTGGCACGGGCGCCGTCAACTTTGGTTCCGCGGTGACTGCAGCGGGTCCCGCCGTTTGGGGCGGCAAGCCCGGTGAACGAGTCGCTGCGGCGGGGATGAGCGCGCCCAGACCGCGGCCGAGCCGCGACATCGGCGGTTGCTTCTTCGGAGTGGACTTTCCATCCGAGCTCGAACCCCCACCCTCTGAACCTGCGGGGTTGCGCGCGGGACCAGCAAAAGAACCTGTGTGCGTTGTCATGGCTTCCGTGCCTCTCTAAAGATGATTGGTGAGTCCAGACTTGATTGTACCAACCAGCGTCATGCGACGGCCTGTTCCACGTGGAACATCCCACCGAACTATCACGCGACGCTGACAACAGTTATAGGACTGTATACAATTCGAGCCAAAACCTCCAACTCTGATTGAGTGACGCCCCAAGACCTTCGATCAAGGCGCCATGAGACTCGTCCCCCATGGTCACTCTGTCCAGCAGGCGCACCGCAGGTGTCACGTGCATCCATCAAAGTCACGCGGTGTCGTGGTGCGAGCGGGCTCTGGACGCAAGGGGGGCGCGGACAAAGCCCCTTCGAAGTGCAGCTCCGCAGGCGCGGGCACAAGCACAGCGACGTGGACTGCCACATGCGTGGAGTGGCAGGCTGCGAGAGCAGCGCGTGCGCGAGCGATTGCGGCGTGGGCCAGCGACACGATGTCGCTGCGGAGGAACGGCATCTCAAGCAGCAGCGTCACGTTCGTCGGATTCGGGACCGAT
>JBIKNS010000229.1:0-3577 GCA_044358545.1 Phycisphaerales bacterium | reverse complement strand
GGGCCCGAACACCTCCCACGCTGCGGAGGCGATCACGCACACCCCGCACAGCACGAGATTCACCGCAGGCCCCGCCGCCGCGACGAACGCGCCGCCGCGCCTCGGTCCCCACCGGAACCTGCTCGGATTCACCGGCATCAGTCCCCACGCGATGCCGATCAGCAGGAATGCCACGATGCTGAACCATCCCATGTGCACCACGGGGTTGATCGTCATCCGTCCGAGCACGCGCGGCGTGTCATCTCCCTGCCAGATCGCGGCGATACCGTGACCGAGCTCGTGCAGCACGATGGACCCGAGCACCCAGAAGATCCAACTTGCAAGCAGCACGGTCTTCCCCTGCTGCCAGAGGTCGGCGATCCACCATCCTGATCCGCCTTGCGCGAGCATCACTGCAGGAAACGGCACATCCATGGGCCTGAAGGGTAGGCATTCTCATTATCGGCACTCTCGTGCGACAACTGGCCGTTGACGCGCCGCGTGCGAACCCTTGTGAGTCGCATCGGCTTCTGGCCCAAGGGTCCCGCCCATCGATTGAATGGTGGCGCAATGCCTGCTAGATTGCGCGGCTCGCCACCGCGACCCGTAGGCGAACCGCACAGCCTCCCCTCGACCGGAGGCCCCACGGTACGCCCGGCCAAGGCACCGTCCGAGTGGACGGAGCGCCAGCCGAAGGTCGCGCTTCCCCAAGGGAGGCATCCCATGGTCGTCCTTCGTCTCAAGCGCTTCGGCCGCACCCACTCACCGTTCTACCGTCTCGGCGCCGCTGACAAGCGTGCGCCCCGGGATGGCCGCGTCATCGAGGAGCTGGGCTGGTACTCGCCCACCGCACCCGAGGGCAAGCAGTGGAAGGTGAACGAGGAGCGCATCCGTCACTGGCTCTCCGTGGGCGCGCAGCCCAGCGAGACCGCGCTCATGCTGCTCAAGCGTGCGGGCATCGAGGGTGGCGTGGGCGGCAAGAGCCGTCCGTCGCTGGCCGCGAAGATCCAGACCGCCCGCCTGAAGGCTCCAAAGAAGGAGAAGGGCGCAGAGGACAAGAAGAAGAAGTGACGTGATGCGCGGCGTGCCGGCAGGCGCGCGGCGCTCCACGCATGTTCGCCAACCGCACTCGCAGGACCCATCGCATGCCTTTGCGCATCGACATCCTCACGCTCTTCCCGGAGATGTTCGGGCCCGTCATGGGCGCGAGCATCGTCGGCCGCGCGTGCGAGTCCGGGCTGGTGCAGGTGCACGTGCACGACATCCGCGCATGGGCTGAAGGCCCCCACCGAAAGGTCGACGACCGGCCCTTCGGCGGAGGTCCTGGCATGGTGTTCATGTGCGAGCCGCTCGCTGCGGCGATTGAGGCCGTCGAGGCGATGGATCCGCGCCCAAGCGCGCGCATCCTCCTTGCGCCCACGGGCGAGCGCCTCACGCAGCCGCTCGCGCGCGCGCTGGCGCAGCCTGAAGGCCGGATCATGCTCGTGTGCGGGCACTACGAGGGTGTCGACGAGCGCGCGATCGTGGCGCTCGCGCTTCGCGAGATCTCCATCGGGGATATCGTGCTCTCCGGGGGCGAGATTCCCGCGATGCTCGTGACGGACGCCATCGTGCGCCTGCTGCCTGGCGCGCTCGGCCACGGCGAGAGCGCCGCGCAGGACTCCTTCTCCATCACCGACCGTGACGGGCATGCTCTGCTGGACTGCCCGCACTACACCCGGCCGCGCGAGTGGCGCGGCATGACCGTTCCCGAACCGCTCCTCTCCGGTGACCACGGCGCAATCGCGGCGTGGCGCCTCGAGCAGAGCATCAGCCGGACGCGCGACCGCCGTCCGGACCTTCTCCATGAGCGACCACTGGACCTCAACGGTTCCAAGTCGCAGGCCTCCGACGGCCTGCCGCAACGTGCGGCATGCTGCATGGGCCAGCGCTCGAAGGTGGCCTGACCTCATCAGGATCCGGCACCTCGACGCGATCGCACCCCCCCACAGGACCCATGGGTCCGGACAGAGACACGCAATGAACCGCACGACCGTCATCGAGAACTACGAAGCCGCCCAGCTCAAGAACCCCTCCGATGTGCCTGACCTGCGCGTGGGCGACACCGTCGACATCCACTACCGCATCATCGAGGGCGACAAGGAGCGCGTGCAGCGCTTCCAGGGCGTGCTCATCTCGCTCAAGGGCCGCGGCATCAACCGCATGATGACCGTGCGCCGCATCGTCGCCAACGAGGGCGTCGAGCGCATCTTCCCCGTGCACTCGCCGCGCGTGGGCAAGATCGAGGTGCTGCGCCGCGCTGACGTGCGCCGCGCCAAGCTCTACTACCTCCGCAGCCGCACGGGCAAGAGCCGTCGCCTGCGCGAGGACCGTGACGAGTCGGCTGCCGACAAGTCCTGACGCGCCGCGGCGGGACCGTGCACGTCCGACTCTCCAAGAGCTTCGGCTTCGAGGCTGCCCACTGGCTGCCGTGCTTCCCCGAGGGGCACAAGTGCCGCCGGATGCACGGGCATTCCTTCCGCGTCGACGTCATCGTCGAGGGGAAGCTCGACCCGTCGGTGGGCTACCTCATCGACTTCGCCGACATCAAGCGCGCGACCGAGCCCATCGAGCGCGCGCTTGACCACCGCTGCCTCAACGAGATCGAGGGACTCGAGAACCCCACGAGCGAGATGGTGGCGGCATGGATCTGGGCGCGGCTGAAGCCTGCGCTGCCGATGCTCAGCGAGATCGTCGTGCACGAGACCTGCACCAGCACCTGCCACTTCCGCGGATGAGTCGCTCGATGGCCATGCCGCACGAGGGTTCGCGCGAAGGCACTGATGCGCGTTCGGCGGGCGACACAGGCGCTCCCGGCGACCCGTGCGCTGCGCTGCCGCATCCGCGCGCGCGGCGCATGCGCGGACCGCAGTGGGACACCATCTCGATCTCGGCTGCCGGCGATCCTGGGAGGACTCTCGCGCTTCAGCTCCCGGGCAACCCGCTCGACCCGCAGTGGGATGATCGAGTGCTTTGTCCGGCGATCGCCGAGTGTGCCCGCATCGCGTCTGTGGGCGGCAAGGCGCCGCACCTGATCGCATGGAGCGGCACATTGGCCGACTCGCTCTTCGCCGCAGACATGCGCAACTGGATGCGGCCGGGGTGGGATGCGCTGCAGCAGCGGCTCGACCGCTGGCGCGGCATGCTCGAGCCGACGGGCGTGCGCCTTGCGCTACATCCGCACGCGCGGCACCTGCTCTCCGACGTTGCGGGCTCCATGCGACTTCTCGTGGACCGCGCGGGGCAGCCCTTCGACGTGATCTGCGCGCCCGCTGCGCTGCTCACCGCGGAGATGCTCGGCGACGGTGCGCGCGAGGGAACGCGCGGCCGCATCGCCGAGGCACGCGATGTGCGCGAGCACCTTCTCCGCGCACTCTCCGTGCTGGGGCCGCGCACGCCGCTGTGCATCCTGCAGGATGCGCGGGTAGCCGCCGATGCGGCGCGCTCCGTTCGCGACGTGGACGACGAGACGCCAGCCCTCGAGACATGCGCGCCTGGGACTGGCGCCCTGCCCTGGGATGCGCTGCGCACGATGACCGCGGAGCACCTGCCGGCGCAC
>JBIKNS010000228.1:0-3587 GCA_044358545.1 Phycisphaerales bacterium | reverse complement strand
ATCGGCGATGCAAGGATGTTCGTCGACTCCCCGATCGTGCTCTTCTGCCCGAGCCACCGCGGAACGCACCGGCCCGAGTTCGCCGCCAAGGACCTCGCATCGCACAACGTCTTCGAGCGCATCTACATCAACTACCACTACATCGGCGACGTCGACCGCGCGCGGGATCGCATCCGGCGGCTCGACACCGATCCGAACCTTGCGCTGGTGGCCGACGGCATGCGGGAACTGTCCGACGTGAACCACGTCGACGGATCCAACGTGCTCCGCGCCGACGGATCTGTGGCGTACTGGTCCGATCGGCACTCACTCATGGTGCGCTCCCTCAAGGCCATATCCGCGAACGAGGCCGATCCGGAGCAGGTGTACGACCGGCTCTGGGCCGAGCTCTCGCGCGTCAGGGACTGATCGGCCGCACATCGGCCTCGATGCGCTGTCCGCGGTGCGCGCCGCGGCCGGGATCCCATGACCGCCACTCCAGGATGCGCCACTTCGGAGTGACGAGGCATCGGTCGATCGCCCAGAGAGGCAACTCGCGGGGAAACGTGCCGCGCACCCCGCGCCCGGCCTCCTGCGAGGCGTCACGGAGCGAGGGCCACGCATCCGACACCGCGCGCGAGCCAGGTACGGTGTTCATGTCGCCAACCACGACATCTGGCGCGCCCAATGACATTGCGTCAAGCGCGGCACGAAGTGCGGTGAAGATCTCGTGGCGCGACACGCGGAGGCTCCGCGGCGCATCCACCATCAGCATCGTCCACTCGGGCAACGCGTCCGTCGCACCAAAGCGAATCCACGATGCGGCCGTGGATCCATCGTCATAGACCGCACGCGCCTCGCGCACGGGACAGCGCGAGACGATCGCGAACCTTCCGACGTGCAAGGTGACCGCGCCCGCATCCCCTGCCGCACGGACCGCGGGCGCGCGGAGCACCGCGCCGGCCTCGGAGATTGCGTAGACGTCCGCGGACTGAGCCATCATCGCCGCCGCGAGATCCGTCGCGTCGCCGGGCCACCGCGGGTTCAGGTGCACGATCCGCAGCGCCGAGCGCGATGCAGGCTCGGCTGTGCGGGCCGACCTTCCCCACGACATCCACTGCAGCGTCGCTGCGCCGGTCGCGACGGCCGCAGCGCAGGCGATGGCGCGACGTGCGACCAATCGGCGCGGCGCCCGCATCCCTTGGGCGCCTCCAGCCCGTTGAGTGCCGCGCACTGCAGCCGGCGCCACATGCGATCCGGCGCGAAGCGAAACGGCCACGGCAGCAAGAGCACACGCGAGCGGCACGGCCGGCGGTATCCAGAAGAGCCACTGCGACCACCACCAGCGGTCACTCGCAACCTGGCCCACACCCCACGCGAACGCAGGAAACAGCAGCGCCCACGCGAGCGCACCGCGCCACCGCGACAGCGACGGGCGCGACCCCATCCTCACCTCACGATGCGGCGCGGACGATCGCATCAGCAATCGCACGGTCGCACGCAAGCACGCCACGGCTGCGCGTCAGGTCGGGACCGTTTGAGCACCGAACTGCGGCGCCGCCGAGATCGCCCGCGAATGCGCCAGCCTCCGCGCAGATCACCAGGCCAGCCACATGGTCCCACGCAGTCTCCGAGCGGCCCTTCGCGCTCGGCACGCGCATGAACGCGTCGGCGCGGCCGTCGGCCACAAGCGCGTACTTGCACTGGCTGTCGAGGCTGATCGTCGTCCACGGAAACCCTGCGCGCGACACCACGCCGCGCATGCGCTCGGCGCGGTCGCCTCCCTCAATCGAATCGCACACGATCCACGGCGAGCCGGCGCCCCGCTGCGACGCGCGGTCGGAAGGCCGCGCAAGGCGAACCGCACTTGCGGCACTGCCGGGGTACTCGTTCGCGTCGAGGCTCCACGCTCCCGAGCCAGCGAGTGCGCCATACAGCGTGCCGCTGTCTCCTGCCGGCCGAATGGACATCGGGTCGCCAGATCGTGGCATCGTGGGGCACGAGAGCGCGCCCACGGTCGGCACGGAGTCCTCCACCCTCGCCACGCAGATCGCGAAGTGCCGCCCGGAGCGGAATCCCTTCGTGCCGTCGATCGGGTCGATCGTCCACCAGTCGCGAGGCCACGACTCGGGCGTCAAAGTCGACTCCTCAAGCAGCATCGCCTCGGGATCGCGCGGCCCGCTCGCGCCGAACGCATCACGCAGCGCGCGCACCGCACGGTCAAGCAGCGCGCGTCCGCCGGGCATCGAGACGCTCGATGCGCCCTCCTCGCCGACGATCGGCTCCCTCTCGCCGAACCGCTCGCGGATCGTCCACGTCACTGCGATCTGGATCGCCAGGTCCGCGGCCGACACCGGCGAACCATCCGGCTTGGACTCGCAGTGGCGACCGTCGGGCCACGACAGCACGACGCGCGCGACCTGGGCACCCCTTGCCGCCGCGAGCACTGCGCACTCGAGCCGAGGATCCCTCATCGGATCGGGACGGGCCGCGCGGGAGGCGGCCACGGATTCATTCCTGGACTGCATCGGGTGAAAGCGTAGGGTGCAAGGCCGTGCCGATTTGGCAGGCGTGCGCGCCCGCGGCGGCGTCGGCGCGCCCCACGGCACTCATGGCGCGGCCGCGAACTGGCACGGTTGTTGCATACCAAGGGGGTCGAAAGGAAACACAACTATGTCCACTGGAAAGATCATCGGCATCGACCTCGGCACCACCAACTCATGTGTCGCTGTCATGGAAGGCGGCCAGCCCAAGGTCCTCATCAACAGCCAGGGTGCGCGGACCACACCGTCCGTCATCGGATTCACGGAGAAGGGCGAACGGCTGGTCGGCCAGCCTGCGCGCCACCAGCAGGTCACCAACCCCAAGGCCACCGTCTTCAGCATCAAGCGGTTCATGGGTCGCCGCATGGGCGAGGTCGCGTCCGAGCAGAAGCTCGTGCCCTACGAGGTGACCGGCTCCGGCGATGACCTCGTGAAGGTGAAGGTCCGCGGCAAGGAGTACACGCCGCCTGAGGTCTCTGCCATGGTGCTGCAGGAGCTCAAGAAGATCGCGGAGGACTACCTCGGCGAGAAGGTGGATCGTGCGGTCATCACCGTGCCCGCCTACTTCAACGACGCGCAGCGCCAGGCCACGAAGGACGCGGGCGAGATCGCCGGCCTCAAGGTCGAGCGCATCATCAACGAGCCCACGGCCGCGGCTCTCGCCTACGGGCTCGAGAAGAAGAAGAACGCCCGCATCGCAGTCTTCGACCTCGGCGGCGGCACCTTCGACATCTCGATCCTCGATGTCGGCGACGGCGTGTTCGAGGTGCTTGCGACCAATGGCGACGGCCACCTCGGCGGCGACGACTTCGACCAGAAGCTCATCGACCACATCGCAGAGGAGTTCCGCAAGACCGACGGCATCGACGTCCGCAAGGACCCGATGGCCCTGCAGCGCCTCAAGGAGGCCGCGGAGAAGGCGAAGATCGAGCTTTCGACCCAGCTCGAGACCACGGTCAACCTGCCCTTCATCACGGCGGATGCGAGCGGGCCGAAGCACCTGCAGGTGCGCGTGACGCGCGCGACGTTCGAGTCGCTGTGCACCGATCTCCTCGACCGCCTGCG
>JBIKNS010000227.1:0-3634 GCA_044358545.1 Phycisphaerales bacterium | reverse complement strand
GACTCCGTCGCCTTCGCGAGCGCATCCTGTGCCTGCTGCATGACGGCACGGTCGCCTGCAGCGCCGGGCGCCATCGCCACCGCCACCAGTGCGCGCGCATGCGACAGGTTTGCGTCGCTGTGAGTCCTGTGCACGAGCGCACGCGACATCTCAGCACTCGTTCTGGCCATGGCCGCAGAGGACTGCGCGCTGCGGTCGGCGCCCGAGGGCGTTGCACGCTGCGCAAGCGATGCGGCACGCTCGAAGTCCCCGATCGCCTGCGTGATGCTCGCATTGAAGGCCTCGTTCGACGCGGGGTCGCTCGAATCGAGCAGCTCGACGATGCGCACCTGCATGGTGCGCACAGTCTCCGCCGCGCCGCTGCGGCGCGCCGAGAAGGATGAGTTGAGCTCTGCCAGGGACTCAAGGGCGGCGGCGAGGGCGGTGGCCTGACGGCGCGCGGACTCGGACTCAAGCTGTGTCACTCGCTGCTTGCTCTCGCCGAGCGTCGCCTCCGCCTCTGCAGTCTGCACCCGCTGCATCGCCTCGCGCGCCACCTCGCGCCGCCCGGCGGACTGCTCGATCAGCCGGTGCGCCTGCCGCGGATCGGCCGAGAGCGACTCGATTCGCAGCGCATCGGCCTCTGCGTTCGCCTGAGCCATCGCCTCCGTAGCCTCCTCCGCGCGCATCTGAGCATCCTGCAGGGCCTCGTTCACCTCAGTGAGCGCCTGCTCCGCCTGTGAGGCGAAATCCTGCGCATCGTCGAGAGAAGGGCTGGGCTTGCCGCCACTGTCGCCCTTGTGCGCATCGGCCTCGGCCTGGGCGAGTGCCGCGATGCTGGCAAGCCGAACCGCAAGTGCTCTCGCGCGTGCGCTTGCGGCCTCGAGCCTGCGTGCGTGCGCCGTCTCGAGGAGTCCCGCCTGTCGCACTGCGCCAGCGGCGACACCCGCGGCCGCAGCCTGCTGGCCAGACGACGCGCCCGGCACGCTCTGCATCTGGTTGGCGAGCGAGCGCAGCTGGTCGGCGGTGGCCTTCAGGTCACCGGATGTCTGGGCCGCGATCGACGCGAGCTTCGATGCGGCGTCATCGATGCGGCGCTGCGCTGATGCGCGCTCGGCCACGGCCGGGTCCTCGCCTGTACATGCGCCAACGGCAAGGATCGGGGCGATCGCGGCAGCCGCGAAAAGTGAACGCACACGGATTGCAGCAGACATGGGCGAGCGATGCTACCCCGCACGGCGCCACGGTTCAGCGTGTGGGCTCGTTGGCGTCCTCGGGCGATCCCGGCAGGGGAACCTCCATGCGCGGAGGCGTGTAGTCCACCGGATAGTCGGGCCGAGGCTGGTACATCGACCTGATCCACGTCAGCGTGTCGGCGAGGCGCTGCGGCACGATGGCACGTCCGAAGACCGGCTTCCATCCGGGCACCTCGGGATGCGGCTGGAGCGCCTCGTCGCGGGGCAGTCCCGCCTGGATGATGCCTGACTCCATCGGAGACTCGAAGTTGATGAAGGGGAGTCCCTTGGGAGATCCGCGCAGCAGGTTCAGCATGTTCGCGTACCGCACGCCGGCGGTGGACGCCTGCTTGGTCATGAGGAATAGCCGCCCGCCATCGGGGCCCCCGTGGCAGCGGCTGGTCGCGCAGTTGGGGATCAGCCATCCGTCGTGCACGTTCCGCCGGAAGAGCTGCAGCGCGCTCGGCTCGCTCAGCACCTTGATCCGCGGGTAGTAGTCGCGCGCCTTCAAGCTGAAGATGAGCCGCACGACATTCAGGGGATCGCCGCTGGCGAGCTGGTCCCTGGCCGTGGGCGAGTGGGGGATCAGGGGGTTTGCCGAGTACTCGTCGAAGAGCTTGAGCGCAACTTCACGGTCGACCTGCACGCGTGGCGGGCGGTCGAAGTCGATCTCGTAGACCCGGATGATGTTCACCTCTTCGGGCGTGAGCGAGCGTGTTGCGCGCGCCGGCAGCGGCTCCGACTCGTCGGGCACCGGATCGGAGCGGCTGATGGTGCGGTCGCCCTCTGCAGTGCCCTTGCGCTGGATGGCGAGCTGTGCCTCCACGACGCGCAGAAGCGCCACAGCCTCCGGTAGCGCAGTCTCGTCGACAAGAGGCTTGAGCTCGTCGCGCGCGAGTTCGTAGCGGCGCTCGCGGTAGAGCCAGTCGCAGAGTGCGAGCCGCTTGGCTGCGTCGGTCGTGCCCGCGGAATCCTTCATGCGCCGGTACTTCTCTTCGAAGGGGATGTCCAGCAGCACGCGGTAGACCGTCGAGCGCGGCAGCGACGCCTTCACCGACCCGACCTTGTAGGTCACGGCATCGAAGCCATCCTCGACGAGCGTTGCCTTGAAGAGCCCGCCATCGCGCTGCTGGATCACCGCAGGTAGCGGCTCGGGCACGTCGATCAGCGGGATGACGTCGAGGATCTCGTCCTTGCGAAGGTCCAGCGTCTGGCCGTCGCGGACGATGACGATGCGCTCCTCGTCCTCATAGGCGACAAATCCGCCGCGCTCGGTCCGCCGGTCGATGACGATGTGCACGCGGCGGAGCTGCACCGGTGCGGCGTTCGCAGGTGCAGGGTTCGCCGGCGGTGCGGCTGTCGGCGCTGGAGTGGTGGGAGCCGGGGTGGCGGGAGCGGGATCTGATGGTGGCGGTGACGCTGCGGGCGAGGGTGCAGCTGCCGGCGCGGGCGGCGGTGCGGGCGCAGGTGCGGGCGAAGCTGCAGGAGGCGCTGCGGGCGGCACGTCCGCGGGTGGCGGATCCACGAAGAGCGCGATGGCGATGAGGACGTGCACGCGTGCATTCTTCCTGCATACGGCTCCCGGCGCAACCCGCTACCTTCCGCCCGCAGGAGATATCCGCATGAAGCTTGGCGTGATGGCGTCCCTCTTTGCCGGGAAACCCCTTGAGGCGGTGGTGGCGCTGTGCGCGGACCACGGCCTTGACGCAATTGAGCTTCCAGTGGGGGCCTACCCCGGCAAGCACTACTTCGAGCCCGCAGACGTGCTCGCGAGCGCGCGCGAGCAGGACCGCATCCGCGGGCTGCTGCGCGACCACAACCTTGAGCTCAGCGCAGTCGCCGTGCACGGCAACCCCGTGCACCCCAACCGGCGCATCGCGCGCGCCTACCACGCGGAGTACGAGACCGCAGTGAAGCTCGCACGCAAGCTTGGCACGGAGGTCGTGATCACCTTCTCGGGTTGCCCCGGCGGATCGCCGCGCGACACGATGCCCAACTGGGTCACGTGCCCGTGGCCGAGCGAGTTCGGCGAGATCCTCGCCTACCAGTGGGACAAGGTGCTCGTGCCCTACTGGGCGGCGCAGGCGAAGCTGTGCGCCAAGCACGGCGTGCGCACCGCATGGGAGGCCCATCCGGGGTTCTGCGTCTACAACACCGACACGATCATCCGGTTGAGCGAGCGCGCGATGAAGGCGAGCGGCCTGCGCGGCAAGCCGCTTCTAGGCGCGAACCTCGATCCTTCGCACCTCTTCTGGCAGGGGATCGATCCGGTGCTTGCGGCACGCGAGCTCGGCGAGCGCGGGCTGCTCTTCCACTGCCACGCGAAGGACACCGAACTCGATCGCCACGAGGGTCCGCTCAACGGCTACCTCGATGCGCGCCCGTACGGCGATCTGCGTCACCGCTCATGGACGTTCCGC
>JBIKNS010000226.1:0-3636 GCA_044358545.1 Phycisphaerales bacterium | reverse complement strand
ATGCGCTGGTCGCCGTTGTAGTCGACGTCCTGAGTCGACTCGAAGATCGGGTGGTTCTCCGAAGGGAACACGGCGCTCCACGGGTCGTCCCATCCCCCGATGTAGTCGGTGGGCGACCCTGGCGTGAACCGGTTGGTGAAGGTGTCCTGGGTGAAGGTGCGGTTGACCCAGTCGCCGAAGAATCCTGTCTTGACGAAGCCCTCGCGGTCCTCCTCGACCGCGAACGGCAACTTCAGGTTGAGCGCCAGCTGCGAGCTCTTTTCCTCGATGTCCTGCCAGATGTGCTGTGCCCAACCGAGGTTGATGTTCTCCGCGGGCTGGAAGGGGATCCAGATGCCCGGAAGGGTGGGGTCGATGAAGTCAGAAGGCGGCAGCCACGCGGACGCGAACTGGGTCTTGTCCGGCTGGCTGTAGGTCGCGCTGCTCTGCGAGAGCGTCCAGTCAAGCTCGGGGATCTTGAGGAACTCGCCGTCCTCGTCGCCAAGCTTGTGGCTGCCATTGAGGATGACGGACTGCGTCGACGTCTCGGTGTACTGCAGCGTCTCAAGCCGCTGATACGGTGAGGCGAGCAGCAGGTCGGTGTTCGCGACGCTGCTGGGGTCGTTGGGGTTGTAGGGCGGCAGCGGCGAGAAGGGGAAGCCATACGCAGACCAGTCGAAGTCCGGACCGCAGAAGAACTCCTTGCCGCGGGTGTTTGTGGCGAGAGTCGCCTGGTTGACCGCGATGCGGGAGTACAGGAATGTGCCGCCGATCTTGTGCCGGTCAGACTCGACTCCGCCCGAGAGCAGCGTGCCCCACTGCACGCTCTGGGCACCTTCGGTGACATCGAGCAGATTCGTCTGGAACTGCAGTGCGCTTGGCGTTCCCTGTCCGTACTGCGGAATCAGGCCCTCTGACGGGGTGATCCACCACTGGTCCGCGACACCATTGTTGAAGTACGAGTAGTCGTTCTCGTAGAAGAAGCTGCCGAATCCTCCGACCTTCACGCCGTCGGCGACCTCCCATTTGCCTCCGCCCGATGCGGACCACTTGTAGTCGAGGTACGGCGAATCCTTGGTGATCGTGCCGACGGGGTACTCCGTCCACGACTGGCCGATGAGACCAGTGGGGATCTCCGTGCCCTGGTTGTTGCCCCAATAGTTGATGTTGCCGTTCCGGTAGGACAGGAAGTCGCTGCCCGCGGCGACCACCTGGGAGTTCGCGCCCACCTGGCCGCGGATCTGGAATGACGTTTCCTCGGGGATGTCCTTGAGGTCGATGTTGATCGCACCACCCGAGGAGTCGCCCTGCTGGTCTGGGGTGAACGACTTGCTCACCTGCACCGTGTCGAGAATGGCGGTGGGGAACTGGTCGAGCTGGACTGCACGGCGCTCGGCTGCTGAGGTCGGCAGGCGGACGCCATTGAGCAGTGTGGCGACGTAGCGGTCGGGAAGCCCGCGGATCACTGCGTAGCGCCCCTCCTGCACGGAGGCTCCGGGCACGAGGAGCAGCGCCTGCGCGGCGTCGCTCGCTCCGGCGCGCGAGATGATCTCCGCGCTCACTGCATCCAGGAGCTGAGGAGTCTCAAACTTCAGTTCGATGAGCGTCTGCTCCGCGGTGCCGAGCTCGATCTCCTGGACGATGAACTCGTCCATGTCCTCATACTCGGCGACGAGCTTGAGGTCGAGATCGGAGAGCTGGCCTGCGGTCACCGTCACATTCGCCTTGACCTGGCGGACGTAGCCCTCCTTGGCCACGATCACCGTGTAGCGGCCGGGAGGCAGGCTGACCGAGAAGTTGCCCTGGTCGTTCGTCTGGACCTTTGCGCCGGTCTCGACCACCGTGATCGAAGCCTTGGCGAGCGGATCGCCGAAGTCGGCGTCCGAGATTGCGCCACGAAGCGTTCCCGCATCCTGCGCGAACGCGCCCATGGTCGCTACGAGCGCGACTCCCGACGCAGTCCAGACATGTGACGGCGTGATCATGTGCACAACACGGGAGGCTGATGCGGGGAGCGGGCGCGCGTGACAGCGAACCCTCAATGCGAGGGACGGAAAGTAGGTCTGCGACTGTGAACCTGAGTTCACAATCGGTGTTGTGCGTGTGAGCGAATGGTCAAGGAATCGTGAAGGCGCCGCGGGGCGTCACCACGGATCCACGAGACCCTTCCGGATCTCCGCGATGCGCGCACGGCCCGCATCGCCTGGGTCGACGTCATTGAGCACCATGGCCACGCAGGTCTCGGTCAGATCCTCAGCGCGGGGCCGTGCATTTGGGTTCGTGGCGCCCTCCTCGAGGGCGCGCAGGAAGGTCTCGCGGGCAGGCTGCCGATCGCCGATCTTCGCCTGAGTGACCGCGACTGCACGCAGGGGCGCCGCGCGGTAGATGTCGATGATCGAGTCCCGCTTCTCGACGAATAGGGCGAAGGCCTGCTTCAGGTCGGCACGCGCGTCATCGGTCCTCCCAAGGACATGCTTGCCGAGGGCGATCGCAGCCACCTGAATGATCTCGTCCTCCGGCATCCACGTGCCCGAGTTGAGGACCGTCTCCGCGGCGACGAGGAGCGGCGCCGCACGGTCGAGGCGTCCGTCGGCGGCAGCGACGCGTGCGAGACCAAGCAGGTTCGCGATGCGGATGTCCGGCGGCAAGGTCTTGTTCGCGGCTGCGACAGACCGCTCGACGCGGGCGCAGCGGTCGGGGTCCCCTTGGCATCCTGCATAGAGCGCGATGCACACGTCCGCAGCGTTTCGCGTCAGGTCGAAGTTCAGGGTCATGATCCACTGATCGATCTGGTCCATCTGCGCGTCGAAGGACGGCGCATCTGCGTCTGATGAAGGTTTGGCCGATTCGGCATTTGGGCGTGCGGCGACCACCGCCTCGACCTTTCCCTGTTCCGCCTCGCCCACTCCTGAGGAGAGCGCCTGCGCCCTCTTGTCGCGCCCGGCCTTCGCGTAGGCACGCGCCGCGTGCACCCGTATGCGCTCCTGTTGCCAGTCCCGCGCGAGCGGCGCAAGCGACAGCGCCCGCTCTGCAAGCTGCTCCATGGTGGCGGCATCGCCGCGCGCCGCGTACCAGCCGCCGATGTCGGCGAGCATCGTGGCCTGCCTCCACGTCTTCATCGCCTCTGCGTACTGGCGAGCAAGGTCGACCTGATCAAGTGCGAGCGCGGCCGCCGCGCACCACTCCTGTGCCTTGGCCTTGTCGCGCAGGTGCGGCTCCTCGGGAATGCTGCTCGCGATGGCAAACGCGTCGCCGAGCAACTCGGCCCGCCACAGCGCGAGCGACGGGGTGTCGCCATCGGTGGCCTCGACCTCTCCGGCCTCGCTGCCCGCCGCGGCCTGCCGAGTCGCCGCCGGAGGAGTTGGCGCGACGTCCGAACGGCCGCCGCCTGCGGACCCGGAGTCCGAGCATCCGCCTGCAAGCAACCAGGACGCGAGAAGCACGGTCACCGGGAGCTGCGTGGAGTCGCGCGTGAGGAGAGGGCGAGGCCGCATCGAGGTTCCGATCGTGGGCGGGGTGCCGCAAAAAGTCAAGGAGCGCCTGGCGGAATCACGGCTCGCCGCCAGGCGCTCCCTGCCATCAGGAATCACAGACAGTCGTAATCAGTTGCACGGACCCCAGCCAGCGAGCACTGCAGCGAGGTCCAGGCCGTCGACT
>JBIKNS010000225.1:0-3671 GCA_044358545.1 Phycisphaerales bacterium | reverse complement strand
GCCAAGCACGCGCCGCCCGAGCGACTGGTAGAGGAATGCAAAGGCCTCGGTGCACGCGGTGTTCGGCACGTTGCGAAGGGCCGGGCGCGCGACCCGCAGCGTGGAGCAGAGTTGCTCCAGGTTGTGACCGAGCTCGTGCATTGCGGTGTCAAAGCCATCCCATCCGAGCTCGCCTGCCAGCCTGCTTGTGCGCAGCCACGCGTCGAACTGCGGCAGCGCGGGCCGCATCGCGTGGCCTGATCCTCGCGCAATCTCGACTCGGATGCGCGAGCCAAGGTCGTCGGCATCCTTGGCGGAGAAGCCCAGGCCGCGCAGGACGTCGGGCAGCGCACGCTCGAACGCGCCCTCGTCGGGGAACCTGGCGCGCACTGCCGCGTTGAGCGCATCGGCATCGGTGGCATCGCCCACATCCTCGAAGTAGATGTCGAACGCCTCGAGCGGGCGGCCAAGCCTTTTCGAGAGCCATGCGCTGAGCGCGTGGCGCGCGGGATGGTCGAGAAGGTCGGTGAGCAGCCGCTCGATGTCCGACTCGGGCATCTCGCGCGCGAGCTCGAACTTGCGCGCGATCGCGGTGGGATGCTCGGGGTGGTGCGCATCGAACTCCTGCGCGAGGCGGAACTGCTCGAGCCAGCGCTCGTAGCGGACGGGCCCCATCACATCCTCGCCGTGGCGCGAGCCGTCGCCCTTGACTGGTGCGCCTCCGAGCGTGTTTCGCGCGGCATCCCAGTCGGAGGTGGACCGCCGCTCCATCACGTCAGTCGGGATGGAGCCATCGATCGCGCGCGCGAGCACATGCGCGAGGGCTCGCTGGCGCGAAAGGCCATCCGCCATCGTGCCCTGCGCCTTGATCTCCTCGCGCACGAGCCAGTGCGTGAGCAGTGCGCGCTCTGCGTCGTACCAGCGACTGCCCGATGCGTCGATGAGACGTCCGACGGGGACATGGAAGCCGCTGACCCAGCGCGAGCACCGGTGCGACACCTCGCGCGCGCGGTCGTTGAGGGCGGACGGGATGCGCGCGCCAAACTGCTGTGCGATGCGGACTGCCGCCCACTCGTCGGTGCTCCAGCTGCTCCCGTGCGCGAGCATGGCGGGCAGGTCAGCGCGGTCGAGATTCAGGAGCGCCACGAACGCGAGCCGCTGGCGGTAGAGCTGCTCGGAGAGGTCGGGGGCTGGGTCGAAGGTGGCGAGCATGTCGTCCACGCCGGGGAACTCCTCGCCGGCGAGGTCGCTCCAGCGGCGGAGGCTGCGCCGCATCTCGTAGAGGTGACCGCCGATCTTCTCCACGGCAGTCTCGAGTCGGTCAAGCAGCGCGGGGAGCTTGGCGGGATCCGCGACGAAGCTTGTGCTGCAGAAGGACTCGAAGGTCCGCTGGTCGCCGTCAGCGGCAGTCCACCGGCGCGCGCACTGCCGGACGCCGCGCTCGATCCTCGTGCGGTGCGGCTCGCCGTGAATGGCGATGAGCGCGCCAATCGTCGCATCCGCGTCGACCGCAGGGGTCGAAGCTGTGTGGGTCGTGGACGGAGTGGTGCGAGTGGCTGTCGCGGGACTCATGGGAGCGATCCTATGCGTCGCTATTGGGCGGCGATACTTTGCCTGCGTGGGACACATGGACCTCGTTCGCACCGCGTATCGCGCGGCGCTCGTCGCCACTGCTGTGGTCGTTGCCGCATGCGGGCCTGCGCGGACGCAGTTTGCGGGGCTGCGCAAGGGGATGGACAAGTCGCAGGTGGTCGCGTTGCTCGGCGAGCCGAGCTCGCGCTACGCAGCATTGCCCGCAAGCAAGGAGGGGCCGGCGCGCGAGGAGCGATGGCAGTTCGGCGACAACCTCAGCAGCCTGGCCACGAGCGCCACGTTCGCGGACCAGGATGCGCCGGGGAACGTGTGGGTCGTGTACTTCGACGCTGATGGCCGCGTGTCACACTGGCGCCCGCCAGAGTGGGAGCGGTAGGCGGCGCGCGTGTAGGCGTGCTGTGGCGTTGCGTGGCGTGCCGTGCGGCACGCGGTGTTGCACGCTGCGGCGTGCCGTACAGCGCTAGTGCGCGGCGACGAGCGAGTCCCAGCGACCGTCGCCGCGCAGCAGGAGCTCGATCGCCTCGCGCACGGCGCCGTTCCCGCCCGCGGATCGCATGACGTGGCGCGCGGCGGCGCGCACCTCGGGCGCCGCATCGGCGGGCGCCATCCCGAAGGCGACGGCCCGGAAGAGCGCGAGGTCAGGGATGTCGTCGCCGATGGCCACCGTCTCGTGGGGCGCGCAGCCTGTCGACGCAAGCACGGCATCCAGCGCACGCACCTTGTCGCTTGCGCTCTGGTGCACGTGGTCGATGCCGAGCTCGCGCGCCCGGTGCGTGAGCGCCTCCGAGTGGCGTCCCGTGATGATGGCCACTGCACCGCCAGCGCGCTTCCACATCACGATGCCTAGGCCGTCGCGGACGCAGAAGCGCTTCCATTCCTTGCCGTCGGGACCGAGCATGATCGAACCATCGGTGAGCGTGCCGTCGACATCGAGCACAAGCAGTCGGATCTGCGGGAGGTGCGCCATCGGTGCAGCAGGCTAGCCGTTGCGGACAAGCTGGAACTCGTACAGGGGACCCGCGCCGATCCATGACGAGAGCGAATCGAGCGCATCGCGCGTTGAGCGCAGAAGCGCAGGATCGGCCAGGTCGTCTGGCGACAGTGACTCGGGGTACCAGCGCTCGACCCATGCGCGCAGCCACGTATCGCGTTCCGGGGTCCAGAGGAAGCCAGGATGCAGGATGTCGACCTCGTTGCGCGAGAGCGGCACGCGAAGCCGCAAGCATGCGGGGCCGCCGCCGTTGCGCATCGACTCGCGCACGTCCATCAGCAGGATGCTGTCGACGGGCGTGGTGCCGTCGGTGATCCGGTCGAGCGCACGCCGTGCACTGGCGATCTCGCCACACTCGGCCGGCGCAACGATCGTCATCCCGCCGTCGGGGCGAGTGATGAGCTGCGAGTTGAAGAGGTAGGAGGACACAGCCTCTGCGATCGGGAGATCGGCGTCATGGATCACGACGGGCACTGCGCTCCCGCCTGTCGCATCGCAGATGCGCTCGAGCGCGCGGTCGCCATCCGCGAACGATCGCTCGTGCATCAGCAGCACGTTGCCGTTGCCGACGCTGCACACGTCGTTGTGGAAGCAACCGGCGTCGATGGCATCTGGGTTCTGCCTCAGGAACACGGATCGTGCTGCGGGCAGGCCTGCGCACGCCGCCACAGCCTTGCTCGCTGCAAGGTCCTGCCGCGCTGGGTGCTTTCGGGGCGGCTGCGTGCCGTCGCCCGTGCCGTACACGAACACATGCACACCGGCGGCATCCGCACCCGCATCGGGCGAGCCAGTGAGCCGGATGTGGTTGGCGGCGCCCTCATCGCCGCCAGCGTCGATGGCGTCATGCACGGAGGCGCGGGACCGATCGGGGAACGCAGCGCGGAGGATCCGTGCGGTCGTTGGAGGCTCGATCGCCCGGTGCGGCATCGAGCGAAGGTTCGCCACGACCAGGTGCAGCGTTCCGTCGGCAGCATCGGATGACGGGATGACGGTGGCCGCATTCGCGGTCCACATCGCGCTGGCGCTTGATGCGCGCGCGAGGAGGTGGGGCGCTTCGCGGTGCGCTGCGGCGATCACGGCATCGTCAGGGCCTGCGAATCCAAGCGCG
>JBIKNS010000224.1:0-3697 GCA_044358545.1 Phycisphaerales bacterium | reverse complement strand
AGGCAGCCTCTGGCAGGTGAATACGGCGACCGGCCAGCTCTTCGGTCCCACGTCATTCAGCGGCGGTACGGCGAACGGGCGCATCGGAGCGCTTGAGTTCCTCGGCAGCACGCTGTTTGGCGTGGAGTTGGTCGGCGATGGGTCGTCGGGAATCACATCCAACCAGCTCATCTCCATCAATCCGGTCACGGGAGCGATCACCTCGATTGGCCAGTTCCGCGATGCGAGCACGCTCCAGTTCAACCGGTACATCGACGCGATCGCCGTGCCGGCGCCGGGTGCCTTCGCCCTGCTCGGTCTCGCAGGAATCGTGGGCATTCGTCGACGTCGCTGAGCAGGACGTCGCGAGCAATCACTCAAGTCGGTCATGTCGGCGTGCCGGCCGGTCCCTTGCGGACCGGCCGGCCGCCTTCGCGTTTGTGGATGCGCGGCTGAAACCCAACCTGTGCCGAGCTGCAAGCGGGGGGCGAGCTTTGCCAGGTCAGTCGGAGGCATGCTGCACACGGGCAAGATGCCGGCAGTGCGTCAATGACGTGGTCGTATCGCGCTCTGTGCGCGTGGGAATCGCCGGCACCGTCGCTGGCAAGAGCCTTTCCTTCCCACTTCTCAACTCATGCAAGGGAGATCGTTGATGATTCGAATGACCCTATTCTTCTGGCGTTCGCTCGCGTGCGCGCTTCTGGCAACCGCGATGTGCGCCGCACCGGCATCGGCCGGATTCTCCACCGCGAACTACGAGCCGTGCTGCAGTACGGAGGACATCGGGAGCTTCCGCGCGGAGCTCACCTACTCGTACACGGGCGGAACCAGTGCGACAGTGTCAATCATGCTCACCAATGATGTCGACCCGTCGCTTGGCGGGTACATCACGGCGATCGCGCTCAGGCCCAATGAAACCGCCAGCGGCCTTTCATTCGTGTCGAGCTCTAGCGCCGCATTTCTGAACATCGCGGCACCTGTCTCTGCGCCGCCCTACGGCACCTTTACGGCAGGCGCAGGGCTGAACGGCAGCTTCCTCGGAGGTGGCAATCCCTCTGCAGGAATCGCCACCGGTTCGTCGCGGACGTTCACGTTCACCATGACTGGCAGCGCATCGGCGCTGGCAGCGCTTGATGCGGAGACCGCGCTGAGCCAGAACAGCTACGGAATGGTGGTTCGGTTCCGCGGCGGTCAGGGTGGCTGGTCCGACAAGGTTGTCGGATGCGCACTTCCCGCGCCTGGCGCACTGGCGCTCCTCGGCGCGGTTGGCATCCTGCCCACGCGCCGTCGGCGTGGCTGAGTGTCCGGAGCATCACTCGCGATGAGGCCGGCCGGTCGGGTGAGAGCCTGACCGGCCGGTCCATCAACGCTTTTGGACAACAGGAAACGAGGTCAACATGTCCGATCCCCATGCGCATCGTGCCCGGTTCCTATCAGGGGCGTCCCTTCTGCTGGCCTGTGTCAGCCGGATGGATGCGAGCGTCCATGCAGGGCCGCATTCCGTACCCGGCCAAGATGCTTCATTTACTGAAGTGATCGGTGAACGCGAGTTCACGGGCGAGCTCATTGTGAGGCCCCGGCAGGACCTGGCGCCCGCCGACCGCGGCGATGCGTTGCTCGAGCTTGGCGCATTCCCCAACCGGAGGAATGCGCGCACGGATGAGTTTGTCCTTGCGCTGGGTGGGCCGCCACTCGAGCCCGGTGCGGCCGAGCGCGCGGTCGCGGAGGCGCTGATGTCGACGGGGCTCTTTCAGTATGCCTGCCCCAACTGGCGCGTGTTTCCCACCATTGTGCCCAACGACCCGCTGTTCGCGCAGCAGTGGCATCACGCGATGATCGAGTCGGCTGGCGCATGGGACCTGTGGCGTGCGGACGGCATGGCCGACGTCATCGTGGCGGTCACGGATACCGGAATCACGGTCCACGAGGACCTGCCGTTCCGTGTGCCTGGGTTCAACTGTGTGACAAACTTGCCCGAGACCGCTGGCGGCAACGTCACCGACATCAACGGTCACGGCACGCACGTCGCGGGATGCGCCGCCGCGGCCGGCAACAACGCGGTTGGCGTGAGCGGGCCTGGCTGGAAACTGCGCGTGATGCCTGTCCGCGTGAGCGAGCAGGTCGGCGGCGGCGCCACCTACGAGGACCTTCTGCAGGGAGTCCAGTGGGCAGCGGAGAACGGCGCCAAGGTGATCAGCACGAGCTACTCAGGCATCGGCTATGCGCCGATCGAGACCACCGGCCAGTACGTTCGGTCGCTCGGCGCGTCAATGCTGTGGGCCGCGGGCAATTCCGACACCGATCACGCAGGGTGGGACTTCGAGCATGTGATCGTCGTAGGCGCAAGCGACCAGGCGGACCATCGTGCGGGGTTCTCCAGTTTCGGTCTCGGTGTGGATGTCTTCGCGCCCGGCGTGAGCATCCTGAGCACCACCCGTGACGGCAGCTACGGCTTCGCGAGCGGCACGAGCATGGCTACGCCCGTTGCCAACGGCACACTCGCGATGATCCGCTCGGCAAATCCGCGTATCTCGGCTGCGCATGCGGAGCATGTGCTCTTCCACAGCTGCGACCCGTGGGATGCCGAACCCAGCAGCGAGAGCTTCGGCTGGGGCCGCATCAATGTGCGACGTGCCATCGAGCAGGCGCTGAATGCTCGCGTGCCGCAGCCGCCTCTGGCGCACAACGACCGTGTACGTGCCCTTGTTGGCGGTGGAGTGTCGATTGATGTGCTTGCCAACGACTATGACCCGAACATGGACACGCTGGAGATCCTTGCCTGCGACGCCGTGACGTCCGGCGGTGCCGCGGTGGCAATCGTGCAAGGCACAGGGGGCGTGCGCGACACGCTGCGCATCGAACACGTCGGAGCAGCCGCAGGTACCCAGTCACTGTCCTACACGCTCATCGAGCCTGTCAGCGGGGCGACATCGAGTGCGACGGCATTCATCGACGTTGCTCTCGCACGGCGCGCAGACAACCCATCCGGGGCGCAGCCGGGCCTCTCAGTCAGCTACTTCGCTCTCGCATCACCGACCGCACTCCCTGACTTCACCAGCCTGGTGCCCTATGCGTCGGAGATCGTGTCGGAGGTGTACTTCCCTTCAACGAGCGGACCATTCGCCGGCAGCGGCCGCACCGATGATGTTGGCGCTGTCTTCTCCGGATGGATCGATGTGCCGACAAGCGGATACTGGACGCTCGGCCTGACGAGCGACGATGGATCGAGGCTCTGGATCGGCGACGACCTCGTGATCGACAACGACGGCGTGCACGGTATGGTCACGGTGCGGGGCACACGTGCCTTCGCAGCAGGCAAGCACCGGCTGCGCATCGAGTACTTCGAGGCCACCGCCAGCGCGGGGTTGCAGATGGCATGGTCAGGGCCCGGCCAGAGCACCGTGATTGTGCGGGCATCTAGCCTGTTCCACGGCGGCACAGCGCAGCCCGCTGACCTCAACGGAGACGGCATCGTCAACGGAGTTGACCTTGCGACGCTGCTTGCGGCATGGGGCGTGGCAGGGCACCCTGCAGACATCAACTCCGATGGAGTCGTGGACGGCGCCGACCTTTCGGCGCTGCTGGCAAGCTGGACGATGTCGAGCTGACATGTCGGCCTGCGACAGGGCGTGGGACGCAGGGTCGTGCGTGCGGGCACTGTGAGATAGCCTCCATGCATGAGGCAAATCGGGAGTCGGGCTGTCGCTTTCGCCCTCGG
>JBIKNS010000007.1:0-36172 GCA_044358545.1 Phycisphaerales bacterium | reverse complement strand
CTGTGCGCGATGCACCTCTCGCGGCTGGCCGAGGACATCATCTTCTACGCAACTGGCGAGGCCGGGCTCGTGGAGCTCTCCGATGCGGTGACGAGCGGGTCGAGCCTCATGCCGCAGAAGAAGAACCCGGATGCGCTCGAGCTGATCCGCGGCAAGTCGGGCCGCATCGTCGGCTCGCTCATGACGCTGCTCACGGTGCTCAAGGGGCTGCCGCTGGCCTACAACAAGGACCTTCAGGAGGACAAGGAGCCGCTCTTTGACGCGATGGACCACCTGTCGCTGTCCCTGCGCATGCTGGCCATCGTGCTCGACGGCATGACGGTGCGACGCGACCGCGCGCGCGAGGCTGCACTCGGCGGGTACTCCAACGCCACCGAGCTCGCGGACTACCTTGTCGCCAAGGGGGTCCCCTTCCGAGACGCCCACCATGACGTGGGCCGTCTCGTGCGCGAGGCCATCGGCGACAGCACGCCGCTCGAGGGACTCAGCGTCGAGCGCATGGCGAAGGTCAACCCTCGCATCGGCTCCGACGTGTTCGTCGCGCTTACCGTGGACTCCGCGCTCGCCAAGCGCGACGTGCCTGGAGGCACCGCACCCACGCGCGTCTCCGAGAGCATCGAGCGGGGCAGGCTGCGGCTCGCGCGGCGCCAGCGCGCATCGGACACGCAACTGACGATCCGCGAGGCGCGTGTGGAGGACCTCGACTCCATCTGCGCGATCGTGGCGCACTGGACGGGCCAGGGCGAGCACCTTCCGCGCAGCCGCGAGGACATCCTCGAGTGCATCAGCGAGTTTGCGGTGGCAGTGCACGAGGGGCACGTGGTCGGCTGCGGGTCGCTGTGGATCTACACACCGCAGCTCGCCGAGATCCGCTCGCTCGGTGTGGCACCTGGCGCAACCGTCCGTGGCATCGGGCGCAGCCTCACGCGCCATCTCATCGACCGCGCCGCGGAACTCGGCATCCCAAAGGTCTTCGTGCTCACGCGCGTGCCGGACTTCTTCGCCAAGTGCGGCTTTCGCACGGTGAGCGTGAACAGCTTGCCCGAGAAGGTGCTGAAGGACTGCGCTGCCTGCCCACGCCGCGAGGCATGCGACGAGGTTGCCATGACCATCGAGACCAGCGCAACGGCAGGCGTGCAGTGACTGCACCGGCGTGGCCCATTGGCTTCCGCGGCGCAGGCCTCGCCTGCGGCATAAAGCGCTCTGGCGCGCCTGATGTCGCGCTGCTGGTGTGCGACAGGCCGGCCACCGCAGCGGCCATGTTCACCCGCAACCTCGTAGCCGCCGCGCCGGTGCAGGTGTCGCGCACGCACCTGGCGTCGACGGGCGGGGTGGCACGCGCGCTGCTCGTGAACTCCGGATGCGCCAACGCCGCGACCGGCGACGAGGGCCTTGCCCGGTGCCGGCGCACCGTGCAGGCGGCGGCCGACTTGCTGCAGTGCCCTCTCGATCAGGTGCTCGTCAACAGCACAGGGGTGATTGGCGTGCAGCTTGAGGCCGATCGCATCGTCGGCACCCTGCCGGCGCTCGAGGGGGCGCTCGTTGCGGACACGTGCGAGCCGTTCGCGCGCGCGATCATGACGACGGACGCCGCGCCCAAGTGGGCATCGCGCGAGGTGCGCTGCGCAGGCGCCGACGGCACCTCCTTCACTGCGCGCATCACAGGCGTCGCCAAGGGCGCGGGCATGATCCATCCGGACATGGCCACGATGATCGCCGTGCTGACGCTCGATGCGCGTGTCGATGCGCCGACGCTGCAGGGCATGCTGCGCGCAGCCGTCGATCGGTCCTTCCACCGCATCTCCGTGGACGGAGACACGTCCACCAACGACTCGGTCTTCGCGCTGTCCTCGGGATGCGCCGGTGTGCCATCGCACACCGATCTGGCGGCGATCGGCCACGCGATGGCCAACGTCGCGCACGAGCTCGCGCTGATGGTCGTGTGCGACGGCGAGGGCGCGGGCCCCGGCATTGCCGTGCATGTCGAGGGGGCGCGCAGCGCTTCCGACGCGCTCGCACTGGCGCGCACGGTCGCCACGAGCCTGCTTGTGCGGACTGCCGTGACCGGGCGAGACCCGAACTGGGGACGGATCCTTGCCGCGCTCGGGCGCGCCGGCGTTCCGGTCGACCCCGCATCCATCGATGTCCGTGCCGGTGGTGTCACGCTCTTTGCGCAGGGCGCGCCGACCACAGTCACGTCGGACGAACGCGCACGTGCGTTCTCGGGCGATTCGGTCACGCTCGACATCCGCGTGGGCGACGGTCCCGGGCGCGAGAGCTTCTGGTCGGCAGGCCTGACGACGCGCTACGTGGAGCTCAACTCGGCCTACACGACCTAGATGCGCTGGCGCGCTCGAGCGAAGAGGTCGCGCCACTCGGTGGGGAGCAGCGGCCCGAGGCGCTCGAGCATCCCTGCAATCTCAGGCACGGGAATCGACGAGATCACCCCATGCCCACGGTCGAGCGCGGCGGCGATGGCTGTGGCGTAGTCGAGGAACGTTGATGTCAGGAGCACCGGATCACCTGATGCGCGGGTGAAGTTGGCCTTGGCGTCGTCCTTCCACCGCACGAACTCGCCCCGTGCAGCATGAGGCGCACTCAGCACATCGGACCTTGCCGCGAGCGCTTCCGCGACCCATGCGTCGGAGTCGGCCTCATGCAGGCGGGTCACCACGAGATCCACTGGGGCAGCATCGTCGCCAAGCACGACGGCAAGGAGCCGAGTCACTTCTCGCTGGCCAATCCGCAATCCTCCCGAGGGCTGGTCTGTCATGGGCGGATGCTCTCCATCAGGTTGCGCAGCTCGTGGGAAACCTCTGCGCTTGGCGCGCCATCGCGGATGAGCATAAGGCTGAGGCGCTCGCGAAGCCTAGAGGCCACCTCGAAGGCACGCGACGCCGCTTGCGCCTCCGTCAGCGTGCCGCCATGGTGCGCGACCACCTGCGCGTAGGGGACGCCATCGATATGGTGCTGCCAGAAGATCTCCCAGTGCGCCGACTTGCCTGCCTTCAGGAGCTCGTCACGCACCTCATCGCACACGCGCTCGACGATCGCCGTAGCCCACGCGTGATCGAGCAGCCGGTCAGCGTCGTCCGGGACCGCGATGGACTCGGCTTCGCGCTCGTCGAAGGCGTGGACGCGGTTGTTGCTGCGACGCATCGTCTTGGCATGGAAGTGAAGCCCATTCCGGAACCATTGCCGAAGCCGAAGACCGCTCCCAATCCAGTCCTTGAGATAGTCGGGTCGCGCGAGGACCGTCGCGAGAAACCCGTTCACGAGCTCGTCGCACTCAAGGTTGCTTGAGTGCGCCAGACCCGTGGCCTTCGCGTAGGTCTGCAGGGGCTTGGCGTACACCGTCATTGTCCAGTGAAGCAGTCGATCCCGAGCCTCGGATCCGCCGTCCAGATGGTCCCGGATCCACATGTACTGGGTCGAGGGAAAATCGTGGGCAGAGTCTGGGGGCATGGTGGATCCGGCGTCTGTGCAGGGGTTTCACGCAGGGTGGCCCCACTTGCTATGGAAGATTACCAAATGAAATCTGTCAAAATCTCTGATTTTTCAGCCAATGCAGGCGTCCTCTGTCGCTTTGTGGTTGCGGCAACGCCGCTGAGCCCTCTAGGGGTGCTGCCACTCTCGGTGCCGTGTCGAGCCCGTGTCGGCTGATTGAGGTTTCCGGGGCGTCTAGTTCGGAATCTCTCCGGGGGAGATTCCGAGACAATTCAGGGGGCGCCGGACGCCGTGAGGATGAGACCCCTCCCGGCGTCCGGCCTTTTCAGCTCTCTTGCGTCCCCAGAGTGGATGGCCTGACCGCCCATCCCGATCCCTACACTCGCGCCCCGTGATCGCGGAACTGGACACCCTCGAGCGGGAGGCGCTTGATGCGCTTGCCAAGGTCGCGACGGCGGCGGCCCTGGATGGGTGGAAGTCCGCCAACCTTGGCGCGAATGGGGTCCTGAAGGCGTGGATGCAGCGCCTCAAGGAGGCATCCCGCGAGGAGCGCCCCGCCCTCGGGAAGCGCCTCAACGAGGTCAAGGGCTCGCTCGAGCGGGCGTTCGAGGCGCGTGCGGCAGAGGTAGCCCGCAGCGCGCCCCGAGCCGACGCCGTCGACGTGACGGAGCCAGGCATCCCCTGCGGTCTCGGACGCCGGCATGTGCTCACGCGCACCATCGATGGCATGGTCGATGTGTTCGGACGCATGGGATTCTCGGTGGCTGACGGTCCCGAGGTCGAGGACGAGTGGCACAACTTCACCGCGCTCAACATCCCAGAGTCGCACCCGGCGCGCGAGCCGACCGACAACTTCTGGATGGCCGAGCATGGCGGCGTGCGCCGGCTGCTGCGTACGCAGACCTCGACTGTGCAGATCAGGACGATGGAGTCGACGCCTCCCCCGCTGCGGATCATCGCCGTCGGGCGCGTGTACAGGCCTGACACGCACGATGCGACCCACTACTCGATGTTCCATCAGATGGAGGGTCTCGCCGTCGATGAGGGCCTCTCGATGGCGGATCTCAAGACGACGCTGCTCCAGTTTGCGCGTGCGTTCTTCGGGCCCGAGGCAGAGGTGCGGCTGAGGCCGAGCTTCTTCCCCTTCACCGAGCCGAGCGCCGAGATCGACATCCGCATGCAGGTGCGCGGGCAGTGGCAGTGGGTGGAGCTCGGCGGATGCGGAATGGTCGACCCGAACGTGTTTGCCGCGGTCGGCATCGACCCTGAGCGCTGGACCGGCTTCGCCTTCGGGCTCGGCGTCGAGCGCATCGCGATGCGCCGCTACGGCATCCCCGACATCCGCTGGCTCTTCGAGAACGACCTGCGCTTCCTGCGCCAGTTCGGGTGAGCGGGCGCGCGTGCAAACCGGCAGTTCGGCTGACCGCGAGCAAAACGCACACGGCCGCGCTGGAGGGCGCGGCCGCGTGGAAATCTCCCTTGAATGTGCGGGGCGGATCGCCCCGCGCCGTCATCAGCCCTGCTCGGCCGCGGACTCGCCGCCCGCGCTCTCGGCCTTCGCCGCCGGCGCAGCAGCCGCCGCGCCAGCCTTGCGGGACTTCGCCGCAAAGGCCGTGCGCTTGTCCGCCTGCGAGCGACGGCCGCTGCGGCCACCGCTCACCTGCGAACCCGACTCCTTGCCGACAAGCTGCAGCACGACGAGATTCGTTGCGTCGCCGAGGCGGCGACGGTCGAGCTTCACGATGCGCGTGTAGCCGCCGGAGCGGCCCTCGAACATCGGCGCCACTGTGGTGATCAGGTGGTGCACCAGGCGCGGCGCCTTCTTCAGCTCGCCGTAGCGGTTGAACTCGATCGCGCTCTCGGCGGGGAGATCCCAGAACTCGCTCTTCTTGCGCGACTCCTTCACATTCGGGTCGGCGACCCACGCGAAGGCCGCGCGGTCGTTGATCCTCGACTGGATGAGCCGCCGCGACGCGAGCGTGCGCCGGCGTGCGAGCGTGATGAGCTTCTCCACGTAGGGCTGGACCGCCTTGGCCTTGGGCAAGGTCGTGACGATCTGGCCGTGCTCGATCACGCCTGCCGCGAGATTTCGCAGCATGGCGCGACGGTGGTCGCTCTCGACGGAGAACTGTCTTCCGGCAATACGGTGACGCATGGTTCAGGCTCCCGAACTCTGGGTGAAGCCCTCGGGCAGACGCATGCCCAGGGCGAGGCCCAGCTCATCAAGCTTGCGGACAACCTCGCGCAGCGAGGTCTTGCCGAAGGCACGGAGGCCGAGCAGCTCGTCCTCGGTCTTCTGCACCAGCTGCGCAACGGTGCGGATCTGCGCGCTCTCGAGGCAGTTGCTCGCGCGCACGGACAGCTCGAGCTCCTCGACGCCCATCCCGAGCTTGCGCTCGAGGTCGACATCCGCGTCCTGCTCGGGCGAGATGCCGCTGAGCGCGTTTGCGGAGCCCGCCGAGTCGTACGACACGAAGGGGTTGAGGTGCTTGCGCAGGATCTTGGCGGCCTCGACCAGCGCCATCTCGGGGCTGATGGTGCCGTTGGTCCAGATGTCCATGATCAGCTTGTCGTAGTTGGTGCGCTGGCCGACGCGCGTGTCCTCGACGCGGTAGCGCACGCGCTGCACCGGCGAGAAGATCGCGTCGACCGGGATGTCGCCGATCACCTGCTCCTGGCCGTTCGTGTACGCCTCGCTCGCGGGACGGTAGCCGCGGCCGCGCTCGATGACGAGATCCATCTCGAACTTCACCTTGTCGGTGAGCTTGCAGATGTGGCGCTCGGGGTTGAGCACGCGCACGGACGCGTCGCTCTCGATCGACGCGGCAGTCACGTCGCCGGGACCCTGCGCGCGGATGCGCACGATCTTGGGCTCGTCGCTCTCGCTGTCGACGATGAGTCCCTTGATGTTCAGGACGATGTCGACGACATCCTCGTGGACGCCGGGGATCGTCGAGAACTCGTGGGTGACGCCATCGATGCGGATGCGAGTGACCGCAGCGCCCTCAAGGCTGGAGAGAAGGATGCGACGGAGGCTGTTGCCGACCGTCGTGCCGAAGCCGCGCTCGAAGGGCTCGGCCATGAAGCGGCCGAACGTGTCGGAGAGCGACTGGGTATCCGAAATGACCTTTGCTGGCAGCTCAAGGCCGCGCCATCGAACGTGCATGTCTCAAGACCTTCCTTTCCGGCAGGACGGGAACGGACCGGGCGGCTCGCGCGATGGCGGGCCGGACGGGCCGGGTGAAGCGTCCGCTCCGAGCGGGATCCGCGCCGCCCTGCCGGGGCGGAGGCGCGGCCCCTTCGGTGGAGCCGGACGCGACGGTCGGTCAGACGCGGCGCTTCTTGGGCGCGCGGCAGCCGTTGAACGGGATGGGCGTGTGGTCCTCGATCGAGAGGACCTTCAGCCCGTTGGCCTGAAGGGCGGTGACGGCGGACTCGCGGCCAGGGCCTGGACCCTTCACGCGAACCTCGACCTCCTTCATGCCAAGTCGCTTCACCTTGCCGGCGACGCGCTCGCTCGCGCGGCTGGCCGCGAAGGGCGTGCTCTTGCGCGCGCCCTTGAAGCCGACGCTGCCGGCGGAATCCCAGCCGAGCGTCTCGCCATTGGTGTCGGTGATCGTGACCATCGTGTTGTTGAACGTCGCATTGACGTGCACGATGCCCTTGATGACGTTCTTGCGGACCTTCTTCTTCGTGGACATGGTGTGTTCTCCTCAGGAAAGGCGCAGGATCAGCCCTTCACGCCCTTCTTGCCGGCGACGGTCTTCTTGCGGCCCTTGCGGGTGCGTGCGTTGGTGCGCGTGCGCTGTCCGCGCGCGGGCAGGCCCTTGCGGTGACGCTCGCCGCGGTAGCAGTGGATGTCCTTGAGCCGCTGGATGTCCTGCTGCACCTGGCGGCGCAGCGCACCCTCGACGACGTAGCGCTCGTCGATCTCCTTCGAGATCGAGGTCAGCTCGTCAGGGGTGAGCGTGTGCGTGCGGCGGTCGCCATCGATGCCGGTCTTGGCGAGGATGGATGCGGCCACCTTGGGCCCGATGCCGTGGATGTACTGAAGGGAGAAGAGGACCTTCTTCTTCTCGGGGATGTCGACGCCTGCGATACGTGGCATGGTGTGTCTCCTTGGTGCCGATCAGCCCTGACGCTGCTTCAGGCGCGGGTTCTTCTTGTTGATGACAAACCGCTTGCCCTTGCGGACAACGATCTGGCAGTCGAGGGTGCGGCGGCGGATGCTGCTTCTGACCTTCATGGTGTCTTTCCTGTGTCTGTTCTCGGGAAGTTCGTTCGGGTGATGCTCAGTACCGGAAGATGATGCGGCCCTTGGTCATGTCGTAGGGGCTCATCTCGACGGTCACCTTGTCGCCGGGCAGGATCCTGATGAAGAACTTGCGCATCTTGCCGCTCACGTACGCCAGGATCTCCTGGTTGTTCTGGAGCTTGACGCGGAACATCGCGTCGGGCAGCGCCTCGGTCACTTCGGCGTCAAGGGTGATCTTGTCTTCCTTAGGCATGGATCCTCGTTCGGGTGCGTTCGGTCAGGATCTCGCAGCCGGTGCGAGTCACGGCGATCGTCTCTTCGGCATAGCAGCCGGGAAGCCCCGACTCGACGCGCAGCGTCCACCCGTCGAGCGATGCGGCCAGCTCCACAGGGCGTGCGCAGCCCGTCGCGTCGACGCATCCGCCGTCGCCGTCTGGGCGCAGAGCGATCGTCGGCTCCACGGCAATGACCATGCCGGGCCGCAGCGTGAAGTCGTTGCGCTCGCGGAGCTGCGGCACGAGGGCACACGGCGCCTCAGGCGCCTCGTGCAGCTCGCGTCCGATGCCATGACCCGCCACGTCGGTGACGATGCCCACGCCGCGCGACTGCGCGACATCCTGCATCGTGGCCGCGACATCGCTCCAGCGCGCGCCCGGCGCGATCGCGCTCATCGCCGCGCGAAGCATTGCGCTCGCCGCATCGGCGAGCGCATGGCAGTCCGCCGTGCCCTGACCCACCACCGCGCTCGCGGCGCAGTCGGCATGCCAGCCGCGCAGGCGCACGGCGACATCCACGGTGACGACATCTCCCTCACGCAGCGCCTCGGCCGTCGGCAGCGCATGCACCAGGCGGTCATTCACGGCGATCACGGAGGCCGCCGGATACGCCGTGCCGTCGGCCCGCCGGAACCCGCGCGCCGCGCTTTCGGCGCGCGCGGCCGCAATCACGCCCTCGACAATCGCGTCGAGGCTCTGCGTTGTGGCTCCAGGCACTGCAGCGCGCAGCGCCGCATCGACTGCAGCACGCGCCACCGCGCCCGCTGCGCGGATCATGTCGATCTCGTCCGCGGTGCGGATGGCGGGTCCGCAGCCTGGCTCTCGCCACCGCGGAAGCCCCGAGGCGTCGACGCCGGCAAAGGCGGGCGTGGTCCTGATCGTGGCCGGGGAGCCAGTCAGCGCCGCACGGCCCATGGCAGGTGCCTCGCACGCGGTCCTCGAGATGGTCCCGAGGTACGCGTTCATGAGGTGATCCTGGGCTGGCTGCGGCCGGAGCGGATGCGCGGACCCGACTCGCCATCGCCGGAGAGGAAGCCCGCATAGTTGCGCATGAGCAGGTTGGCCTCAAGGCGCTGCACGATGTCGAGGCTTACGCTGACCACAATGAGGAGGCCCGTGCCGCCGAGGAACTGCGCGACAAAGAAGGGGATGCCCATCTGGTCGGCGACGAGCGTCGGCACGATGGCGATCACCGCAAGGAATCCCGCGCCCACGTAAGTCACGCGCGAGATCACGGTCTCGAGGTACTCCGCCGTGCGCGGACCGGGCCGCAGTCCGGGGATGAACGAGCCGTGCTCCCGGAGCTGCTTGGCCATGTCCTCGGGAGAGAGCTGGATCGTCACCCAGAAGTAGGCGAAGAAGTAGATGAGCGCCACCTCAACGAGCGTGTACGGATATGCGCCCATGTTGAAGTTGACCGCGAGGAAGTTGCAGGTCGACGCCCACCAGCCATCGGGGTTCGTGGCCATCGCACGGGTCGAGAGCCAGCCCAGGATCGTCGCCGGGAAGATCATCAGCGAGCTCGCGAAGATGATCGGCATGACGCCCGAGTGGTTCAGGCGCAGCGGCATGTAGTGGCGCTGCCCGCCGAAGACCTTGCGGCCGCGCGTGTGCTTGGCCTGCTGGATCGGGATCCGGCGCTGCGCGATCGTGATGAGAATCGCTCCGGCAACCACGAACACGAATCCGCCCAGGAGCAGCATGATCCCAAGCACGCCGAGCTTGGTGCTGTCGGTGCCCTGGATGCTGGGGTTGAAGTTCGCGACCACCCACGAGATCGCGTCGGGCATGCGGGAGAGGATGCCTGCCGTGAGGATGATCGACACGCCGTTGCCGATGCCGTACTTGTCGATCTGCTCGCCGAGCCACATCAGGAAGAGGCTTCCGGCGGTGAGCGCCGCGATGCCGGCCACGTAGTAGAAGATCAGACCCGATCCGGTCTGGAAGGCCGGCTGCACCAGGTTCTGCGTGCGCATGAACTGCAGCCACATGAGACCCTGAAGGATGCACAGGCCCACCGCCGCGTAGCGCGTCCACTCCTGCAGCTTCTGCTGGCCGGACATGCCCTCCTTCTTCAGGTCCTGAAGGCTCGGCACCACCGCCGTCAGGAGCTGGAAGATGATGCTCGCCGTGATGTAGGGCATGATGCCCAGGCCGAAGATCGTGCTCTGCTGCAGCGACCCGCCGGAGAAGATCGACGCGTACTCAAGCAGCCGACCGAACCCCGTCTGGTTCTGCGCCGCACGATCAGCCGCCGCCGCAAGCTCGGTCTGGTCGACGCCCACGAGGGGAATCCAGAACCCGATGCGGTAGATGGCCAGCATGCCCAACGTGAACAGCACGCGGTTGCGCAGCTCAGGGATCCTGAAGACGTTGATGAAGGCGCTGATCATCCGTGGGTGGTCTCGTGCGGTGCGGTCCGGGTCTGTCCGTGGTGCCGGGTCCTGTCAGTTCACTCCGCTGCGGAATCCGTGGATGCCGCAGGAACGGTGGCGTTGGCGCTGCCGCCCTTTGCCTCGATCTTCTTGCGCGCGCTCTCGGAGAAGCGCGCAGCGGTGACGATGAGCTTGTGGCCAAGGTCGCCGTTGCCGAGGACCTTGAGCGGACGCTTGCTGTCGCGCACGAGCCCAACCTTCACCACAGCGTCGATGTCGACGTGCGCGCCGGCCTCGAAGTGCTTGGCGAGGTCAGCCACGTTCACCACGTGGTACTCCGAGCGGAAGCCCGCGTTGGAGAATCCGCGCTTGGGGAAGCGGCGCATCAGTGGGGTCGAACCGCCCTGGTAGCCGGGCCGGCTCGTCCAGCCTGCACGGCTCTTCGCGCCCTTGTGGCCTCGGCCGCTGGTGCCGCCCTTGCCCGAGCCTTCGCCGCGGCCCACGCGCATGCGGAGCTTGTGGCGGCCGGTCTTGGCGGTGATGTCATGGATCATCATGGGAGTGTTCTCTCGAGTGGTGTGCGTGCATCACGTCGCGGGAGCGTCGGGCGCCGCCGGAGCCGCGGCATCAGGTGCAGCGGATGGTGCGCCGCCGAACTCCTCGCGGCGGCGGCCGCCACCGCGCGGTCCGCCACGGCCACCGCGGCCGCCACGGCGATCGTCGCCGACGGTGTTGACGGGGGCCTGCGCCCGCTCGCCGGTCTTCTGCTGCGGCATCGCGGCCATTCCGCGCTGGATCGCGTCCTCGACGGAGGTCGTTCCGAGCGAGATGCCGCGGAGCGCCTCGACGGTCTCGCGCGTGCGCAGCGAGGCGAGCGCCTCGAAGGTGGCCTTCACGAGGTTCTTCGGGTTGGACGATCCGTAGCACTTGGTCAGGCAGTCCTGCACGCCGAACATCTCGAGCACCGCGCGGACCGCGGCGCCCGCGATGACGCCGGTTCCCGGCGACGCCGGCACCAGGCGCACCTTGGATGCGCCGAAGCGGCCTTCTGCGGTGTGCGGGATCGTGCGGCCCTGCAGCGGGAAGCCGCGCATCTTGCGGCGACCCTCGCGGGTGGCCTTCTCGACGCTGGTCGGCACCTGGTTGCTCTTGGCGTAGCCGAGACCGACCTTGCCGCGGCGGTCACCGACGACGACGAGCGCGCTGAAGCTGAAGCGGCGGCCACCGGCCACCGTCGAGCTCGTGCGGTACACGCCAACGGTGACCGAGTCTGTTCCGGAGTCTTCGAGGAGATCTGTTGCCATATCTGGTGTGTCCTTCGCCGTTAGGTCAGAACTTCAGGCCGCCCTCGCGTGCGCCCTCTGCGAGGCTCTTCACGCGACCGTGGTAGCGGTAGCCCGCCCGGTCAAACACGACCGCGCTGACCCCTGCCTTCTGCGCGCGCTCGGCGAGCGCCTTGCCCACCGCATGCGCAGCCTTCGCGTTGCCGCCGTGCGTCGACCCGAGCTCGAGGCCCGACTCGCGCGACGACGCTGCCGCGAGCGTCTTGCCGGCGAGGTCGTCGATGACCTGCACGTAGATGTGGCTGAGCGAGCGGAACACGCACATGCGCGGCCGGTCGGGGGTGCCACGGATCCTCTTGCGCATGCCCTTGACGCGGCGGGCTCGGCGGGAGACTCGGATGCTTCTCTTGTCCATGTGTGGAGTCCTCGATCAGGATCAGGCGCCGAAGGCCTTGCCCTGCTTGCGCTGGATGACCTCGTCCGAATACTTGACGCCCTTGCCGTTGTACGGCTCAGGCTTGCGCTGCGAGCGGATCAGCGATGCGAACGCGCCGACCTTCTGCTTGTCGACGCCGGTCACGGTGACGTTGACGTTGTTGTCCACGGTCACCGTCACGCCGTCCGGCACGGTCAGCGGGATCGGGTCGCAGTAGCCGACAGTGAGCACAAGCTTCTTGCCCTGAAGCTTGGCGCCCCAGCCGACGCCCACGATCTCGAGCTTGCGCTCGTAGCCCTTGGTCACGCCCTGCACCATGCCGGTCAGGCACGAGCGGGTGGTGCCCCAGTAGGCGCGACCGTTGCCCTCGGTGGCGTACTCGGGCTTGGACAGCGTGCAGACGATCGCCTTCGACGCCTCGTCGAACGCCACCTTGACCTCGGGGCGGTGCACGAACTGCAGCTTGCCCTTGGGGCCCTCGATGTTGACCGTGCGCGAGGCTGCGTTGACCGCGACCTTGACGCCGGACGGGACGGGGATGGGTTGCTTGCCGATGCGGCTCATGGTGATGCTCCTGACTTCGATCAGCTGACCGTGCAGACGACCTCGCCGCCGACCTTGAGCTCGCGCGCCTTGCGGTCGCTCATGACGCCGTGGCTGGTGGACAGCACGCTGATGCCGAGGCCCTGCAGGGGGCGCGGCAGGTCCGACACGCGGCGGTACACGCGGCAGCCGGTCTTCGACACGCGGTCGAGGGTGTTGATGAGGTTCTCGCCGCGCGGGCCGTACTTGAGCTGCACGCGCAGCAAGCCCTGACGGCCGTCCTCGACGGTCTCGTAGCCGGTGATGTAGCCCTCGTCGCGGAGCACATCGAGCACCCCGCGGTTGAGGCGGTTGTTGAGGCAGGTCACGCTCTTGCGACGGGTGGAGGTCGCATTGCGGATCCGGGTCAGCATGTCTGCGGTCAGGTCCTGGAGGGACATGGTCTGTTCCTTTGCGGAGGAGGTCTGAGTGTCACCAGCTCGCCTTGCGCATGCCGGGGATCAGGCCCTGCAGCGCGAGCTCGCGGAGGAGGATGCGGTTGATGCGGAACTTCCGGTAGTAGCCGCGGGCGTTGCCCGTGATCTCGCACCGGTTGCGGTGACGCGTCGAGAACTTCGGCGTCCGCTTCATCTTGCTGAACATGCGCTTGCTTGCCATGGTCTGTGTCTCCGTGTGCGGTGCTGGCGTCAGCCGGCCTTCTTGGCGCCACCCTCGTGGCGCACGAAGGGCATGCCCAGCTCGGCGAGGATGTAGCGGCTCTTCTTCGGGTCGCTCCCGTCGAAGACGATGTTGATGTTCATGCCGTGCGTGAACGTCACGTTGGCCATGTTGATCTCGGGCCACACGGCCTGCTCGGTGAGGCCGAAGGAGTAGTTGCCGTCCTTGTCGAAGGCCTTGTCCGGCACGCCGCGGAAGTCCTTGATACGGGGGATCGCCAGGTTGAAGAGGCGGTCAAGGAAGCTCCACATGCGCTCGCGGCGCAGCGTGACCATGAAGGCGCTGGGGGCGCCCTCGCGGACCTTGAAGTTCGACACGGCCTTCTTCGCGGCCACCATCACGGGCTTCTGGCCGGTGATCGTGGACAGCGTCGAGATGACGGTGTCGCGGTACTCGGGCTTGAGCTTCTGGTTCTCGAGCTGCTTGCCCACGCCCACGTTGATCACGACCTTCGCGATGCGCGGGAGCTGGTGCACGTTCGAGAGGCCGAACTCCTTGAGGGCCTTCGGACCGACCTCGGTGTCGAAGACGGCCTTCAGGCGCGTCGGGTTTGCGGCGGTGGGGCTCATCGGTCATTGCCCTTCCTGCTGGCGGCGGTGCGCAGCGTGTGGAGCTCCTGCCCGTTGCGTGCGGCGACGCGCACCTTCGAGCCGTCCGCCTTGGTGACGAACCGGACTCGCGAGGGCTTGCCGTCGACGACGGGGCTGACGTTGGAGATGTGGAGCGACGTCTCGGCCTCGACCGTGCCGCCCTGCGGACGCTCCTGCGTCTTGCGCAGGCGCTTCGTGCGGACGTTGACGCCCTTCACAGTGACGCGGTGCGACTTGGTGTCGACGGCGAGGACCTCGCCGACGGTGCCGCGGGCATTGCCAGCGGTGACGATCACGACATCTCCCTTGCGGACGTGGCGTGGCATGGTCAGACGACCTCCGGTGCTAGGGACACGATCTTCATGTAGTTCTTCTCGCGCAGCTCGCGGGCCACCGCGCCGAAGATGCGGGTGCCGCGCGGGTTGCCGTCCTTGTCGATCAGCACGCACGCGTTCGAGTCGAAGCGCACGTAGCTGCCGTCCGAGCGGCGGACGGGGTACTTGGCGCGCACGATCACCGCGAGCGCCTTGTCGCCAGCCTTCACGTCGCCGTTGGGGATGGCGGCCTTCACGGCCACCATCACGCGGTCGCCCACGGTCATGGTGAGGCGGCGGAATCGCCCGCGCGCGGTGGACGCGCCGAGCACGCCGATCACCATCGCCTGGCGCGCGCCGCTGTTGTCGGCGACCTCGAGTCTGCTTTCCTTCTGGATCATGGTCGGTTGCTCCGGTCAGTCTCAGTCGTTGTCGTTCGCGGCCTTCACCTGCTCGCCGTACACGATCTCGGCCCGCTGGGGCGCGCGCTCGACGATGCGGACGAGGATCCAGCTCTTGGTCTTCGAGATGGGACGGCACTCCGCCACCTCGACACGGTCGCCCAGGCGAGACTCGTTGCGCTCGTCGTGCACGTGAAGCACGGTTCGCCTGCGCACGAACTTGCCGTAGCGCGGGTGACGGACGGAGTAGCCGATCACGACCTTGCGGGTGCGGTCGCACGCGGCGCTCTGCACGATGCCCGTGCGGCGCGGGCTCTTCTCGGGGATGGCGACTGGTTGCTTGCGGCTCACGCGTTGCTCCTGGCTGATGGCGCCTTGGCGATGCGGCGGCTCGAGGCCTCCGTCATCAGCCGGGCGAGGTCCTTGCGGGTCTTGGGGTACTGCGACGAGTCGACCACCTTGTCGGTGACCGACTGCGTGCGGAGGTCGAAGATCTTGCGGCGAAGGCGGGTGGCCTCCATCGCGATCTCCTCGTCACTGAGCCTCTTGATCTCTCGCATGTCCATGGTGCGTTCCTTCCTTCGTCGGGTCAGACGGCCACGCGGCGGCCCACGAGGCGGCACCGGACGGGCATCTTGTAGGCGATGCGGGCGAGCGCCTGCTTGGCGACATCCTCGCCGACGCCGGCGATCTCGAAGAGCATGGTGCCGGGCTTCACGCGCGCGGCCCAGAAGTCCACATCAGCCTTTCCGGTACCCATTCGGGTCTCGAGCGGCTTCTTGCTGATGGGCTTGTCGGGGAACACGCGGATGTACAGCTTGCCGGCGCGGCGCAGGAAGTGCTGCGCCGCAATGCGGCCCGCCTCGATCTGGCGGCCGCTCAGCCACACGGTCTCGAGCGACTGCAGGCCGTAGTCGCCGAAGGCGACGTAGTTGCCGCGCGTGGCGTTGCCCTTCATCTTGCCGCGCTGCTGCTTCCGGTACTTGACTCGCTTGGGCATCAGGCTCATTGCCGGTTCCTCAGGTCAGGTGCTCTGTGTCGTGTCTTGGTGCGATGGGTGATGCGGCGCGTCAGCGTCGGCCGCGCGCACGGGCGCGCCCGCCTGCTGCGGAGGAGACGTACTCCTCCTGCTCGCCCGCCTTGTAGACGCCCTTGAACACCCACACCTTGATGCCGAGGGCACCGTAGGTGGTGATGGAGTGGGCCACTGCGTAGTCGACGTTCGCCTGCAGCGTGGACAGCGGGATCGAGCCCAGGCGAGTGTCGAGCGCACGGCTCATCTCGGCGCCGCCGAGGCGGCCGGAGATGAGGATGCGCACGCCCTTGGCGCCGTTCTGCATCGCGCTCTCGCAGCGCTGCTTCACGAGGCGGCGGAAGTTCGCGCGCTTCTTGAGCTGCTCGCCGATCGTCTCGGCGATGAGGCGCGCGTCGATCTCGGGGTTGCGGACCTCGACGACGTTGATGACGACCTTGCGGCCCGTCAGCCCCTGCAGCTCGTTGACGAGCTGCTCCTTGCCGGAGCCCTTGATGCCGAGCACCTGGCCGGGGCGCGCAGTCTTGATGACCACGGTGAGCTCCTCGCGGGTGCGCTCGATGTGGATGTCGCTGACGGCCGCGTAGGGAGGCGTGCGGTTGAGGCGCTTGTCGAGGTAGGCGCGGATGCGGTAGTCCTCGACGAGCAGCTCGCCGAAGAGCGCCTTGGGCGCGAACCAGCGGCTCTTGTGAGCCTCAGTGACGCCGACGCGGAATCCGAATGGCTGGACCTTCTGTCCCATGGGTGGCTCCTGTTCAGTCTCGCTCGCCCACGGTCACGCTGATGTGGCTCGTGCGCTTCATGATCGGGTGAGAGCGGCCGCGGTCCTTGGGCTGGAACCGCTTGATCGTGGGCCCCTCGTCGACGGACGTGGACACGATCTCGAGGCGCGCCACGTCGGCGTCGCGCTCCTGGGCATTGGCGATGGCGCTCTTGAGGACGGCGCGCACGAAACTGGCGCCGCGGCGCGGGCTGAAGTCGAGCGTCGCGAGCGCGGTCGCGATGTCCTTGCCCCGGATCATGTCGATCACGAGACGGGCCTTGCGCGGCGCGATGCGGCAGAACTTGTGGCTTGCGGTGTAGCTCATGGCTTCTCCGGTGTCAGTTCAGGCGGGATCAGGCGGGCGCCTTGGTGCCGCCGTCGATGCCTTCCTTCTTGTTGGTGTGGCCCTTGAACAAGCGCGTGGGCGCGAACTCGCCAAGCTTGTGGCCGACCATGTCCTCGGTGACGAAGACCTCGGTGAAGCCGCGTCCGTTGTGCACCTGGAACGTCGTGCCGACGAACTCCGGCACCACGGTGCATGCGCGCTTCCACGTCTTGATCGGCGTGCGCCGCGGGGACGACTGCGACTTCTCCACCTTGCGGTAGAGCTTCTCGTCGACGAAGGGGCCCTTCTTGAGTGATCTGGACATCGTGTGTTCCTCGTGTTCTCGTGTGGCTCAGGCTCAGAGGACCAGCTGGCCGTAGCGGCGGCTGAAGCGCCGGCGCAGGATTCGCTTGTCGCTTGCCTTGCCGCGGCCGCGCGTGCGTCCGCCCTTGGCCTTGGTGTTGCTGGCGTTCGACGGCGTCTGTCCGCCCTTGGAGCGGCCCTCGCCGCCGCCGTGCGGGTGCTGGTGGTGGCTCATCGCCATGCCGCGGGTGCGCGGACGGCGGCCGAGCCAGCGTGCGCGCCCAGCCTTGCCGAGCTTGACGAGCGCATGGTCCGCGTTGCCCACCGCACCGATCGTGGCGCGGCAGTCGAGCGACACCTGTCGGATCTCGCCCGAGGGAAGCACGATGGTCGCCCAGCGGCCTTCCTTGTTGGTCAGGCGCGCGGCCATGCCGGCGGAGCGCACAATCTGGCCGCCCTTGCCCGGCTCGAGCTCGACGTTGTGGAGCTCAAGACCGGTGGGGATGTGCCGGATCGGCATGCAGTTGCCCGGACGCGGGTCGATCGCCGAGTCGCTGCTGACGACGGTGCTGCCGACCTGCAGGCCCTTGGGCGAGAGCATGTAGCGCACGCTGCCATCCTCGTACTTCACGAGCGCGATGTGGCAGGAGCGGTTGGGGTCGTACTCGATGCCCACCACCGTCGCCGGCATGTCGTCCTTGCGGCGGGTCCAGTCGATGAGACGGTAGCGGCGCTTGTGCCCGCCGCCCTGCTGGATCACGGTGAGCTTGCCCTGCGAGTTGCGGCCGCCAGTCTTGTGGAGCGGGCGCAGCAGGCTCTTCTCGGGCGAGGTCTTGGTGACCTCTGCATGCAGGTTGACCGAGGCGTTGCGGCGGCCGTTGGTCACCCTCTTGTAGACGCGGATCGGCATAGGTGTTCCTTTCGCTGCCTCTGGCTCAGAGCAGCTCGATCTTGTCGTCCTTGTGAATGCGCACGATGGCCCGCTTGGTGATCGCGCCGGCGACCAGCCCGTAGCGGTAGCGGCGGGCAGCCGCCTTGCGCACCATCGTGTTCACGCCGATGACGCGCACCTTGTAGAGCTCCTCGATCGCGCGCTTGATGTCAGTCTTGGTCGCGCGGCGGTCCACCTCGAATGAGTAGCGGTTGACCTCGTTGCCGTGCGTGGCCTTCTCGGTCACGACAGGCGTGCGGATGACGGTGGTCGCGTTCATCAGTTGGCCTCCTCGCCGGCGGCGAAGCAGGTGCCGTCGATGAAGGACTGCAGCGAGCCCTTGTCGACGAGCACGTAGCGGTGGTTGAGCAGGTCGAAGGCGCTGAGCTGCTCGACGCGAGTGGTGCCCACGCCGTCGATGTTGCGCGCCGAGAGGCGGGCGTTCTCGTTGCTGCCTGCGGTCACGACCAGGCAGGAGCGGTCGATGCCGAGCGCACCCATGATCTGGGCGAACTCGGAGGTCTTGGGCGCCGAGAAGTCGAGCGCATCGATGCACTTGACCTCGTTGTCGACGAGCTTCGCCAGCAGCGCGTTGCGGTTGGCGAGCCGGCGCATCTTCTTGGTGAGCTGCGTCCGGAAGTCCTCGCGCGTGCGGGTCTTCGAGAAGGCCACGCCGCCGCCCTTGCGGTTGGGGACGCGGGACGCGCCGACGCGCGCATTGCCCGTGCCCTTCTGCTTGTAGAGCTTGCGGGTCGAGCCCTCGACGGAGCCGCGGCTCTTGGTGCGAGCCGAGCCCTGGCGCTGGTTGCCGTGGGTGATGACGTAAGCCTGCTTGAGCAGCGAGTACCGCACCTCGGGGCCACCGAGAGTTGCGGGGTCGACAGTCATCGTGCCGACCTGCTTGCCTGCCTTGGAATAGACGGGTACTTCGATCATGGGTTCATGTCCTCCAGCGGCGTCTGCCGCTCAAGTGCCTTCGGGCACCTGTCTCGCCTCCCCCTCGCATCGCCACTCACTTCAGGCGGTGCGCAGGGTTCGACTCGGATCTGTTGAGTAGGTCTTGTGGCGGTCGCGCGGTTCCGCAATGGGCCTGCGCGACCCGATGCCGCCCCAGCAGGGGCGGCGCCGTTCTCACGAGAGCTTCTTGGCCTTTCGCTTGTAGAGCCGACGCGCGGCTCGCACCATCAGGTATCCATTGTTGGGGCCGGGCACCGCGCCCTTGACCACCAGCAGGTTGCGCTCGGGGTCTACCGAGATGACGTCGAGGCTGCGCACAGTGACGCGCTCGTTGCCCATCTGGCCCGCCATGCGCTTGCCCTTCTTGATCTTCGCGCCGTGACCGCGGTCCGTGCCGTGGCTGCCGATGGAGCCGCCAGTGCGGTGCTTGCGCTCGGTGCCGTGCGAGGCGCACATGCCCTTGAAGTTGTGGCGCTTCATCTGGCCCGCAAAGCCCTTGCCCTTGCTGGTGCCGACGACATCCACGTACTTCACGCCCTCGAAGGACTTGACGTCCACCGTGGAGCCGAGCTCGAAGCCCGTGGCCTCGTCGTCAGTGGCGCAGCGCATCTCGCGGTGCACGTGGCGGGGCGAGACGCCGGCCTTCGCGTCATGGCCGATCTGCGGCATAGTGCTGCGGCGGGGCTTGATCTCGCCGAAGGCGAGCTGCACCGCGCTGTAGCCGTCGGTCTCGACCTTCTTCACCTGCGTCACTGCACAGGGACCGGCCTCGATCACGGTGACGGGGATGTGCGTCCCGTCCGCCGTGTAGTGGCGGGTCATTCCGATCTTGCGGCCGATGATTGCAGCGGGCATGGCGGTGTTCTCTCGCTCTCGTTCAGGCCTTGATCTTGACGAACACGCCTGCGGGGACGACCAGGCGGTTCAGCGCATCGACGGTCTTCGAGTTGGGCTCGGTGATGTCGATGATGCGCTTGTGGGTGCGGATCTCGAACTGCTCGCGGCTCTTCTTGTCAATGAAGGGCGAGCGGTTCACGGTGTAGGTCTCGCGCCGGGTGGGCAGCGGAACGGGACCGGCCACGCGGGCCCCGCTGATCTTCGCCTGCTCCACGATCTCCTTGGCGCTCGCGTCGAGCACCTGGTGGTCGTAGGCCTCCATGCGGATGCGGATCCTGCCGTTCATGAACGAGCGTCCTCGCTTGAGCCTTGTGGCTTGAGCCTGTGTCCTGCGCCAGCACCGTGCGGATGCGCATGCATCCCGTTCGCGCGGCACGCGCCAGCGACGAACGTGCCCCGGACTCCATCGGCTGCAGGACGCGACCGGTGGGTACGGGGCAGAACGGACTAGAGTAGTGAAATGCCCGATCCTGTCAAGGGTTGAGGGTTCTCGTTGGCCGGGACCCCGTTAGGATTCGCAACCTGTGAGCGTGATCAAGTTCCCCGACGACCCCAGAATGCCGGCAGACCGGTCCCAACCGCGTCAAGGTGTGGCGACCGGTGCCGATCCAACCGTAAGCTTGGCATCCCCCCCGGCCGTAAGCCCTTGTGAGTCGATTCGGCGGTTGGTGCGCTCCGGTGGAGCAAGATTCTTGCGTCCGAGAACTATGGGGGCGCCTCTAGCGACCTGCTGCATGCTGGTTTCCCTGGGGATGGAGGTGTGTCTGGCTTCCGTAACCAGCAATCCCCAACCTATCCAAGGCGGCTCCGGCGGAGCGACCTCGGCTCAAGGTGCTAATAATACATCGACCGGGAAACCGCGGGGTCAATCTCCGACTGCCAGAGAAACACCGAAGTTTTCTCCGAATGGGCGGTCTTCCACAACTTCCGCACCAGCCAAAGCGACGCCCGGGACCCCCCCTCCTCCAAGTTCAGGATCAGCAAAGACTTCGGTACCAGCCGCCGCGGATGCGCTTGAACCGACCCCTACCCGTCTCGAGAGTCTGGGTGTCACGCTGCGTGTCCCTCGAGGAGCACGCGTCACAAAGATCACCGGCGGAGCCCTACCCGTGTACGGGATCGATGACGGGCAGGACCCGCCACGGTTTCGGTTCCAGCTGCAGCCCCTTGTGTCGAGCCTGCCGAAGCCGACGCCGGAACTTCAGATCGACCAGTACCTCGAGGCTGCCAAGGAAAAGGGTCAAGCGTTCACTGTGGTGCGCAACGCGCCGCGAACGATCGGCGGTCAGCCTGCGCAGATCCTGTACACGTCTACTGACCTTGGCAACGGCGTCACGGCCATCCAGGGATGGCTCGTCATTCAGCTCGGCGAGTTCGACTTCATCGTCGCGTCGGTGATCACCTCGGGCATCGACTTCGCATCTGCGGAGCCGCTGCTCGAGTCCTGCTTCGCCACCATCGGCTTCGAGGATCTTCGCCAGATTGCGGCGTCGCGAAACGCGCGTGTCGAGGAAGGCGCGCGGATGCTCGCAGCGATCACGCCCGCGCGCATGCGAACCGCGGCCGACGGCTCGTGGCGCCTGTACCGCACGACCCGTCCCGACGCTTCGGGGGCGATGGTCGAAGTCGGCTACTACGAGCTGCAAGCCTCGCCAGGCAATCTCGAGGACGCGTCCTCATCTGCGGACGTTCAGCGCGACGAGAAGCGCGCGTCAAAGGGTGAGCCGACAGGGATGCTGGTGACCGTGCGCGGCCGCACCGTGATCGACGCGACGCTCAAGCGCGTGGCCGACACTGATGCGCGGTTCTGGGTGTCTTGGGACCGAGGGTCCGAGGCCTGGACGGTGCGCGTGACAGAGAGAGGTGGCGGGCCGGAGCGCACCTACGGGCAGATGGGCCTTCGAATGACACAGGATGTCGGCAATCCCAAGCCAAAACTGATCGTGGTCGATTCGGACGCTGACCAGCGCACACGGAACGAGCGCCGGTGGACTGTGCCAGAGGGCGTCTACCTGTCGCAGGCGGAGCAGCTGGTGCTTGGACGGATCCTCGCCGATGGCGCGCCGCCAAGCGGCGACGTCTCGTACTACTGCTTCGATGCACGCACATCACGCATGCCGCAGCGCGTGGAGAGCTGGACGCGCGTGGGTGACGGCTCGTGGCTCGCGGTCACGCGGCCCGGCATCGACGAGGATCCCGAGGTCCTCTCGCATGATGCGCAGGGCTGGCGCAAGCGGCGCACCGAGCCGGACGGCACCGTCACCGAGGCCACCGATCTCGAGTCGATTCGCCGGGCGTGGGCCGCCAAGGGATTGCCGGTCCGATGAGAACGGGCGGACACGCGAACCGCGCAGTCGCAGCGCTCGCATGTCTCTTCGCGCTCTCTGCAGCTGCGACCGGGCTGACTGCGTGCGCGACACCGCGCACGCAGCAGGCCCGGCCGCAGCCGGTGGCCACGATGGGAGAGATGAGAGAGGATCTGGAGGCGGTGCTTGTGCCGAGGGACCTGTACCCGATAGATGGGAAGTCCGAGTGGGTCGTGACGGATGACGACTGGATGCGGATTGAGGATGCCGCGCGTGTGGGCACGGTCATGCGCAGTGGAGATGCCATCGAGTGGCGCGAGCCGCTAGGCACGACCACGGAGGCGGTGATCGACGAGTCGTTCGTGCGCCTGCGCCGGACGATCGTGCCGGGCGACAAGGCCGTGAGCGTCTTCGATCCGCCGCTGGTCCTTGTGTCGCCCGACGGACCGAGGTCCGTGGGGGTGGCCTTCGAGACGGAGACACCGATGCGAGTCGAGTGGATCGATGGAGGCGAGCGCGACAGGGGCACCGGGCACCGGTCGTCGCGGATCCTGGGCATGTCCCGCATACGCACGCCTGCCGGCGAGGCTGACGCGCTTGTCGTCGAAAACACATTCGAGGCGCATCTCAAGATGGCTCGTGCGAAACGCGTCACCGCACTGTGGATTGTGCCCGGGGAGGGACCCGTCGCCGAGCGCTGGTCGCAGACTGTCTATGTGTTCGGTATCCCGACCGGCACCACGCGCGGCGCCACTGTCCGCAGTGCGCCTAGGCTTGGCGGTCCCGGAACTCGCCCATGAAGCCCCTCAGCAGGACCATTCTGGTGGCGATTCCCGTCTGGAACGAGGAACGCCATATCGACCGAGTGCTCTCCGAGGTGCGTCGCTACGCCGCGGACATCCTTGTGGTGGACGACGGCAGCACCGACGCGACCCCGGCGCTGCTCGCGCGCCACCCCGTCGAGGTGCTGCGCCACGCCGAGAACATGGGATACGGCCGGTCGATGCGCGACATCATCCACTGGGCACATCTGCAGGACTACGAGTGGGTGGTGACGATGGACTGCGACGAGCAGCATGAGCCATCGTTCCTGCCGACCTTCTTTGCGGCCGCGCGCCAGGACCGGCTCGATGTGGTGTCCGGCAGCCGCTACCTCTCGGCGCAGCTTCGTGGCGATGACGCGCCGGCGGATCGCCGAGCCATCAACCGAACGATCACCGAAGAGGTCAACGCCGCACTCGGGCTCGCGCTGACCGACGCATTCTGCGGCTTCAAGGCCTACCGCACGCATGCATGCGTCAAGCTTGCGCTGAGCGTGGATGGATACGACTTCCCCCTGCAGTTCTGGGTCCAGGCTGCGGCGCATCGCCTGCGCATCGGGGAGATCGCGGTGCCCCGCATCTACCACGATGCCAACCGCTCCTTCGGAGGCGAACTCGACGATCCGTCGGTACGCCTCGCCGCCTACCGCGACACGTTCCGGCGTGAGCTCAAGCGCTGCAGGAGCCGGCTCCGTGCGGCAGGCGATGCTGGCCACGCGCTCTTCGACGAGGGCGGTGCGGAGAGCGCCACCGGCGCTGCATGAGCGTCTCGATCGCGGATCGGGTGGTCGTTCGCCTCTCGCACGCTGCAGGGGATTCGCGCCACGCGCCGTCGTCACCCGCCCCGCTCCCATCCGATCCGATTCTTGCCGCAACCCGCGACGAGCTTGGCATCGGCTCTTGGGACGGGGTTGCCACAGGGCACCAGCCGATCTTCTGGCACGGCGGGATTCTCGCGAAGGCACTCTGCGCTGCCGAGCTTTCGCGAACGCGCGGCCATGGCTGGCTCTACCTCGTCGCCGACCACGATGCGGTTGACCCGTGCGCGATGCCCTATCCGGCGCGGCGCGACCCGCATGCCGTACGGTGCGTCACGGCGCACTTCGGCCTGCCCGCCGAAGCCGGCGTCGCCGCAGCGGCCATTCCATCATCGCCGGTCCGACCGCCGGATCGCGCATGCCCTGCTCCTGCCGCCTCTCCCGACGTCGCGGCGCGGCTCGATCGAGTAGCGAAGGCGCTCGCGGCAGCTGACGCGTCCGTGGGCGCAGCATGGCGCACCGCGAGCGCGAACTTCGCGGCGCTTCATTCAGCGGGAGCGCTCGAGCCGCCGTCGCACATGATCCGGGCATCGTGCCTGCTACGCACATCCCTCGGACGGGACTGCATCGCGCGCATCGCCGCCGACCCCGAGTCGTGTGCGCGTGCGTTCAACGGCGCGCTCGCGCATGCTCCGCGTGCCGCATCTCGGCTGCGTATCGACGGCGACACGAGCGAGGTTCCGCTGTGGGAGGTCGATGGCCACGGGATGCGACTGCGCATCACCGGCCAGCGGCTTCGCGCGCTGCTGCGCGATGGCGCGATCGACGGGTCAACAGGCCCATGCGTGCTGCTGCCGCGCGCGTTCCTCGCCACTGGCATCGTGCGCGCGCTCGGCGTCGAGTTTGTCCACGGGACCGGCGGCGATGCGTACGAACGTGCCGGAGATGCCTGGTGGCGCAGTGCGCTCGGCCGCACGCTGTCGCCCTTCTCGGTGGCGACCGCAGACCTGCGCTTCACGGCGGAGTCCTTCGGGCTGCGCACGGCGGAGGTGCAGCATGGGCTGACCTGGCGCGAGGCGTGGGTCGATCCGATCCGCCTCGACGGGGCCTCACGCGACCCGGTGCGGGAACAGGCGCTTTCGAGCATGGCAGCGCTCCCCAGAAGGTCAGCAGCCCGCCGGCAGGCCTTTGCCGCGCTGCGATCCCACATCGAATTGCTGCGTGCACAGCACCGCGACCGTCTTGAAGCACTTGCTGTCGAGGACGGGGCGCGTCGCGGCTCGCGCGCATCAGTCGCCGCGGCCACGGACCGCACCTACCCCGCAGCGCTTCACGACGCGGACGCGCTTGCCGGGCTGTCCGCACGTGTGGCGGATGCGGTCTCCGCATCGGTGGCGTCGTCCGGCGCCAGCGGGTCGCGCCGGTAGATCCGCGTGTCGAGGGACCAGACGCGGTCGGTGAAGTCCGAATGGCCCGGCGCGATGCGGTCGCGCGCAGCAGCAGCGAGACCGATCATCGTCTTGGCGTCGAGGTTGTCGAGCATCGCCACGAAGATCGCCTCAGGCGTTGACGGGGGCTTGGCTGCACCGTGCTCGGGCAGCGAGTGGTGCGACAGGACGATGTGCTGCAGCACCTTCACCGCATCCGGCGGCAGGCGGTGGCCGCTCTCGCGCGCCGCGACCGCGGCCTTGAGCTGAAGCATGATCGCGCCACGCACGATGTGCCCGATGAGCTGGCCATCGGTGGTGTAGGAGAAGCCGCGCTCCCAGTCCATCTCGTAGACCTTGCCAAGGTCATGCAGAAAGAGGCCCGCCAGCACGACATCGCGGTTGAGCCCGGGATACAGCGGCAGGATGCGCTCCGCGATCAGCATCAGCTGCAGCGTGTGCTCCAGCAGGCCGCCGAGCCACGCGTGATGCACGCTGACCGCGGCGGGCGCGTGACGGAACCGGTCCATCAGCGGCTCGTCGCCGAGATAGGACTCCATCAGGGCAAGCATCGCGGGGTGCTTCAGCGAGCGCAGCATGGACGCGACCTCGCCGTACATCTGCGGGATGTCGCGCGTCGATGCAGGCAGCAGCGCACGGAGCTGGTCGGCGGAGACCTGCACCGCATCGAGGCGGTCCAGCATCACCTGGATCATGCCGTTGTAGAGCTCGACCCGCCCGGCGATGTAGGCATAGCCCGTCGCCGTGGCCTCGGGCATCTGCGACTCGTCGAAGTTCCACTGCCGCACGGCCGCCTCGCCGGTCGCGTCGCGGATGAGCCCCTTGAAGTAGCTCTTGCCGTTGCGCGTCGCGCCCACCTGCGGGTTGACGAGGCTGTAGACGCCCTCGATGTAGGTATTGGGTCTCAGGTCCCGGACGTTGACGTGCGCTGCATCGGCCATGAAGCGGACCAGTCTAGCCATGGAGCGCGTGCTGACGCGCTTCCTCGAGCGCTTCCGGCACGCTGTCGCAGAGCTCCTGCGCCAGCATGCCTGCCTGTCCGTGCGCGGCGCTCCAGCGCAGGGCCGCCATGCCGTGCACGATGACCGCCCACCTCGCGCAGTCAAGCATGGACAGCGACCGGGCGCGAGACGCCGGACCGAACTGCGCGACAAGTGACGCGCAGATGCCAGCGAGCGCGTCGCCCGAGCCACCCGTGGCCAGTGCGGGAGACCCTGCACGGATGCTCCAGGCATGCATGCCGTCGCTCACGGTGGTTTGCGAACCCTTGAGTATGACCACGGCACCAACCCGCTGCGCAAGTGCCTGCGCTGCCCGATGCAGTTCCGCAGATGCTGCGCCTTCCGCAAGTGCGGAGAGTCCAAGAGCCGCCGCGAGCCTGCCGTACTCGCCAGGATGCGGGGTGAGGATCGCAGGTGCGCGGAAGTCGAGGTCAAAGCGCGGCGTTGCGGCAAGCGCGTTGAGCGCGTCGGCGTCAACCACGGTCGGCAGCGCCTCGCGCGCGAGCAGGCGCACGACCAGCTGCGCAACGGCATGTCCGCCGCCGAGCCCTGGACCGATCGCGAGCGCCGAAGCCCTCGAGAGCACCGGATCGAGCACGGCTGCGCAGCCGGACGCATCAAGTTCGCCCGACGCGTCCACCGGCAGCGCATGCGCCGTTGCGCTCTCAAGAGCCACGAGCGCGCCAGGCACCAGCGGCGCCGGGAGCGCAAGGTCGACGAGACCGCATCCGCTGCGGAGGGCGGCACGTGCACAGAGGACAGGACCTCCGAACATGACGCGGGCGCCCGCATCGCCAGCGTGTGGGTGCGTGCCGAGGCCCATCGCGCACCCGCCGACCACGACGACGGTGCCGAATGTGCCCTTGTGGCCATCGCGGTCACGCGCCGGGAGCGGCGCAAGCGGCGGGCATCCATCGGTCTGCGTCGACGAGCCCAAGCCGCTCACGGCGATGTGCCCCGCGGTACCGGATTTCCGTCCACCGACTCCACGGAGACAGAGAGATTGCCCACGGCCGTGACCATTCCCGCGAAGACCGGATCGATCGATGGTCCGTCCTGCGCACCCGTCATCACGAGGATGTGACCCGCATGAAAGGGGCGATCCGCAAGCGTCGCATCAAGGTCACGCCACTCGCCATCGACCAGCGCCTGAGTCCACATGTGCCACGCGTAGCAGCCGCGCACGCCCGCGAACTCGCGCGCGTACACCATGCCTGCCGCAAGCCGCGATGGGATTCCCGCCGCGCGCAGCATCGCGGCCAGCAGCACTGCATGCTCGGTGCAGTCGCCGCTGCGGTCGCGCATCACGCTCGAGGCGCTGGCGAAGACGGACGCGAGGTCCTTGCGCGTGATGTGACGGTGCACGAGCGCGCGGAGCACCTCGGCACGCGCAGCGTCGTTGGCGGGAGCCGATGCAACGGCACGCTGCACGGCCGAACGGATAGACGCCTCATCGCAGTCGATGACGGGCGACGCGTTCCGGTAGCGCGGATCCGCCAGTTCGGCCTCGGAGGCCGCGGTGCCACGCGTTGCATCCACCGTGACTCGCGCCGACGCACCATCGGGTGCGGTCTCCACGCGCTGCGCGCCCGACGAGGGGAGCGGCAGCATCGTGCCGGAGCGCGCTCGCGCTGTCACGACGGCACGCTGCGCGGTGAGGAGCACGTCCGCCAGCGGCCTCACCTCAACAACGCTGCGGCGGAGCACGTCGACTCCGGCCGCGCCTCCCGGCAGCGGCGCCTGCGCGCGCGCCCTGTCCATGCGCGTGAGCACGAACGTGCCGATGCCGAGCTGCGACTCCGCGCGCACGACATCCCCATACTCGTCAATGCACTCGGTCATTGCCGCAGGCACCACCGTGGTCGTGGTGCTCCAGCAGCGGTGGCCTGCTGCCGGGACCGTCACGATGCCGATGGGCCCGAGCCCAGATGCAGGATCGATCGTGGTGCACGCGATGCGCGTGGCGCCGGCCGCGCGCTGCGACTCGATGTGCCTGCCTGATGCCGCGGGCCCGAGGCAGCCCGGCGGAAGCGCGGGCAGCCGCTGCGCAACCTCGCGGCCGGCTCCATCAGTGCGCACGCTCACGCCATCGGCGGCGAATTCCGCGCGCGTGCGCGATGGGGTCGCGCCGACCCGCTGCTCCAGCGTGCACTCGATCGGCGTGCCGTCCGCAGACTCAAGGAGCTCCCAGCTGATCCGGATCTCGGTCGATGCCCCATCACGGCCTACGCGAAGGTACGACTCCGAGGCGCTGCGCACGCCGCGCGGGTCTGACGACTCCGACATGCGCTGCCAGCCTGCGTCGGTGCCGTCGATGGAGATGCGGTACCAGAGCTCCTTCGCGGCGAACGCCGAAGCCGCGTGGCCGGCCATGGCGCACAGCGAGAGCGCAGCGACCGCGGCCAGTGCGCAAAGCCGCCGCATATCTGCCCCAGGCCTCGCATCGATCGCACGCCGCACCGGTGCCGGATGGCGCAGCGCGACACGCATGTCACTCGGGCGCCGGCGCACCATCATGCTCCGGGCGCATCAGCGGGAACGCGATCACCTCGCGGATGGACGCGCTGCCGGTCATCAGCATCACCAGGCGATCGATGCCCAGCCCCATCCCGCCCGCGGGCGGCATGCCCACCTTGAGCGCCATCAGGAAGTCCTCGTCCATGGACCGGAAGGCGAGCTGCTCCTCGTCCGCGCCGGCGAGCTGCTCGCTGAACTTCGCGCGCTGGATGTCGGGGTCGTTCAGCTCCGTGTACGCCGGCCCCACCTCCATGCCGCCGATGAAGAGGTCCCACCGCTCGGCGAGCTCGGGCCTCGTGCGGCTCGGCCGCGTGAGCGGGCTTGTCGCGCTGGGATAGTCGATCACGAACGTCGGGCGGCAGGGATCGATGAGCGACTCGGCGCGCTCCTCGAAGAGCGCATCCACAAGCAGCCAGTGGTCCAGCTTTGCGGCGTCCGGGATGCGTGCGGCGATCGCCGCCTCGCGTGTGCGCGTGCGGTCTGACATGGGGAAGCCGAGCGCGCGCTCAAAGAGCTCCTCGTACCGCACCCGCACGAATGGCGTCGCGTAGTTCACCCGGTGCGGACCCCACGGCAGCGTGGGCCCGGCCTCTGCCGCAGGGTGCCACCCGCTCTCGAGCGCCGCGCACGCGCAGCGATGCACGAGCGACTCCACCATCTCCATCATGGTGCCGTAGTCGCCGAAGGCCTCGTACGCCTCCATGGCGGTGAACTCTGGATTGTGCGAACGGTCGATGCCCTCGTTGCGGAAGTTGCGGTTGATCTCGAAGACGCGCGGCAGCCCGCCCACCAGAAGCCTCTTGAGGTAGAGCTCCGGCGCAATGCGCATGAAGAGCTCCATGCCAAGCGCATGGTGCTGCGTGACGAAGGGTCGCGCGGCGGCGCCGCCGGCCATCGCCTGCATCATCGGGGTCTCGACCTCGAGGAAGCCGCGCGCCTCCATGAATCGCCTCACCTCGGAGACGATGCCGGCGCGGGCGGCGAGCGTGCGCATGACCTCGGGGTTCGCCCACATGTCGACGTAGCGGCGCCTGCAACGCAGCTCCTCGTCCTCGAGGCCGTGCCACTTGGAGGGCGGCGGCTCGAGGTTCTTCGACTGCAGCGATAGCGCACGGCTCCACACGCAGATCTCGCCCTTCTGCGTGCGGCCGATTCGACCGGACGTTGACACGATGTCGCCGTAGTCGAGGCTCTTCGCCACGTCGAAGTCGGTGGCCGGCACCGCCGCCTTCGAGATCGACACCTGAAGGTCGCCGCTGTGGTCGCGCAGCTGCAGGAACACGATCTTGCCCATGTCGCGGTGCTGGATCACGCGGCCCGCCACGCGCACTTCGGCGCGCGTGTCAGGCACCGCCGCGGTCACGGCCGGTGCTCCACCGGCTGCGGCCTGCTGCTTGGCAGCCTCTCGAGCGGCGCGGTCGGCGGCATCGAACGCCGCATGTGCGGACTCGTCGAAGAGCGCACGTGCGGCGGCAAGCGCCACAAGCCCGTCAACCCTCTGGCCGTACGGCTCGACGCCGAGCTCGGTCCGGTAGCGGTGCAGCTTCGCGCGCCGGGCGGCGACAAGCTCCGTGTGTTCCTCCATGCTCATCGCGTGCCGATGCTACGATCGGCGAATGCACTTCGATGCGCATCAGCCGGTGATCGACGACCTTGAGGCGCGGATCACGACCATCCGCGACTCCCTTTAACTGGCCCACACGACTTGCCGAACGCGCCCGGCTTGAGGCGCGGATGAACGAGCCTGACCTCTGGAACGACCCCAAGCGGGCCCAGAAGGTCATTGCCGACATGAAGGTGATCCGCGCGCAGACCGAGCCGCTTGAGGCTGTGATGACCGGCCTTGAGGACGCGAAGGTCGGCTACGAGCTGGCCAAGGAGTCGGGCGACACGGAGATGCTCTCCGAGGCCGACGAGGCGCTCTTCCAGCTGCGGCAGCGCATGGAGAAGGTGGAGCTGCAGTCTCTCCTCTCCGCGAAGCACGACCACCGCAACGCGTTCGTCTCCATTCAGGCGGGCGTGGGTGGCACGGAAGCCAACGACTGGGCCGAGATGCTCGAGCGCATGTACCTCTACTGGTGGCAGCGCATGGGCTGGCAGGTCGAGGAGATGAGCCGCACCTACGGCACGGAAGTCGGCATCGCCGAGGTCTCCTACCTCGTCAAGGGAGCGTTCGCGTACGGGTACATGAGCTGCGAGCACGGCACGCACCGGCTCGCGCGCGTCTCCCCCTTCAATGCCGAGGGCAAGCGGCAGACAAGCTTCGCGACGGTCGACGTCACGCCCGAGTTCGACGAGTCGGCGCTCGAGATTCCTGAGAAGGACCTCGAGATCACGCCCTTCGTGCGAGCCTCAGGTCCCGGCGGCCAGAACGTGAACAAGGTCGCGACCGCCATTCGCGTGGTGCACAAGCCGACCGGGATCATGGTGGTCGCCAGCACCTACCGCGACCAGCCGCAGAACCGCAAGCAGGCGCTGACCGTGCTGCGCTCGAAGCTCGAGCAGCTTGAGGAGGAGCGCCGAGCGGCGGAGATCGATGCGGCCAAGGGCGGCAAGGTCGAGCGCGGCTGGGGAACCCAGATCCGCTCGTACGTCTTCTATGACAACCGCGCCAAGGACCACCGCACCGGCTACGAGGAAGGCAACCCCGAGCACGTGCTCGACGGGAACATCGACGGCTTTGTGGATGCGGAGCTCAAGCGGCGCCGCAAGGAGCGCGAGGGCTGAGTGCAGCGCGAAGCCGCCTTCCACACGGACTTCGTCGACTTCGGTCGCGCGATCTGCAATGACCGGGGCGCGCTCGACCGCGAGTGGCTACTGACCAACGGGCTCGGCAGCTATGCGATGGGGACGATCGCGCTGGCCCGCACGAGGCGGTACCACGGCGTGCTTGTCGTCGCCGGCGACTCCCCCGCCGACCGCACCATGCTGGTGGGCGCGATGACACCGACCGTGACGTACCGGGGAAGGTCGCATCCGCTCTACACGGGACTCTGGACTGACGGCTCAACTCAACCCATGGGGCACCTGCTCCTGCAGCAGTTCAGGCTCGAGGGATCGATCCCCGTCTGGAGGTGGGCGGTCTCGGATGCGCTCATCGAGCTTCGCATGTGGATGGTGCATGGCGAGCACACCACCGTGATGGAGTGGACCGCGCGCGAGGCCTCAAACCCCGTGGACATCGCGATGGACGTCCTTGTGGACCGGCGACCGCACCACGCGCTCGCGGCAGCGGACATCGTGACGCCAGCGTGCGAGCTTGCGCCGCGGGGCCTGCGCATCAGGTGGCCCGGACCAGAGACAGCTACGTCATCGGTGTGGGTGCAGGGCGACGCGCTGGTGCCTGCTCCGGACGGCAGCGCGTGGCGCAACTTCCTGCTCACCGAGGAAAGGGCGCGCGGCTACGACTTCGCCGACTCGCTCGTGCGCGCGGCCGAGGTGCGCATCGTGCTCGAGCCCGGCACGTCGAGCACGCTCACGGTGTCGACTGTGCCGAAGGACGCGAAGCCTGCCGCTGCAAACCGCGCCGTGCGGCAGCGACACGAATCGACGCTGCTTGCGCAGTGCGGGCTCTCCGATGCACGGCGCCCGGTCGGCCAGCTGTGCCTTGCCGCGGACCAGTTCGTCGTCAGGCGACGCGTAGGGCAGACCGATGGGATGTCGATCATCGCGGGCTACCCATGGTTCGGCGACTGGGGGCGCGACACGATGCTGTCGCTGCCGGGACTGCTGCTGGCCACAGGCCGCCTCGATGATGCGCAGCAGGTGATACGGACCTGGTGCGGCGCGATCGACGGGGGCATGCTGCCAAACCGCTTTCCTGACCGCGCGGGCGACCCGACAGAGTTCAACAGCGTGGATGCCCCGCTGGCGATGATCTCCGCCGTCGACGACACGATGCGCGCGGGGGCGCCCGACTCCTTCCTCAAGGACGTGTGGCCAGCGATGGCGCAGGTCATCGAGCGGTACACGGCAGGCACGCGTCATGGCATCGCCGTCGATGCCGCCGATGGCCTGCTGCGTGCGGGCGAGGCCGGTGTGCAGCTCACATGGATGGACGCGAAGTGCGGCGACCGCGTGATCACGCCGCGCATCGGAAAGCCGGTGGAGGTCAACGCGCTGTGGCATCACGCGCTGCACGCGATGGCACGGCTTGCGCCGCGCGCCGGCGCGGATGCCACACCCTTTGCCGCGGCCGCCGCGCGCGCCGCGGACTCGTTCTCGCGCTTCTGGAACACGCGCACGGCGTGCTGCTTCGACGTGATCGACGGTCCCGACGGCGCGGACGCGAGCATCCGGCCGAACCAGCTCTTCGCCGTCTCGCTGCCGGACTCGCCGCTGCCCGAGGGCCAGCGGCGGGCGGTCGTCGACCTGTGCATGAGCCGGCTCTGGACACCGGTCGGGGTCCGCACGCTCGATGCAGCCGATCCGCGGTACATCGGCCAGTACGCGGGCACGCCGGAGCAGCGCGACAGCGCCTACCACATGGGCACCGCCTGGCCATGGCTCTTCGGCCCGCTGCTGACGGCTCACCTTTCCGTGCACCGCAACGCCGAGGCCGTGATGGACTTCCTGCTCCCGTACGCCAACCACCTGCGTGAGGCTGGGCTCGGCTCTGTCTCCGAAGTGCACGATGGAGACCCGCCCCACGCGCCCGGAGGATGCCCCATGCAGGCGTGGAGCGTGGCGGCCGCACTGAAGGTGTGGCGGCTGTGCGACCGGCTGATGAACGGCACCGCAGCGCAGGACCTGCCGGCCACCAGCCTGGCGAGGGAGGCCGATTGACCGCAGGGACGCGCATGACGGCGGAGCACGCACGGCTCGAGGACGACAGGCTCGGCCGCGCCGCGTGGCGCCGCTGGGGCGCGTACGTCAGCGACCGCCAGTGGGGCACGGTGCGCGAGGACTACAGCGCAGACGGATCCGCGTGGGAGTACTTCCCCCACGACCACGCGCGCAGCCGCGCGTACCGGTGGGGAGAGGATGGCATCGCGGGCTTCTGCGACAGCGACCAGACGCTCTGCCTCTCGCTAGCGCTCTGGAACGGCGCGGACCCGATCCTCAAGGAGCGGTTCTTCGGCCTCACCAACTCGCAAGGCAACCACGGCGAGGACGTGAAGGAGCTGTACTGGTTCGAGGACGCGCTCCCGTCGGGCGCGTACCAGCGCATGCTCTACAAGTACCCGCAGCGCGCGTATCCCTACGAGCAGCTCGTGCAGGGGAACGCGGCGCGCAGCAAGCTCGAGCCTGAGTTCGAGGTGATCGACACCGGCATCTTCGAGGACTCGCGGTACTTCGACGTGTCCGTCGAGTGGGCGAAGGCCTCGCCCGAAGACGTGCTGATGCGGGTCACGGTCACCAACCGGGGGCCTGACCCTGCGACGATCCATGTGCTGCCGCACGTGTGGTACCGCAACACATGGAGCTGGGAGCGCGGCGCGCACCGACCGTCGCTTGCGGCATGCGGCTCGGACGCGGTGGACGTTTCGCACCCCTCGCTTCCGCCGCTGCGTGTGTCCTTCGACGGCGCACCGCAGCTCCTCTTCTGCGACAACGACACCAACCACGAGCGGCTCTACGGGCAGCCGCGCGCCGGGGCGTTCTTCAAGGACGGCATCGACGATGCGGTCGTGCATGGACGCGCTGACGCGGTCAACCGCGCGCGCATCGGCACCCGCATGGCCGCGCACCACACCGCCACGATCGCACCGGGCGCGTCAGCGACCTTCCGCCTGCGCATGCGTCCTGTCGATGGGCGCGGGGGAAGGTCCAAGGCACCGGCATCCGATGCCACCCTGCCCTTCACTGACTTCGACGGCGTCATCGCCGCGCGGCGCGCGGAGGCAGACGAGTTCTATGGTGCGCTCCAGAATGGCGTGGACCATGGCGAGGCGCGCATTGTGCAGCGCGCCGCGTGGGCCGGCCTGCTGTGGTGCCGGCAGTACTACGCCTATGACGTGAGGCGCTGGCTCGATGGCGATCCCGCAATGCCGCCACCGCCCGAGTCGCGAAAGTCCGCGCGCAACCGCGACTGGCGGCATCTCGACAACGCGACCGTGCTGTGCATGCCCGACTCGTGGGAGTACCCGTGGTACGCGGCCTGGGACCACGCGTTCCATGCGGTCGCGCTTGCGCCGATCGACCCGACGGACGCGAAGCGGCAGCTCGAGGCGCTGCTCACCGACCGCTTCATGCACCCCAGCGGCGCACTGCCCGCGTACGAGTGGAACTTCGACGACTGCAACCCGCCCGTGCACGCCTGGGCCGCGTGGCGCGTCTACCAGATCGAGCGCGGCGGTCCTGACGGCCGTGGGGACATCGCGTTCCTGCAGCGCGTCTTCAACCGGATGCTCATCAACTTCACGTGGTGGGTGAACCGGAAGGACGAGACGGGGCGCAATGTCTTCTCCGGCGGGTTCCTTGGCCTCGACAACATCGGGGTCTTCGACCGCAGTGCGCCGCTCCCGGACGGCATGACGCTTCAGCAGGCTGATGCGACGGCCCACATGGGCATGTTCTGCCTGAAGATGATGAGGATCGCCACGGAACTGGCGCTGCACGGGCAGCCCTACCAGGACATGGCGACGAAGTTCTTCGAGCACTTCCTGATGATCGCGTCCGCGATGGCGGGCGTGGACGGGCATCCGGGGCTCTGGGACGAGCACGAGGAGTTCTTCTTCGACCGCCTGCGCCAGCGCGGAGGATCCGACATCCCCCTGCGCATCCAGTCGATCGTCGGGCTTATCCCGCTGCTTTCGGTTGAGGTGCTCGAGCCGGAAGTGATGGAGAAGTTGCCGGTCTTCAAGCAGCGCCTCGAGTGGTTCCTCGCGAAGCGGCCCGACCTCGCGTCGCTCGTCTCGAGGTGGACGGAGCCGGGCCGCGGCGAGCGCCGCCTGTTCTCGCTGCTGCGCGGGCACCGCATGAAGTGCCTGCTGCGCCATGCGCTCGACGAGAGCAAGTTCCTCTCGCCGCACGGCATCAGGTCGATGTCGCGCGCGCTCCGCGACGAGCCCTACGTGATGTGGACGAATGGCAAGAGCATGTCAGTGCGCTACGAGCCGGCAGAGGGGCTCTCCGGCCTCTTCGGCGGCAACAGCAACTGGCGCGGCCCCATCTGGATGCCGCTGAACTACCTCATCTGCGAAGCGCTCGAGAAGTTCCACCAGTACTACGGCGATGACTTCACTGTGGAGTGCCCCGTGGGCTCCGGCCAGCAGGCCACGCTGCGTGGCGTGTCGCGCCATCTCGCGCAGCGGCTGATGTCGCTGTTCCTGCGCGGGCCGGACGGCCTCCGCCCGTGCGAAGGCACCACGCACCTCTTCCAGCATGATCCGCACTTCCGTGACCTGATCCGCTTCCACGAGTACTTCTGCGGCGACACGGGCCGCGGATGCGGCGCATCGCACCAGACCGGATGGACTGCGCTGGTCGCGCGGCTCGCATCGTCGGAGCCGCTCGTGTCATGAGGCGCGGCCG
>JBIKNS010000223.1:0-3715 GCA_044358545.1 Phycisphaerales bacterium | reverse complement strand
ATCTCATCGACAGTGGACGTGGACGACATCGTGATCACGGTGCCGCCGCGTGCGGCTGACCTGAACGCAGACGGTCGTATCGACGGCACCGATCTCAGCAACTTGCTCGCCGCATGGGGTGTGTGCGCAAGCTGTCCCGCAGACATCAACGGCGACGGCACGGTGAACGCCGTCGACCTTGCGGCGCTGCTCGCGGCATGGGGCTAAGAATGTCTGATCCCGTACGAACTGGCGCACAACCCTGCCTCTCGGATCCAAAGCTTGCTGATCTCATGAACGTCGGACCCGCCACCGTGAAGGATCTTGCGCGGCTGGGCATCAGCACGGTTCGCGACCTTGCGACGCAGGATGCATTCGATATGTACGAACGGCTCTGCCGCATCACGCGGCAGCGTCACGACCCGTGTGTGATCGACGTCTTCCTGTCGGCGGTGGATCAGGCGCGCGGCGGCAAGCCACGTCCCTGGTGGCACTACACGCCGCAGCGCAAGCGCCGGTTGGCGTCATGCGGCTGAGCGGGTAGCTCAGCAGGCCTCATGCGCCCGGTCGGGCGCGGGCGGCTGGGCGCTCAATTCCCGCTCTCGTCTTCTGCGCCAAGCGCGCGGTACTGGAACTTCTCCATGCCGATCATGCCACCGGCCATCAGCCCGCTCTCCGCGCCGACGTAGACCGCGAGACCGTTCTGGAAGGACGACGTTCCGGTAGTGCCCTTGTCGCCCGCGACAGCCATACCTTCGACCTTGCCGGTGAGCAGGCCCTGCTTGAACAAGTCAAGTGTGGACTGATCCTGGAACACGATCAGGATCTTCTTGCCCTGGCCGCCAGCCTGCAGGCCGACATTGAACTGGTTCTCGGCAGCCCAGCCGATCTGCGTGCCGTTCGCCGAGAACACTGCACCGCGCCCGAAGCTTCCGCCCGTGAAGATGATGCCCCACTGTCCTGCGCCGGGGAACACGGCATAACCCGCTGACTGGCTGATCTGACTACGCAGCCCCGACACGTGGCGCTCGAAGTACGAGAGACCCTCGTGCGCCTCCATGACGAAGCTCGCGCGGTCGTCCTGCTTCGGCGCCACGTTGCAGGCGCTGAGAATGGCGGCGGATGCGGAGAGTACGAGTGCGAAGGCGATAGGGGTGGGGCTCATGGTGGGTCGGTGGGGGATTCGGAAACTTGCGAATGAGGCTGGAAGTTAGTTCATCCGACCGCGTCGTGTACGTGATCGTCCTCAGGTCCCACTCGCCGTGGTCGACTCGGGGGAGGTCCGGATCCATCCGGGCATCGCCATGAGCGAGAGAAGCGTGCCAGCGCCGAGGCAGAGCAGGGAGGCAGTCGGCCAGCCGAAGATCGCGATGTGCCCATGGATCTCCACCACGTGCAGGAGTGACGACCATCCGTCGGGGCAAGTGAGGTGTCGCGTCTCCATGTTCTTGACGGCAACCCCTGCATAGAGCGCCGCATGCATCCAGAAGGCAAGTGTCACGAAGATCACCGCCCACAGCCATATGACCATCACGGCCCATGCCGCCCGCGGCAATCGCATGATGGCAACCAGGCCGATGCCTAGAGGCACGGCGCACGCGGGTGCGAGGATGTTCATGTACCAGCCGGGCGCGCCATGTCCCCCGGTCCCCTGCGCAATGCGAACAAGCAGGTAGTACCCGAGCGCAGCGAGCATGGGCAGCGTGATCCATAAGGCGACAGCCATGAGACGGCCAACGCGCGCCTCGCGCGGCGCACGCAGCGCAGTGATGCACAGCACTCCAATAGCGAGAAGCCCGGGCGCGTACAGCCACTCAGGCAGGCGCGCGAGGGTCCATGTCCCTGCGAAGTATGCGGTGACGAGGAACGCCGCGATCCCGCGTCCCAGGTGCGGCCACGCAAAGTTCTCCTTGAGGCCCGCGAGCATCCCGCCCTCCTGATCGAGGGTGATGAGGTCATGGCTCCCGGACAGCACCCCATGATTCGTCAGAGCGGACGCATACCACCATCCGCCGATGACCACCGCAATCACTGCAGCGACAGCAATGTCGCGAAGTGCGTGGGCGCGATTCATGCCGGCGACCCTTGATCGCGACGCCATCCATGCCAAGCATCCGAGCGCGCCGAGCGCGACAGGAATGAAGAATGCCTTCGTCAGCAACCCGACGCCAAGGCATGCGCCAAGGGCCGCGGCTCGAGAGACTGAGGGGGCACGGTCAATCATGCCAAGAAGGAGAGCCCATGCCGAACCGAAGACGAGCAGGCACAGTGCATCGTTGCCCAGCCGCGCGAACTCGGGGAAGAACATGGGCACGAGCATCGGGAACGTCATGCAGGCACACTGGAGTTCGGTCCCCGCGTCACAGCATCCGGTGGCAGCCGATCCTTGCGGCCTGCACCTTCGCATGTAACGCACCATGCCTTGGATGCCGATCGCGAATCCGACCACCGCCATGGCCCATGACATGGCCCTGAGCACCATGAGCTGCATCACGAAGCTCAGGCCATCGGTGGCCCGCATGATTGGGGCCAGAAGCAGGTAGTACAGCGGCGGATGCTGGGCTTGCCAGTTGAGGCTGCTCCCCGGCACGAAGCGGCGTGGAATCCCGGGTGTTGCCACGAATGCCTGAGCGAACGTGTCATGGGCGGCATCATCCTGCATGAATGTGCGGTAGGACACAGGCTCCTTGATCATGACGCCATGCTGCTGCATAAAGGGCAGAGGCGCTTGCATTCCGTATGCCTCCACAACGGCCGCGATCTTGCTCGTTCCGTACTTCGGCAGCGTGTGCGAGTCCGCGATCTCGCGGATCGAGGAGTAGTGCGCCGTCTCGTCAAACCCCTCGAATGGTGGAAGCACAAGAACCCACGCCATGCCGATGAGGCTCGTCGCTGCAAGCAGGAGGGCACTTGATCGGCGACAGGAGCGGCGCTGGCTCACGGACGGTCAGTATCGGCAAGTCATGCGCGTGGCGATCAACGCAACCACGGAGTCGGCGGTGGATACATTCCGAGCATGGAGGCCGCATCCGCCCCTGACCCCTCTGGCGCTGGTGGAGCCCGTTCGTCCACGGGTACGGCGGGCGCCTCGCCAGACTCGGCCGCTCCGCCCCGGCGAATGTTCCCTGTGAAGGTCACGCGCGTGCGCATCGACCGCGAGCTTGACCGCTGGCTCCAGCCAGGTCAGCGCGCGGTCATCCTGATAGACGGGTACGACAGCATCGGGAAAGTGTCCGAGGATTGCCGTGTCGCGCGTGTCATCAACGTGCGCATCGATCCCGTATCGACCCTTGACTGCCTTGGGGACCACGATGTGGTGATCTACGCGTGCGCCCAGGATGATCTCGGGCTCCCATTCATTGCGCATCTCCATGAGCGCGGGCGGCGCTACTACCCAATCTGGAGTGCCCAGCCGGGCGGATACTGCTACTCGAACTCCGTGGCGAGGGATGTCCTCGAGGCCGAGCATGCCCACCAGACAGCTCGGGACTTCGCAAAGTGGGACTTTGGGCACGGGGACTTCGAGAACCTGATTCAGGCGGTTGAAGTCACGCGGCATCTGGCCGGGTGCTACCTTGAGGTGGGTTGCTACCGCGGGTCAAGCGCCGGCGTGGTCCTCCGCTACCTCGCAGCGACACGGCGGTCCATCCGCACCTACTTCCTCGATGTCTTCGATGGGTTCAACTACAGCGAGTCGCAGCGGAGCGCGGATGCGGTGTGGCATGGGACCCACATC
>JBIKNS010000222.1:0-3718 GCA_044358545.1 Phycisphaerales bacterium | reverse complement strand
CGTCGGCGAACGCGATCCCGACCCTCATCTGGTCCGTGGTCGCTGTGCCGTTCGGGGTGTAGTGGATCTGAAACAGCAGCGACGAGTTGGCCGGCAACCGCTTCGCGAAGCCGTCCGGGAACATCGTGGTGTCGTTGCCGGGCACGTAGGCCGCCCAGTATCCGCCGGCCTCATCGAGGGCGAGCCTGCGTCGTGCAGCAGGATCCTTCGCAGTGTCCGCATCGATCGCAAACACAAGCACGTGGTGCACGACCGAAGGATCGGTGGGCACGATCTGCACCGCCTTCACCCACCGGTCTTCAGTGATGCTGGTGGGCACGAGCACGCTCTGGTAGGGCATGACACCATCGGCCTTGATCGCGATTGGCTTAGGGAGCTGGAAGATGGCATCCGGTGTACCGATCCTCCACATGCCCTCGGGAAACGTGCGCACAAGGGGAAGGTCGGTGCGGTCGCCCTCGGGCTTTCCGGCATCGATCCACGCCACGATCGCCTGCTTCTCCGCATCGCTCAGCGAGCGGTCGTTTGACCATGGGCTTGGCGCGGGTGCGCCATTGGCATCGTGGGCTGGTGCGGCAAACCAGGGCGGCATCGAGCCGTCCTGCGTGACAGCGCGGATCATGTTCGCGCGCCGCGAGACAGCCTCGAACGTGTCGAGCGGGAAGGGGCCGGCGCCGCCGGTGCGGTGGCACTCGATGCAGTTGGCCTGCATGATGCGCGAGATCTCACGCGCGTAGGTGACGGTCGACGGAGCTGATGCTGCTTGAGCGACGGCCGCCGGCTCGAGCGCGCAGCCCGGCGAGGACGTCGCAGCGATCGCCGGCGTCTGGCCCTTGAGCGCCGCGTCGAGCGCATCCTCGAGATAGCGTTGGCGGGGTGCCTCGCGCGAGAACCGTATGCCGTACTGGTCGCTCAATGCGCCTCGGTAGATGATCGTGCTGGCGGAGTCGACGACGAACACTTCAGTTGTGGTGTGGGCCTCCAGCGCCGCGGCAATGCGGCCATCGGTGTCGATCAGGTACAGCCCCTTCAGCCCGAGATCCGCGACCTGCGTGCGCATGTCTGCGGGCGAGTCGGTGCCGCTGACGTTCACGAACACGAACCGGACGCCACGGTCGGCATACGCGGACTCGATGCGCGCAAGCGACGGGCCAAACTTGCGGCAGAGCGGACACGTGACGCTCGTGAGCGCGATCACCGTGAGCGACTCGCCGCGCCCGGAGCGCCAGCCACGCGGTGCGCCAGACAGGTCGTTCCCTGCGGCATCCTGGAGGTGGCGTCCGACACCGACCGCCCGGGCATCGCGCGGAGAGGGGGGTGCCAGAGCAGCGGAGCGTGAGTCTGAACTGGCACGCTGCGGCAGGTCAGCCTTCAGATCGCTGAGGGCAACCGTCAGTGGCAGAAAGATGGCGAGGGCAATCAGGATCATTCGGACCGAGGCCTCAGTCCGCACCATTGTCCCCTGTCGATGGTCAGGGGACATCTGGTACAGCCAATGGTGTCTCCGGCCCCTCCTCGAGGAGTGCGCGCATTACCCTTCAGTCTCTCCGGATGACCCATCACCCTGACATGTTGGACCTGCTCGCCGGCCGATGGATCGGATCGGGCAGCGGTTCGTATCCCGGCATCGAGCCCTTCCGCTATGCCGAGCAGCTGGTGATCGCCCACGAGCCCGACTGGAACATGCTGAGCGTGCTACAGCGCACCTGGCTCGAGAGCGAAGGTGCCACTGGAAAGGCGCTTCACCTTGAGAGCGGGCTGATCCAGCTCCGCGATGACGGATCGCTGCTGTACTGCTGCGGGCAGGACAGCGGAAGGACTGAGGTCATGATGGGCACCGTCGCGCGCATGGATGGTGCCGTGCGAATCGACTGGGTCACCACCGCGCACTCGAACGACGCAAGGCTCGTTCGCATGGGCCGGGCATGGTGGATCGATGGCGCAACCCTCCGGTACGAGGCGTTCCTCTCGACTGTGCGGACACCGGAGTACCGCAAGCACCTCGAGGCCACCCTGCATCGGCAGGGGAGTCGCGACGCGCCCTGACACGGTCGCGTGAGCGGTGTTGGTGAGGTGGAGCGCGCGCACCGCGTGCGGCGCTTGACTGGTACGACACCATGTCGTAGAGTGCACGACGCCGTGTCGTATTCATGGCGAGCCCTGTCCTTCGGAGATCCTCGCGAATGCAGCCGGTGTCACTTGCCAATGCGGAACTCTCGGTCATGGAGCTGCTGTGGGTCCACGGCCCGCTCACGGCGCGCCAGGTCCAGGACAGGCTCTATGGGGCATCGGACCGTTCCCAGCATGGCACAGTGCAGCGGCTTCTGCAGCGGCTGGAAGACAAGCAGTGCGTGCGCAGGGAGCGGACCGAGTCCGTGTACACGTTCACGCCTCGCATCTCTCGCACCGAGTATGCCGGCTCGCAGCTCGAAACGCTTGCGGAGCGGCTGACTGGCGGATCGATCGCGCCGCTGCTCTCGCATCTGATGGACCAGAAGCGTCTGAGCCGCACGGAGCTGCGTCGCCTCCGCGACATCCTTGGCGGACAAAGGCCATGAGCGCTGCCCTGCTCGAGTACGCGATCGGGAACACCATCCTTGCGATGCCACTGGCGGTGCTCGCATGGGCTATCGGCCGCAACCGGCGGAATCCGTCGGTTGCGCATCTCGCGTGGGTGCTTGTTCTCGTGCGCCTTGCCATGCCACCGGTGGCGCTGGCACCGTGGCTCTCGATTGAGGTCCCCGGTATCAGTGCGGTGGTGGCAGGCCCTGAGGTACGAGCTACGAAAGCGGCCATGGCGCCTGAGGCATCGGCGGGTGGTCCAGCACACTCGCCCTCCGCCAGTCAGCGAGCGGGGCACCGCATTTCGGAGCACGCCGACGACGGATCAGTCTCCCCAAGTCGTACGCTCGGTATTGCGCCCCCCAGCGTCGACATGTGGGCTGTCCTGGGAGCACTCTGGCTCGCGGGCACGGGCGTGATTGCGGTTGTCTCGATTGTTCGCATCGCACGATTCCGTCGTGCTCTGCACGCCGCAGCGGTTCCTGCGGGCGCGGCAGTCTTGCAGATCGCCGAGCGCGCCGCGGCATCCTTGGGCATGCGGATGCGTGCACAGATCATGATCGCATCCACCGGGGCGGTGCCCTTCATCTGGTGGTGCATGGGCAGGGCGTGCATCGTGCTTCCGGCATCGACGGTGAACGGGCTCGACGAACGCGAGCTGTTCCTCGTCCTGAAGCACGAGCTTGCCCACATGCGTCGTCGCGACCACATGGTCCGCTGGCTCGATTGGGCGGTGGTGTCGTGGCTCTGGTGGAACCCGCTGGCATGGATTGCGCGCCGCGGCATCCGGGCCAACGAGGAACTGGCGTGCGATGCCCTCGTGCTTCGCACGCGCGACACGGCGCCCAGCGACTACGGGCGCTGTCTGATCGCTGTGGCTGAGTCAATCTCGAGTCCGGTGTTCCGCGCACCGGCACAGGCATGCACCATGGGCGATGGCGGATCGCTCGAAGAGAGGATCAGGCTCATCATGTCCGACACGCTAAGAAATCGTCCCTCAGTGTCCCTTCGTTCACTTGCTGTCGCTGCAGCTGGCGCATCCATGCTCATCGCGGTCGCGCACGGCGGCACGGCGCGCGCTGGCGCTGCGGCGCCCGCTCAAGGCGACGCGCCAGCTGCCCCTACGCCCACGGTTGCACCTCCGGCTCCGCCTGCC
>JBIKNS010000221.1:0-3721 GCA_044358545.1 Phycisphaerales bacterium | reverse complement strand
CGCTTGGAGTGGCGATGTTCGACGCGCTTGAGCGCGCGGTCGAGGGTGCGATGGCACGGGCGCGCGGCGGAGAGTCCCACGTGCTGCTGCTGCGGGCCGAGGGATCGGCGTTCTGCTCGGGGTTCGATCTTGGGGCATGCGTGAATGATGCCGCCACACTGGAGTCGTTCATCCACCGGCTGAGCGGCGTGATCGTGGCGCTGCGCGCGATGCCGGCGGTGGTGGTCGCGCAGGTGCAGGGCGCCGCGCTCGCCGGAGGTTGCGCGATCCTGACAGGATGTGACATCGTGTGCGCGGCAGAGCGTGCCACATTCGGCTATCCGGTGCACCGCATCGGCATCTCCCCCGCCGTGAGCCTGCCGACGCTCGTGCCTGCGCTTGGGGCGGGCGCGGCACGCGAGCTGGCGCTGCTCGGGGAGCCTGTGAGTGCGTCGCGTGCGCACCAGCTCGGTCTTGTGCACCGCCTCCATGCGGATACCGATGCGCTCGCATCCGCGACCGATTCCCTTGCGGCGGCGCTCGCCGCGAAGGGACCTGCCGCGCTGCGCGAAACGAAGCGCTGGCTCTCGCGCCTTGACGGCACTGACGTCGCAGCGCGTGACGCCGAGGGCACAGCGTGTGACGCCGAGGGCACAGCCGATCGAACGGCACAACCGGCCGCATCCCGTGACCTTGAGGTGGTGCGTGCCGCTGCGGCGGCGAGCGCCGCACTCTGCGCAGGCGAGGAGTGCCGCACAATGCTCGCCGAGTTCTGGTCCTCGCGGAGCAAGGGCTGATGCCGCCCGGACCGATCGCACGGATTCGGCGCCGGCTCGCGCTGATCGACTACTGCTCGGCAAAGCCTCCTCGCACGAAGTGGTCGCGCTGGCTTGGCGCGAATCTGTGGATCTCGCTTGCGCTGGCGCTTCCGGCTGCGCTCGCGACGGACGCGCTCGTCGTTCGTGAGACGGTCGTCGGCACTGTCGACGACGGCCAGATCTGGGTGGAGCCCGCGCGCTCGGGCGAGCGCCCATCCGCAGCTCCGCTTGGCGCGCGGCTCGTGGCGGGCGGCACACGGGCGTCGACGTGGTCAGACGCGCGTCCCTACGCGACATTCACGGTGAGGCCGATGGCACGGTGGAGAGGCTGGCCGGCGTCGAGCCGTGACGAGGAGACCTTCGCGCTGCTGAAGGTGGTGACACTCGAGGGGCTCCAGGAAAGGAGAAGCGATTCCGAGGAGAGGCAAGCCGTCGCGAAGGCGCTGCGCGACTCAGGACGAACCGAGATGTCTGCGCGCCTGCTCCGGGACACCGACCTGTCGATACGCGCGGCTGTGCCGGTCCGCTGGGGAGCGCTCACCTTCAACACGCTCGTCGCTTGGCCGATCATCGCCGCGGTCGGCTGTGCCGTGATTGGCGCGTTGGCCGCGGGAGAGGGGTTCCTGCGCACACGCGGTGCGCGCGTCCGCGCGGAGCGCATCCGCAAGGGCGTGTGCCCCGTCTGCAGGTACGACATCCGCGGCAGCGTGTGGACCAGCCAGTGCCCCGAGTGCGGAGAACTGCTCTACTGATGGCGCGACCGCAGCACCTTCACCCACCACCACCATGATCCTGACCGACACCACCGACGGCATCCGCACGATCACACTCAATCGCCCCGATGCGCGCAATGCGCTCAGCCTCGAGCTGATCGAAGCGCTGCGCGACGCGGTCGCAGAATGCGCGCACGCATGCCGTAGCGGGGATGTGCGCGTGGCGGTGCTCGCAGGCGCCGGCAAGTCGTTCTGCGCTGGCATGGACCTCAAGGGAGTCATAGACGATCCGGCGCGCATGGGCGTGATGCTGAAGACGCTCGCGCTCACGTCGCTGGCGATCCGCTCGCTTCCCGTGCCCACGATTGCGCATGTGCAGGGCGCTGCGATCGGCGGAGGCTGCGGCCTGATGGTCGTGTGCGACTTCGCGTGCACGCATCCCGAGAGCAAGGTGGGATACCCCGAGGTGGACCTTGGAGTATGCCCCGCTGTGGTTGCACCGTGGCTGATCCGGCGCATCGGCGCCGGGCGAGCCCGTGCCATGCTGCTCGCGGGCGGGACGATGAGCGGCACCGAGGGCCACGCCGCGGGCCTGGCCACGCACTGCGTGCCCGTGGCGGAACTGGCGGCCACGGTGAGCGCGCTCGCGGCGCGCCTCGCCGCAGGCGGACCGGTGGCACAGGCGGCCACCAAAGAGTGGCTGAACAGGCTCGACGGCTCCGCCGACGAGGCCGTGCTGATCGAGGCTGCGGCCATCTCGGCGCGGGTCATCGCGGGGCCAGAGGCGCAGGCACGGCTTCGCGCAGTGATGTCGCGCTGACCGCGCCGGGCAGCGCAGCGCTACATTCGCATCATGCTTCCAGTCGACACGCTCCCGAGCGGCATCGTCACCGTCACGCTCACGCCCAATCCCGCGAAGCCGCGCGGCGGCGTCGTAGTGCTCGACTCGTGGCTCATCGGGGAGATCAGCGCCACCATGCGCGAGGTCGCTCAGCGCAACCCGCGCGGAGTGATCCTCCGCTCGGCGAGCGATCGAGTGTTCGTCGCGGGCGCGGACCTCGCGGAGATCGATGCGCTTGATGATGCGGCGCTCGATGCGTACCTGCGCGCGGGATCCGAGGCATTCTCGTGGTTCAACCGGATCGCCTGCCCGACCGTGGCGCTCGTGCACCGCACCGCGCTTGGCGGTGGACTCGAGCTCGCGATGCACTGCGACGCGATCGTGGCGGTGATGCCGGCCGCGGGCGAGAAGCCATGGATGATCGGCCTCCCGGAGTGCGGCCTTGCGATCTGCCCAGGCTGGGGCGGCACGCAGATGCTGCCGGCACGCATCGACCCCGAGCTCGGCATCGTGCGGACGGCGACGGGCCAGCCATTCCCCATAACCGACGCGCCCGCTGGCCTTGTCGACGCGCATGCCGACTCGTTGGACGCTGCGCTGGCCGCTGCAGTGGCCTGGATCGTCGCGCACCCGCGGAGCACGCCGCGCGCGACGCCAGCGTGCATCGGGCCAGCCGTCGCATCGAAGGTGCATCCGGTGCTCGGGCGCGCCCATTCGGCCGTGCCCCCATCGGAGCCGGTCAGCGCCGTGTTCGGATGCGTGTGCATCGGCCTTGAACGAGGTTGGGACGCTGCACTTGCCGAGGAGCGCCGCCAGCTGGTTCGATTGCGCGCGCTGCCGGCTGCACGCGAAAAGCTCGCGGCGTTCCTCAAGCGGTAGGGCCAGGGCCCGTTCGGCGGATGTGCCTCCCGGAGGCCGGCAAGGAGGCTCTGGGCGCACGCCGCGCATCCAAGGGCCCATATCCGGCGAAAACACAGTCTTGAGCCGTTTGCCTCGGGCGGCGAGTGCGGCTTCAATATGACCCCTTCGGCCCATCCCGCCGGGTGGACCACCAACTCTCGGAGACGACCCATGAGCACCACCAACCTCGCCCACCTCAAGAACATCTCCGAGAAGGACCGCAAGCAGATCGAGCAGGCGCAGGAGATGCTCGGGCCGGACCCGCGCACGATGGGCGCGGTGAAGAACTACTTCTGGGGCAACTTCCGCGAGGAGCTGGTCAGCCCCTATCCCGCCTACGACCCCACCGAGAAGGCCCGAGCCGACGCGCTGCTCGCGAAGCTTGACGAGTACCTCATCAACGAGCACCCCGCGCACCTCATCGACCAGGAGCAGAGGATCCCCGACGAGGTCATCAAGCGACTCTTCGA
>JBIKNS010000220.1:0-3732 GCA_044358545.1 Phycisphaerales bacterium | reverse complement strand
AGCCGTCAGCGTCGGTATCCAGCTGATCAGCATTGGCCACGAGCGGGCAGTTGTCGGTGCCGTCGTCGATGCCGTCCCCGTCGTCGTCACTGTCGCAGGCGTTGCCGGAGCCGTCAGCGTCGGTGTCCAGCTGATCAGCGTTAGCCACGAGCGGGCAGTTGTCCGTGGCGTCCGCCACGTTGTCCCCGTCGTCGTCGCCGTCCACGCAGTCGGCGACACCATCGCTGTCTGTATCCGTAAAGCCCTCATCGATGCCACCGACGCAGTTGTCATCGACACCGTTGCACGCCTCTGCCGCACCTGGGTTCGCTGATGACGACCCGTCGTTGCAGTCACCACTCGTCACCGCATAGCCGGCGGGAACCCCCACGCATGTCACCGTTGTGGAAAGGGCCTGACCATATCCATCACCGTCATTGTCGAGGTAGTAGGTCACAAAGGGACCGGGACACGGCTCCACGGTCACTGTCCGCGAAAGGACCGCCGTGTTCGAGGATCCATCCGTCGCGGTCCACTGAACTGTGGTCACACCGACCGGGAACACAGGGGGAAACGACGAACTCGTACCTCCATCTGGCAGGGTGACAAGCCGGATCGGCGTGATCGCACCGCAAGCATCGGGAGCGGTCACCACCGCATCGACGAACGCATCAAGTGCGGACGACGTCGTTGTTCCCGGCGAAAGCACTACAGACTCGGGTACACCAGTCAGCGTGGGCGGGACCGTATCGGTACCGAAGACCACGTTCGCAACGGGCGCGAACGCAATCGCGCTCCCGCCGAGCGCACTCAACATCGTCGAGTGCGCCGTCCCGGTCGGCCCGAATGCGAGCACCGGTTCGGGGGCGCAGAGAAGCGCGCCCTCCGCCACCGTGAAGTTGATGCGGCCGAGGACACCGGAGGTGATGCCCGCGCCGCCTTCCACCAAGCCCGTAGCGAGCGCAAGCCGCTGACGCGTGGGCGCACCAGGCACCGGAAGCAGAAGAGGCTCCCTGATCAACGCGAACGCCCCGCTCCCGCTTGCGCTCACAAACGTGAGTTCGCTTTGGTCCCACTCCACGAAGAGCTGCATGCCGACTGCGGCGGCACTCAGGTCTGCGACCTCCACATTCACCTGAACCGCGGAGCCAGGAGCCCGGTACGAGGAGCCAGCAGATGTAATCCCCAGAGTGCCGCCGCCAACTCCGAAAGCGGAGGCGGACATCGTGGCGAGCAGCGATGCCGCGACAACGGCGACATGCCAACTGCGCAGACTCGCGCCTGACCTCGTGCCGAATGGTCGATGGCATTGGGAGCAAAGAGAGCCGAACACAGGCATGCAGAAAGTCTCCAAGGTCCCCCGTGCCACACCCTCGAACCGACGAACGACCGCTCACGCGGTCAGTCCAGTAAACCGGGTTACCCGACTCGTGCAATATGGACCCAGACGGAACACCTCCTAATAGGGAGTCCCGCCTTTTTCGGTGCCGACCATACAAGTGCCCGCAGAAAAGTCTGATAACCGAAGGTCCTAGGCGAGCGCGCGCCGCCACTCACCACCACTTGTTGCCGACGTAGCCGCTGTTCAGCCCCCTCCAGATGGCATCCACCTGACGCACGAGTACCGAGTCGTCTCCCTTCGCAACCGCGGCATCTCGCCGAAGTTCCGCGTACGCCCGCTCGACCGTCGTCGTGCCGTTGACCTGACCGTGCGCCGCGAGCTGCCAGAGACGAGCCGAGAGCGTCTGGGTGTGGGATGGGCCAAAGACACTCTCGCAATCCGCGACCACACGGTCTGAAAGTGATGCTGCTCGTTGCCACTGCGCGGCAAGATCCGCATCGTCTGGCCATAACGCCAGGCTGTCTCCCCACGATGCCGTTCGGGCATCGATGGCGGCGCAGACCTCGAACGCAAGCCCACGGTTGCGCGCCCGCACAACCAGTGGATGCCGAGCTCCCAGCACCGCCTCGCACTGCTCAAGCACCCGCGGGTAGTCGCGCAGCACGGGAATCCAGCCTTGCGACTCGGCCTGCCTCAGTCGGTACGACCACACCTCAACCGGCGAGAGCAGTCCGCCGTCAACATCCGCGTCCAGTTCCGCGTCGAACTGGCCCTGCGGAGTGCCCGCGGGCCACGACTCGCGCAAGCGCCAGATTCTCAGGCGCGCAATCAGCGCGATTCGCCCGTCGAGGGCGCTGACCTCCGTCAACTCCTCGAGGGCCGCACGCCACTCTGCGGATGCAAGCGGCTCCTCAAGTTTCTGCCGCGTCACGCCAGCATCGGGCCATGATGCTTCGAAGATCGCGTGTCCCCTCTCGATCCGGAGCGCCGCACGCTCGATCCGCAGTTCCCGCCGGCGACCCGGATCCGGCTCGATCTCTATCGTCGAACTGATCCGAAGCAGCGCTGCATCGAGCCCCTCGATCGCCAGCCTTGGCTGCTCCAGCTTGATGAGCGCTGCCGCCACGATGCGGGCCACCTCCGCTGTTGCCTGCGGATCGCGGGAACTGGCATGGGCCCGGAGCTCCTGCAGGGTTCCAGAAAGGAGCTCAATCAGTAGCGTCCGGTCACGACCCTGCGCGACCTCTGGGTCGATCCGCTCGAAGACGCCTTTGAGCAGCCCCGTCACCTGCTCTGCGCGAAGCGCCTGCTGCGACGCCAACGTCGAGCTGCGCTCGGCACGGACCGCGTTTGCGGCCGCCACCGCAGAGAGTGCCACGAGACCCGCGACCACTGAAAGGACCGCCGCCACGCTGCGGCGATGGCGACGGATGAATCGCCGGATCAGGTAGGGCTTGCTGGGGAGGCGCGCAAGCAGTGGAAGCGAGGAGGCCATCCGCCGCAGGTCCGCAGCCATCGCCTCGGCACTCTGGTAGCGCTCCCCTGGCTCTGGCATCGTCGCCTTCGCGACAATTGCATCGATGTCACCCGCAAGCCTGGCGCTCAGCTCGCGCGACGACCTCAGTCCGCGGTGCTGTGCAACCGAGAGCGCGAGGACCGGGTCGCTGGCTTCCAATGACCTGAACTCGCGCGATGGCTGCAGCGGCAATGGCGCAGTCAACGCAGGCGACGGCCGCGTACCGGCGACCAGCTCAGCCATGATCACTCCCAGTGCGTAGACGTCGCTGCGAACATCAGCGCCCGCATCCTCAGATGCACGCTGCTCGGGAGCCATGTAGGCCGGCGTGCCAAGCCTCAGCGCGGCACGGGTCCGGGTGTCCTCGTGTAGGCCGTCCATGTCCAGCGCCTTCGCGATGCCAAAGTCGATCACCTTTGGAAGGGCCGCACCATCGGGTCCGCGCACCACGAGCACATTCGCCGGCTTGAGGTCGCGGTGCACGATGCCCTGCACATGCGCTGCCTGCACGCCATCGCAGATCATCGTCATCAGCCGAAGCCTCTCCGCGAGCGAGCTCGTGGCGGCATCGCACGCGACTGTGACAGGGTCCCCATCAAGGAGCGGCATCGCGAACCAAGGCCGTCCGTCATCGGTCATGCCGGCATCGAGGATGGCCGCCACGCACGAGTGGTCAATCCGCGCAAGCGCCCGCTGCTCCATCTCGAAACGACGGAGGACCTCCTGCGACTCGAGGCCTCGCTTGAGCACCTTGACCGCGACACGTCGCGAGAATGAGTCGACGCGTACGGCGGCAAAGACCTCGCCGAATCCCCCCTCGCCCACCTGGTCGAGCAGCACGTAGGGTCCGCAGCGGAGTGCGCCATCGGCAAGCGCCTTGTCGACGCCGGCGCCA
>JBIKNS010000218.1:0-3755 GCA_044358545.1 Phycisphaerales bacterium | reverse complement strand
CGCTGGCTGGACCGCAACGAGGTGCAGCTGGTGGTGGTCGGACCGGAGGGTCCGCTTGCCGAAGGCGCGGCGGATGCGCTGTCGCGTGACGCGGACCCGACCAAGGGACTTGCAGCTCGCCTGGTGTTTGGGCCAGTGAAGGCGGCAGCACGCCTCGAGGCCGACAAGGCATTCGCCAAGCACGTCATGCGCGAGGCACGCGTCCCCACCGCGGAGGCGCGCATCTTCACCTCGCTTGAGTCCGCCATCAGATCGGTCGAGGACCGGGACGAACCGTGCGTTGTGAAGGCCACGGGCCTCTGCGCGGGCAAGGGCGTCACCGTGTGCGAAGGCGCGGCGGATGCGGTCGCCGCCCTGCGCCGCTGCATGGACCGACGGGAGTTTGGCGACGCAGGCGCGACAGTCATCGTCGAGGAACGCCTTGAAGGTCAGGAGCTCAGCGTGCTCGCGCTTGTCGATGGCCGGACCATCACGGTGCTGGACCCCTGCCAGGACCACAAGCAGGTGGGCGAGGGCGACGTGGGCGCAAACACCGGCGGCATGGGCGCCTACTGCCCGACCCCGCTCGCCGACGAGGAGCTCCTGCGAAGCGTGTCGCGTGACGTCCTGGTTCCCACCGTGGACGCGCTCCGACGAGACGGAATCACCTTCCGTGGCGTGCTCTACGCAGGACTCATGCTGACGCCCTCCGGACCGAAAGTGCTCGAGTTCAACACGCGCTTCGGAGACCCTGAGACACAGCCGCTGATGGCGCGTCTCCGAGGCGACCTTGTCGACATCCTCTGGCGAACTGCGGCCGGCACGCTTGATGGCGCGGACATTGGGTTCGATCCGCGCGTCGCGTGCGCCGTGGTCGTCTGCGCGGGCGGATACCCAGGAGCCGTGACGAATGGACTTCCGATCGACGGACTGGCGAAGGCGCAGGCGTCCGCCGCCGCGGGCGAGGAGGTCGTGATCTTCCACGCGGGTACGCGTAGGTCAGATGACGGGCAGGTGGTGACGCACGGGGGGCGGGTCATCACTGTGGTGGGTCTTGCCGCCGATCTGGCGGCTGCTCAGGCGGTGGCGAACCGGGCCGCCGCATGCATCCGGTTTCCCGGGGCCTTCTTCCGCAAGGACATTGGGCACCGTGTGATGCGAGACCGGGTCTCCCGGTAGCGCCTACGTCCGAAAATCCTGCACCCTCGTTGTAGGTCTCGTCGTATAGGGTTAGACTCAGACCCGGTCCCCAGACGTGGGGATCGAGCCAGAGACGTTCTGCCCCCCTACGAGAAGAGTCGGAGCTTTTTTCATGCCATCACGGCCTCTACTTCGCGCTGTCGTTGCAACCTTGGCGGCCGCGGTCCTCGCGTCAGCCGTTGTCGATCAGGAAGTTGCCGCGCGAGCCCCGCTCGACAAGACCGGGCTGCCGGCTCGTGCTGAGCTCGCGAAGTCCGGAGTCGCATCGACCGTACCTGGTGCAGCGGTTGCGCGACGCACGGCAGCCAAGGACCCTTCCCGACTCACGATGCCGCTGCATCCTGTCAAGGGGACCCCTGAGCACACAGGTCGTCTGGTCGTCAAGTTTGTGGATGGCCTTGGCGTGAGGGCCTCTCGCCGCCTTGCCCCGGCGCTCCCGGCGGGAGCCACCGTCGACCTCACGTCAGTCAACGCAACGCTCGTGCGGTACGGCGCTCAGATCCGTCAGGCCATCGACCTCGACACCGATGTGATCGAGGGCCTTCGCATGCGCGCTCTTGAGCGCAGCGGCAAGGTGCAGCCGGACCTGCGCGCCATGATGCTCGTCGAGGGAGTCAGCGAGAACAGCCTGCTTCAGGCAGCAGGTGAACTGCTGATGCAGCCGGAGGTGCAGTGGGTCGAGATCGAGCGCAAGACCGAGCTCGCCGGCGGTGGCACGTGCGAAGGCTGCGGCGAGCCAGGCTGCCCCCCCTGCACGCGCGAGCACGGCGGTCCCTTCTGCGGCGATGGCGGTTGCTGCGAGGCCGTCGGCGCCGTTCGTCCGATCTGCACGCTTCCTGCTGACGAGGGCGGACGGTGGGATGAGGTCTGCGCCGCACTGGCGAACATGATCTGCGGACCGAGCGCGTTCGGTGGCGGCGGGTACGACACCTGCCTCCAACCGCCCGGTCTTCCGCCCGTGCCCATCTACTACGAGGAGTCGGTCATCTTCGGTGGCAGCTGCTTCATCCCTCGCGCTGGAGTGGGCTGCCAAGAGGCCGAGTGCTGCCGTAACACCTGCTTCGCTGACGTGACCTGCTGCACGATCAGTTGGGACGAGGAGTGCGCCGCGCTCGCGATGGGTCTCGAGGAGTGCTATCGCACCTCCGGCTACAACTTCCCCGGCGGCAAGCCGACCGGAAACCCGTTCAACCCGAACCCGCAGTCGACGTCGCCGCTCTTCGATCAGCAGATGCTGCAGGTGCCGCAGCCACCCTTTGCCGCACCCGGCAGCGCTCCGCTTGCGCTCTTCACCACTGCGCAGCGCGCACCGAACCCCTACGGCGGACCGAATCCTCCGCCACCGGACCTCGGGCCCTTCGTCCAGTTCGCTGACGTGACCCTCTACCGAGGTGGCGGTCTTGATCTCGACGCGTTCGCCTTCCTGCAGAACCAGTTCCCCGGCGAGGGTCCCTTCCTCAACGGCCGCACGATCACGATCGGCGTGGTTGAACCTTCCGCGCTTGTTGACCACGAGGACCTCTCGGTGAACCCGGACGGAACGGGAGGCACGAAGATCCTGGTAGAGCCCGGACAGACACCGCTCGTGATCTGTGACCAGACTGTGCCGCCGCCGACATTCTCGGGGTCGTTCTACACGGCGCCGCACCATGGCACAGCGGTGATGGGCATCCTCAGCGCCAACATCAACGAGATCGGCATCAGCGGGATCGCACCGGAGGCGCGCATCCGCTTCTACCCGACGGAGACGGTCGAGGCGCAGGGGCGCCTGCTCACAGCACTCACCAACGCCTCAGCGCAGCTCGCGACACCAACGGCCACCGATCCTGAGCCGGGCAACGTGATCGTCGCGCCGATCGGCGAGGCAGGACAGCCATTGTGGAGCGCCGATTCCCGCGCCACCGTCATGGGCGTCGGCATTGACGCGGGTGTCACCTTCGTGGTGCCCGCGGGCAACGCTGCGATCCCGGTCGTGGAGCCCGACGGCGATGTCCAGGAGTTTGCGGCGCTCAACTCGATCACCACGGGTGGCTGCAACCCCGGCTTCGAGGCCACAGAGCCGCCAGTCGTCGGATTCTTCCCCACCGGCGGCGGCGGACTCAACTACTGCCGCACCGGCATCAGCAACTTCTCGCCTGCAGGCCTTGTCACCATCTCGGGATGGGGAACTGGCGTGTGCACCCTCGGCTACGGTGACCTGTTCTGCGGCGCCATCGCTGACGTCTCAGACCCCTGCCAGACGAATCTGCTCCGCACGTACACCGCACGATTCGGCGGCACGAGCGCAGGTGCAGCTCAGATCGCGGGCGTGACTGCGCTGGTCCAGGCGTTCGCGAAGCAGATCTACGACGGTCTCCCGCTGAGCCCGTCGAACGTGCGAGACCTGTTCATCGCGCCGTCAAGCGTGTACGAGCAGTGCGGTACGGCAGGCCTCCCCGGCACGGCCGTGCCGGCGTGGCTAGGCGACACGGTGCCCGGACCGGGCGATGCGCGCATCGGCGGCTTCCCGAACATGCGTCGCATTGGCGTGTCGATCGTGTCCGGCCAGATCGGTGACGACTCACTCTTCGGCGCGA
>JBIKNS010000056.1:0-12243 GCA_044358545.1 Phycisphaerales bacterium | reverse complement strand
GGATGTGGGTGGTGGGCCTCGTGGGCATGTCGCTCAAGCTGACTGAGGTCACGCAGGCCATGATGTTCCGCGACCTCTCCGACCCGGAGAACCCTAAGGGCGGCGCGATGTGGGTGTGTCGGAACGGGTTCGCGAAGATCGCGCCAGGGCTCGCGCCTCTGGGCACGCTGCTTGGCGTGATCTTCTGCATCACGGTGCTCATCTCGACGATCACGGGCGGCAACATGTTCCAGGCGTGGAACGTCGCGAAGATCACCAAGACCTACGCACCGAGCGTGCCCGAGATCGTGTGTGGCATCGTGATGACGCTGACGGTCGGTGCCGTGATCATCGGCGGCATCAAGCGCATCGGATCGGTCACCGGCCGTCTCGTGCCCTTCATGTGCGGCGTCTACCTCCTGGGCGCGCTCGTGGTGCTTGCGCTCAAGATCGACCAGATTCCGGCGATGCTCATGCTCATCGTCAAGAGCGGCCTTCCCGAGTGGCTTGGCGGCACCAGCGCGAATCCCGAGGGGGCGTTCCTCGGCGGCACGTTCGGGTACGCGTTCCTCTGGGGCATGAAGCGTGCGCTCTTCTCGAACGAGGCCGGACAGGGATCGGCGCCCATGGCGCACGCGGCCGCCAAGACGGACGAGCCGGTCCGTGAGGGCGTCGTGGCCGGCCTCGAGCCCTTCATCGACACGCTGGTGGTGTGCACGATCACCGCGCTCGTGGTGATCAGCACCGGTGCGTGGAACCGGTCGGCGGCGGCCACGTTCCCCGAGGTGCCCAACATGGTGGCGGCAACCGACCCGTCGGGCTCGCCAGTCGTCGGCGAGTGGGTGCCTTCCTTCACGTCGCTTCCTGCCAAGCCCGCCGAGGAGGCGCGCGTCAGCAACGTGTGGCGCGAGAACGACGGGCTCTTCATCCTCGTGAAGTCGGAGGTGCAGGCGTCCACTGGCCGCGACCTCCACAAGGTGCTCGGTACGGTCAGGCGCGGCGAGGGCGACTCGCTCGTGATTGCCTGGCAACCATTCAAGTCGACCACCGCGCCGCAGGTGGCCGGTCCGGAGATCCACCTGAACCTGCCCGGATCGTCCCTCGCGGGCTATGCATTTGACCGGGCGGTGCCAGGCCTTGGCATGTGGGTCGTGACGCTGGCAGCGTGGCTCTTCGCGGTGAGCACCATCATCTCGTGGAGCTACTACGGCGAGCAGGCGTGCATGTTCCTCTTCGGGAACAGGTCGATCGTCGCGTACAAGCTCATCTACTGCCTCGCGATCCTGCTGTCGACGATCCCCGGGCTCGTGGAGACGGACGCGGAGCTCGACTCCTTCACCGCGCTCGGCACAGGCGTCATGCTGTGGGCCAACATTCCGATCATGCTGATCTTCGGTCCTGTCGCCATGCGCGCGTACCGCGACTACATCCGCAGGCTGGATGCGGGCCAGATGAAGGGGCACGCTCTGCCGCCCATCACCGACGTGGTCGAGGGCAGGGACGTCAGGTAGCGCTGGCGCGCGCGGCCGCACCCTGGACGCCCGGCCTCCGCGCTGCGCCGCGGCTCACCATTCCTCGAGCGCGCATAGGTGCACTTCGGCACTCGTGCGCCGTGGCGGGAGGTCCGCAAGCTCGTCCGGACGCTCGTCGTACGCGACCCGGTCGACAGAGAAAAAGCCGTCGAACGCCCACCCCGCGTGGTGCTCCGAGATGTGGCGCTGCACGAGCTCCTCGATCTCTGTCAGGCTCGATGCGGTTGCCCAGACTGTCACATAGGCACCGGCAGTGCGGCGTCCCTCGCGCACGGCCATCGCGATGGCGGTCCACAGGACATGCCCGAGCGCGCGTCCACGATCATCCACGTTCTGGTCCGGATCGATGTTGAGCTCAAGCGACCACTCCTCGCGGAGCTGCAGCAGCACCTCGTCAAGGTCAGGGCTCTGCTCGTCCTCGATGAGGAGCACCTCGCGCAGGGTCGAAGGCGGTGTCGTAGAGCGCTCGAGCTCGTCTGGCCAGGTTTCCATCACCTCGCGGAGCCCGTGCCTCGACAGAAGCCGCTCCACCTCGCGGCGCATCGCGATTGGCACACTTATGCAAAGGCCCTTCCACGAGTCGACGAAGATCTCTATGAACGGATCCTCCGCATTGGCGCCCGCGCCAATCGATGCATCCTCGAGCAGCACGTCCTCGAAGTGGCGCCACGCGGCCAGAAACTCGTCCACAGGCACCGCATCCGCGCCGAGGTAGACGTCGAGCGACCTGTATGCGTCGCGCGAGCCCACCTCCACGATCGGAACGACCTCGTCCGGCAGCAGGGTGAACGCATCCCGGATGATCGGCCTCAGCCGGTCATGGCTCACCACCACATGGAAGGCGTAGGTGTCGGGGTCGCCCTCCTCGCCGGGGGTGTACGTGAGGGTGTATCCCTGGATCGGCGCCGGCAAGTCGAGCGGCTGGATGCCCAGCGGAAGCGCATAGCCGTCCACCACGGCACGGGGAAGGTCAACGCGGATCTTGTGTTCCCGCATCCCTGCAGTCTATGGCGACGGCACCATGGAAAGAACACCCTTGTCCCACGCGTCCCCGATGCGCCCGAGCAGGCCGATCCACTCGGAGTACTCGTAAGGGATGCCATGTGCCTCGTGCAGGGCGCGCACTTCCCCGTGCAGGCGCTCCATGAGCTCGGGTTGCCAGGACTGCGCCGCCCGGTCGCAGAAGTAGACGCGGCACCCCGAAGGGCGCGATGGGTGCGCGCCGCAGAGGCCGTCGCGAAGCAGCGGGCAGCGCATGTCGTCGAGTGCGACGCGGCGCGACTCGGCACTGGGTAGGCGGTCGCTGCGCCGCACGAGGTCCATCCAGGTCCATGCGGCCTCAAGACCCGTCACGTACAGGCGATGGCCATGCTCGCGGAACGCGCAGCAGCGGCCTGACGCGAGGCAGATCGGGCGCTTCGCGCGCACCGTCTCCTCTGCGCTCTCGTGCATCGCTCGTATCAGCCGGTCGATGGCAGGTTCGGAGGCCGCACGCCACCAGGCGAGCACGTCGGCATCCTGTGCCGCCGCGCTCACCACGGCGCGTCCGCGTTGTCGGCGCGGTCAAGGTCCCGCTGGATGCGGATCTTCTCGATAGGGATCAGGGGACCGGTGCCCATCCCCGGGCACGGCGTGCGGCGTCGCGCGTTGTCCCACGCGCGACGGCTCGTGAGGTTCTCGTCCCAGAAGGGCCACGTGCGGCACTGCACCGGCCGTGACCGGTACACGCGGCAGAGCGCCTTGCCCGGCTGCGTGGTGCGGTCCAGAAAGATGCAGTCGAACCCGTGCTCGGTGCTGTGCTCATTGAGCGACCAGCGGCCATCGATCGTGCGTGCGTGGACGCGCAGGAACTCCTCGTGCGCCATGCCAAGATCGGCGGCCATTGCCCGACCCTCGTCCTCGGTGAACCACACCGCACCCTCGCCGCCCGTGCAGCAGTTGCCGCACTGGGTGCACGAAAAGTGCAGCCCGTCGCGGTACCAAGGGTCGTCGCGTGGCGTGCCGCTCACGGGGATGCGTCGGCGGACCGGGGACTACTCGCCATCAGATCCGGAGCCGCCATCGCCAGCGTCGCCCTCGGGCGGCACACCGCCCTCGCCTGCGTCGTAGATGTACGTCTCGGGCTGCGAGCCTCCAGAGTCGCTGATGGTGGTGGCCACTCCGACGCGCTCGGCTCCGAGCGCCTCGGCCTGGTAGGCCGCCTCCTGCAGAGCCTCCTCGTCGCTCTCCTCGGTGCCCCACGGCTCCTCGACCAGCTTCGCCAGGCGCATGTCCTTGTACGGCTTGAATCCGGTGCCCGCGGGGATCAGGTGACCCAGCAGCACGTTCTCCTTCAGGCCGAGCAGGTTGTCGACCGCGCCCTTGAGCGCAGCCTCCGTGAGCACCTTGGTGGTCTCCTGGAAGCTGGCGCCAGAGAGGAAGCTCTCCGCCTGCAGCGATGCCTTGGTGATGCCCAGAAGCAGGGTGCGACCCGAGGCCGGCTTGGGCTTTCGCGTACGGGCGATGTCCTTGCCTGCCTTCTCGGCGAGCGTGTTGGCCTCCTTGATCTCGTCGCGCGAGTACAGCTGGCCGCGCACGAGAGTGGTGGAGCCCGGGTCCTCGACGCGCAGCATCTTGGAGATCGCCTCGTTCGTGTCGCGGAAGTGGAATCGCTCCACGACGTCGTTGGGCAGCAGGTCGGTGTCGCCGGGGTTGGTGACGCGCACCTTGCTCAGCATCTGGCGCAGGATCACCTCGATGTGCTTGTCCGCGATGGGCACGCCCTGCGCGCGGTACACATTCTGGATCTCCGTGAGCATGTAGCGGTACAGGTCGTTCTCGCCCTTGATCGCGAGGATCTCGCCTGGCGTCAGCGGACCTTCCGTGAGCGCGTCGCCTGCGCCGACGACATCGCCGGTGTGCACGAGCAGGCGCTTGCCCTGCGGGACATAGTGGTCCTCTGAGAGCTCGCCGCCGCCTTCGGCGTGGACGCGGATGGTCATCTTCCCGCGGCGCTCGTTTGGCAGGAGCTCAACGCGACCGGGGATGCGGGCGAGCACCGCCGGATCCTTGGGCTGGCGCGCCTCGAAGATCTCGGTGACGCGCGGAAGACCTCCGACGATGTCGGCTGAGCGCGCCGCCTCCTTCGGGGTGAACGCGATGCGCTGGCCTGCCTGGATGCGATCGCCGTCCTTCGCCTCGATGTGGGCGCGGGCCGGGAGGTGGTGCAGGTCGAGCACATGTCCGGCATCGTCCTCGATGGTGATGCGCGGGTGCTTCTCGCCCTTGTGCTCGGTGACGATCAGCTCCTCGTTCGTGCCCTTGCGGTCGATGCGGACGGTCTCGCCCTCCTCGATGTCGCGGAAGCGAACAGTGCCGCTCTTCTCGGCAAGGATCGGGGCCACGTGGGTGTCCCACTCGATCACCGACTGGCCCTTCTTGACCTGGCTGCCTGGGGCAGCGATGAGGATGGAGCCGTAGGGCACCTTGAACTTCTCGAGCTCGCGTCCCTTGGGATCAAGCACGCGGACCTCGCCGGTCTTGCGGAGCGCGACGAGGCGGGTGCCGGCCTCACCGGTGGTCGTGACCTCGCCGCAGTCGCGGTACTCGACCGCGCCGGGCTGGCCAGCCTTCCACTGGTTCTCGGTGGTCGCGCTGAACGCGATGCCGCCCGTGTGGAAGGTGCGCATGGTGAGCTGGGTACCCGGCTCGCCGATGGACTGGGCCGCGATGATGCCCACGGCCATTCCCTGCTCCACGGCCTTGCCCGTGGACATGTCCATGCCGTAGCACTTCGCGCAGATGCCGCGTGCGGTCTGGCAGGTGAGGGGGCTGCGCACCGTCACGGAGGGGACCCCAAGCGCTTCGATGCGCTGGGCCTTCTCGACCGTGATGATCTCGTTGCGTGCGACGATGAGCTCGTCCGTGCGCGGATCGATGATGTTGGCGCAGCTGACGCGGCCCTTCAGGATCTCTCGCAGCGGAACGTCGACTTCCTCGCCCTTGTACACAGGCTCCTTGTCGATGCCGTCCATCGTGCCGCAGTCGTCCTCGATGACCACGACCGACTGTGCCACGTCGCACAGCTTGCGCGTGAGGTAGCCGGAGTCGGCGGTCTTGAGGGCCGTGTCGGCCAGGCCCTTGCGCGCGCCGTGCGTGGACGAGAAGTACTCGAGCACGTTGAGGCCTTCGCGGAAGTTCGAGATGATGGGGGTCTCGATGATCTCGCCGTTGGGCTTGGCCATGAGGCCGCGCATGCCCGAAAGCTGCTGCATCTGGTTCTTGTTTCCGCGCGCGCCCGAGTCCATGAACAGGTACACGGGGTTGATGTAGCGGCCGTCACGGTCGCCCTTCACGCCGGGAAGCGCGTCGCGGCGATCCGTCTTCAGGGCCTCGATGAGGCTCGTGGAGAGGAGCTCGCGGCACTTCGCCCACGCGTCGAGCACCTGGTTGCGGCGCTCGTCGTCGGTGATGTTGCCGTCCTCGTAGTTGCGCATCGCCTTGTCGACGCGCTTCTGCGTCTCGGTGATGAGCTTGACCTTCTCCGGCGGCAGGCGCAGGTCCGTGATGCCGAAGGACAGGCCGGACGTCGTGGACGCCTTGAAGCCGGTCTCCTTCATGCGGTCGAGCAGGTCGATCGTCGCACCCTTGCCCTTGCGCGCAAAGGTGTCGTCAATCACGCGAGCGGCGCCCTTCTTGCCGAGCGTGCAGTTGTAGAAGGGCATGCCGTCGGGCAGGATCTCGCTGAAGATGATGCGACCCACCGTCGTCACGATGCGGCGCGACGCGGGCATCGCCTTGGGGGCGTCGCCCTGCCCGCCGACCACCTCGCTGAAGCGCGTCAGTCGCACGGAGACCGGATCGTGCAGGCCGACCGTGCCCATGTCGTGGGCGAGCAGCGCCTCGTGCACATCCTTGAACGACGGGAGGCGACCCTGCGGCGGCTCCTTGGCGAGGTCGCCGTGGGCGAGCGTGAGGAAGTACACGCCCATCACGATGTCCTGCGAGGGGCTGACGATGGGGTTGCCGTTGGCGGGGCTGAAGATGTTGTGCGTCGACATCATCAGCACCTGCGTCTCGACCTGGGCCTCGACCGAGAGCGGCAGGTGGACGGCCATCTGGTCGCCGTCGAAGTCGGCGTTGTAGCCCGTGCACACCAGCGGGTGGATCTTGATCGCGTTGCCCTCGACGAGCACCGGCTCGAACGCCTGGATGCCCATGCGGTGGAGGGTCGGCGCGCGGTTGAGCATCACCGGGTGGTTGCGGATCACCTGCTCAAGGATGTCCCACACCTCCGCGTCGCGGCGCTCGAGCATGCGCTTGGCGCTCTTGATCGTGTCCGCGTAGCCGTGCTCGCGGAGCTTGCGGATGATGAAGGGCTGGAACAGCTCGAGGGCGATCTTCTTCGGGAGGCCGCACTGCCAGAGCTTGAGCTCGGGGCCGACCACGATGACCGAGCGCGCCGAGTAGTCGACGCGCTTGCCAAGCAGGTTCTCGCGGAAGCGGCCCTGCTTGCCCTTGATCATGTCGGTGATCGACTTGAGCGGGCGGTTGCTCGACCCGAGCACGGGGCGGCGGCACCGGCCGTTGTCGAACAGCGCGTCGACGGCCTGCTGCAGCATGCGCTTCTCGTTGCGGATGATGACCTCAGGGGCATTGAGGTCCATCAGCTTCTTGAGGCGGTTGTTGCGGTTGATGATGCGCCGGTAGAGGTCGTTGAGGTCGCTCGTGGCGAAGTTGCCGCTCTCGAGCAGGACCAGCGGTCGCAGGTCCGGCGGGATCACGGGCACCACGTCGAGCACCATCCACTGCGGGTCGTTCTCGGAGCCGCGGATCTGCTCCACGATCTTGAGGCGCTTCGACAGGTCCTTGGCCTTCTGCTTGGAGCGCGTCTCGCCGATCTCCTGGCGGATCTCGACCGAGAGCTCCATGAGGTCGAGCTTGTCGCGCGAGAGCAGCTCTCGCACAGCCTCGGCGCCCATCATCGCCGTGAATGAGCCGCCGTGCTTGGACACGGCCTCGCGGTACTCGTCGTCGGTGAGCACCTGCTTGAACTGCAGGTCGCTCTCGCCGGGGTCGGTGACCACCCAGTCCTGGAAGTAGATGATCTTCTCCAGGTCGCTGGTCTTCATCGCGAGCAGGTTGCCGAGGCGGCTCGGCATCGCCTTGAAGAACCAGATGTGCACGACGGGCGCAGCCAGGTTGATGTGGCCCATGCGCTGCCGGCGCACGCGGGAGTGGGTCACCTTGACGCCGCAGCGGTCGCAGATGATGCCCTTGTACTTCGTGCCCTTGTACTTGCCGCACGCGCACTCGTAGTCGCGCTCGGGCCCGAAGATGCGCTCGCAGAAGAGGCCATCCCGCTCGGGGCGGTAGGTGCGGTAGTTGATCGTCTCGGGCTTCTTGACCTCTCCGAAGCTCCAGCTCCGGATGTCATTGGGGCTCGCAAGGGTGATCTTCACCGATCCGTAGTCGTTCACGCGGTCGTAGACGCTCTCAGCCATTGGGGAGGTCCTCAGCAGTTCGTCGGGCAGTTGGAGCGGCGGGCGGTATGTCGCACGCCGCTGTGTGTCGGAATGGGTACGCGGGGAAGGGGGCTCAGATGATCGGCACGGCCGGCTCTCCGCCGACCTTCTCGAGCTGGATGTTCATGCCCAGCCCGCGGATCTCCTTGCAGAGCACGTCGAACACCACAGGCATTCCTGCCTGCAGCGTGTTCGTGCCCTTGACCATGGACTCGTAGATCTTCTGGCGGCCCTCGATGTCATCGCTCTTGACGGTGAGGAGCTCCTGGAGCACCCACGCGGCGCCGTACGCCTCGAGGGCCCAGACCTCCATCTCGCCGAAGCGCTGTCCGCCGGTCCGGGCCTTGCCGCCCAGCGGCTGCTGGGTGATGAGGCTGTACGGGCCAGTGGAGCGGGCGTGGATCTTGTCATCCACCAGGTGGTGGAGCTTGAGCATGTACATGTAGCCCACCGAGGTGCGCTGGTGGAACGGCTCGCCAGTGCGTCCGTCGAAGAGCTGGATCTTGCCGTCAATGGGCATCCTGGCCAGCAGCTCGCGCGGATGGCCGGGCTCCTTGCCCGTCGACTCGAAGTGGTCCACGCGGGAGCGCACCTTGGAGTTGGCCTCCTCGATGGCCTTGAAGATCTCCTCCTCGCCAGCGCCGTCGAACACAGGCGTCACGGCCTGGAAGCCCAGCACCTGCGCAGCCCACCCGAGGTGCACCTCAAGGATCTGGCCGACGTTCATGCGGCTCGGCACGCCGAGCGGGTTGAGCAGCACGTCGACAGGGGTTCCGTCCTCGAGGAACGGCATGTCCTCCTCGGGCACGATGCGGGCGATGACGCCCTTGTTGCCGTGGCGACCGGCCATCTTGTCGCCCACCGAAAGCTGGCGCTTGGTGGCGATGTAGACCTTCACCATCTCGAGCACGCCCGAGCCGAGCTCGTCACCGCGCTTCATGTGCGCCACCTTGCGGTCGCGCTCGCGCCGGTTGCCCTGGATGCGCGGCCAGAACTGGCCGAAGGTCACGAGAGCCTCCTCGCGCGACTCCTTCGAGCCCTTGATCCACTTGTCGGTGAAGTTCTCGACCTGCTCGAGGATGACGTCCGGGATGTCGCTCGCGCCGACCTTCTGGCGAGTGGAGGGGTCCACCATCTCCGTGCCGACGATGCGGTTGATCTCCGCGACCATCTGGCGGAAGAGCTGGATCGCCTTGGCGTTCATCTGCTCCTCGTAGGTGGCGATCGACTTCCGGAGGGCCTTCTTCTGCTCCTCGGTCTGGTGCTGCCGGCGGCTGAAGCGCTTGGCGCCGATCACCACGCCCTCGACGCCTGCGGGAACCTCGAGCGAGTCGTTCTTCACGTCCTCGCCGGCACGGCCGAAGATCGCATGAAGCAGCTTCTCCTCCGGGCTCAGCTCGCTCTTGCTCTTGGGGCTGACCTTGCCGACGAGGATGTCGCCGGGGCTCACGCGCGCGCCGATGCGGATGATGCCGTCCGCGTCGAGGTTCAGCAGCATCTTCTCCGAGACGTTCGGGATGTCCGCGGTGAACTCCTCGCGGCCGAGCTTGGTCTCGCGGATCTCGCACTCGAAGCTCTCGATGTGGATGGACGTGAACACGTCATCCTTCACGAGTCGCTCCGAGATCACGATCGCGTCCTCGAAGTTGTAGCCGTCGAAGGTGTTGAAGGCGACGAGCACGTTCTTGCCGATCGCCAGCTCGCCCTGCATGGTCGATGCGCCGTCCGCGAGGATGTCGCCCGCCTTCACCTTCTGGCCCGGCTTCACGACTGGGCGCTGGTTCTGGCAGGTCTTCTCGTTGAGGCCCACGAACTTCTTGAGCACGTACTCGTCGGCGTTGTCAATGATGATGCGCTCGCTGTCGACGTACGTGACCGTGCCGCCGCGCTCGGCCTTCACGATCATGCCGCTGTAGATGCCGACCACGCGCTCCATGCCGGTGGCCACGCATGGCGGGTCGGTCTTGACGAGCGGCACAGCCTGGCGCTGCATGTTCGAGCCCATGAGCGCGCGGTTGGCGTCATCGTGCTCGAGGAAGGGGATGAGCGATGCGCTGACGCCGACAATCTGCTTGGGGCTGATGTCGACGTACTGCACCTCGCCGGCGTTGACCTGCACGAGCTCGCCGTTCTTGCGCGCGAGCACTGCGCCCTCGTCGATGCGACCCTCGGCGTCGATCGACTCGGTGGGCGCAAGCACGCCCTTGAGCTCCTCGTCCGCGCGCAGGTGCGCGACCTTGCCGGTCGTCTTCTTCGCCTTGACCTCGCGGTAGGGGGTGAGCAGGAACCCGTAGTCGTCCACGCCGCTGTAGATGCCCAGCGACGCGATGAGGCCGATGTTCGTGCCTTCCGGCGTCTCGATGGGGCAGATGCGGCCGTAGTGGGAGATGTGCACGTCGCGCACCTCGAAGCCGGCGCGCTTGCGGTTGAGGCCGCCCGGCCCCAGTGCCGTGATGCGTCGCTCGTGCACGAGCATCGAGAGCGGGTTGGTCTGGTCCACCACCTGCGAGAGCTCGCTGCGCCCGAAGAAGAACTCGATGGCGCTCGAGATGGACTTCGAGTTCACGAGATCCGCGATCTTGAAGGCGGTCTCGGCCTGGTCGCGCATGCTCATGCGCTCCTGCACCGTGCGGCGCAGCTTCAGGAAGCCCTTGCGCATCTCCTCCGTCGCGAGCTCGTCGAGCGTGCGCAGGCGGCGGTTGCCGAGATGGTCGATGTCATCGACGATCGCGCGGCTGCGGCGGTTGGGGTCGACCGGGCGGCGCAGCTCCATGATGTAGCGGATGACGGCGAGGAAGTCCTCGGCGCGCAGCTTCTGCACGCGCTCGTCCGTCGGCGCGTAGTCCGGATCATCGAGGAACTTGCGGTTGATGCGGAAGCGCCCGACGCGACCGAGCCTGTAGCGGTTCTCGTCGAAGAACTTCTCGTGGAAGAGGTCCTTCGCCTTGTCGATCTGCGGCGGGTTGCCGGGACGCAGGCGGCCGTAGATGCGCAGCAGCGCGGCCTCGTGCTCGGTGACCTCGGCGAGGAAGTCAAGCTTCTCCTCCGCGAGCGTGTTCAGGATGAGCGGGTCGCTCGGGTTCGTGATCGCGCGCACCGTCTTGAGCGAGCTGGCCTGGATGTCGGAGACACGGTCGCCGAAGGGGGCCCCGACGCGGCAGAGCTCCTCGCCCGAGTCGCTGTCGACGATCATCTCCGCGGAGTAGTGCTCGGGGCGCAGCTTCTCGACCTTGACGTCCTCGACCTCGTAGAACTCCTCGAGGATCCGCTCGGTCGACGAGAAGCGCTCGTCAAGCGCGCGCAGGAAGGTGGTGGCCGCAATCTTGGTCGTCTGGTCGATGCGCATCGCCAGCACGTCCTTCTTGTTCACCTCGAGCTCGATCCACGACCCGCGCTCGGGAATGATGCGCGCGCTGTGCAGCGGGCGGTCGCCGAAGCTCGAGGCGATCGAGAAGTCGACGCCCGGCGAGCGATGGAGCTGGCTCACGATGACGCGCTCTGCGCCATTCACGACGAACTCGCCGCCGCCGAGCATGATCGGGATGTCGCCGAGGTAGATGTCCTCCTCCATCACCTCCTGCACGCCCTCGCGGCGCAGGCGCAGGCGCACGCGCCACGGGAGCCCGTAGGTGAGGCGCAGCTCGCGGCACTCCTCCTCGGTGTGCTGCGGCTCGCCGAACATGTAGGAGACGTACTCGAGCTTCATCGCCGAGTCGTAGCTCTCGATCGGGAACACCTCTCGCAGCAGCGCCTCGAGCCCGATGTAGCCGTCGCGCTGGTCGGATGCCTTGTCCTTCTGGAGGTAGCGGTCGTACGCAGCCTTCTGGACGCGCACAAGGTTCGGGACGGGAATCGCGTCGCCGCGCTTGGAGAAGTCACGGACGTTCTTCGTGGACATGGTCACCTCGAGGGGGTCTGCAGTTGCGTGGAGAAGCGAAGCCGGCGGGTCGTTCCGCGACACGAGTCGGGACGTTCGCCACAGTTCTTCACTTGCACACAGGGGCCGGCCGCCAAGTCCCGTAGTCTAGACAGAACTTGAGGAAATGTGCAAGCCGTTGGGCGGCAAGCTGGCATGCGGTTTGCGCACCGGCTGTTCACATACTGTCCATAACCAAAGAAAACGGGTCCCGCCCTGGGTGGGCGGGACCCGTGGTCGAATCCTGCAGGTTCGGGGGCACCTGCCCCCGCAGATCACTTGACGGTCGCCTTCGCGCCGGCCGCCTCGAGCG
>JBIKNS010000216.1:0-3779 GCA_044358545.1 Phycisphaerales bacterium | reverse complement strand
CAAGCGGCGTCAGCAGATGAGTCCGCAGCCGCCGATCCGCTGGTCACTCGACTCAACGACTGGCTGTCCGCGCGTCACTTGCTCGCTAGGGGAGGAACCGGTGCACCGGCGGCAATCCAAGCACGGACCTTGGCCACATCATCCGCCGAGGGCCTGTCGCCTTCAGGCGGCATGGCAAGCTCGTCCTCCACTGGGAGGGTGAGGACAGCGAGGAGCGAGCTTGCATCAGGGTCGCCTGCCTTCACGATGGTGCGTCCCTTCCTCTGCTGGCCCACCAGCGACGCCGGATCGTCGAGCCTGATGCCGGCCTTCGACTTGCCCCGGCCATGGCACTCGAAGCACCGAGACTCGAAGAACGGGACGAGGTCCGCGTACGTCACGGCACCAACGAGCTGCACCTCGCCTGAGGCGGGTGATGCGGGCACCGTGGGACCTTCGCCTGCGGCGGGGTGCGGCACACCATGCGATGCACTGTCCTGCGAGGCGCGGAGTGCCGCCCACAGAGCACGCGTCACGTAGCCCTCACCATGCACCAGGTTGCCGCCAAAGTGCCCTACCGCCGCAACGATCCCTGCGCACAGCACGAGCCCCATCCTCCACAGGCCACTCCATCCCGCGTGACCCGCACGCGACGCGGTGGTGCCCGTGCTCGCCAGCGCCACGAGCAGCACAGCCACGGCCACGCCGCCCCACCGGTGGATGAGGAGATTCACCGATGTGGATTCGCCTCCGTACGCCGCGTTTGCCCATCCGCTGCATGCGGCGGCAACGCCGCCCACCGCTGCGAACCAGATCGCAGTCACCGCGAATGGCGATGGCCCCTCGTGACGACGCGCTGCACGCCAGAGCTCAACGACCGCAGCCACGATCGCCAGCGCAAGCGGGAAGTGCACCATCAGCGGATGAAGCCGGCCGAGGAGTTCCATCCAGGCATCAACCGCACCGGTGTCGGCAATCGTCGTCACGCCAGCGGCGAGTTCACTTGCCATCGGCACCGGAAGCGGCATCGTCCACGCGATCGGCAGCAGCGTCGCCATCGGGTTCGGAGCGTATCGACTGACGCTTCGAGTCCGCGCCCCACATCGTCACCGCGGAGCCGATGGCGCCCCTGCCGAACTTGCGCGTGGCGGCATCCATTGCGGCATCGAGCCTGCGCGCGCGCTCGTCGACGACATCACGGAAGAGCCCTGAGGCATCAGCGCCATCGGCGAGCCCGCTCACGCTCACCCCCACCAGGCGCAGCGGCACGAAACCAGATGTGGCCCAGCGCGACAGCAGGTCGCGCGCGGCGGCCCAGATCGCGTCTGTGCGGTCTGTGGCCTCCGCGAGCGTGACGCGTCGAGTCACCGTCGTGAAGTCTCCGCTGCGGATCTTGACGGTCACGGTCCTGCATGAGAGCCCTCGCGCACGCACACGCGCGCCCACCGAATCGACGAGCCGCGCCAGCGCCGCGTGCGCATCCGCAAGCGTGGGCAGGTCCCGGTCGAAGGTCTCCTCGTGGCCGATCGACTTCACGTCGCGCTCGGGCCGGACCTCGCGGCCATCGATGCCGTGCGCCATGTCCCACAGCGACTCGCCGCCCTCGCCAAGAAGCACGCGTGCACCCGCACGGTCCATGCGCTGCAGGTCGCCGAAGGTGCACACGCCATTCGCGCGTAGCGTGGCAGCCGTGGTCGGCCCCACCCCCCACATCCGCTCGATTGGCAGCTCCGCAAGCGCACCGGGCAGTTCCTGCGCCGTGATGACGGTGAGCCCATCGGGCTTGCGCATGTCCGATGCGAGCTTCGCGACAAGCATCGTGGGTGCCACGCCAACGGAGCAGGTCACGCCAATCTCGCTCCGCACGCGTGCACGGATCGACTCCGCGACCTGCGCCGGACTGCCAAAGAGCCGGTCGGTCCCGGTCACGTCCACGAACGCCTCATCGATCGACAGCGCCTGCACCAGCGGCGAGTGGTCCCCGAGGATAGCCATGAAGCGCCGCGACAGTTCCGCGTACCGCGCCATGCGCGGACGGGCGATCACCGCCTCTGGGCACATGGTCCGCGCGGTGCGCATCGGCATCGCGCTGCGGCATCCGAAGCGGCGCGCCTCGTAGCTCGCCGCTGCGACCACCGCGCGAGGGCCCGACCCTCCCACCAGCACAGGCCGCCCACGCCAATCCGGATGGTCCAGCTGCTCCACGCTCGCGAAAAACGCGTCAAGGTCCGCGTGCAGGATCGCCCGGCCTGGCGTCACGCCGGCCATGTGCCGCGCAGCACCCGGTGTGCGATGCGCTGCGCCGCATCAACGCTGCCGCGCACCTGCAGCGCACGCCTCATCTCCATGCGCCGCGCTGCATCCTGCATGAGCGCGCGCACCTTCGCGCCAAGCCCGGCCACGTTGCGCTGCACATCGATCAGGTCGAGCGCAAGTTCCGCGGCGCCTGCATCCACCAGCGGCTGCGCGTTCTCGCGCTGGTGCAGGTCCTTGTGCCACGGATAGGGCACGAAGATCGTGGGCACATGGTTGGCCTGCGCCTCAGCGACGGAGTTCGCGCCCGCCCTGCTCACCGCCATCTCCGCCGCGCCCCAGGCCAGTCCCATGCGGTGCAGGAATGGCAGCACCGCGGCCCGCACGCCAGAGTCTCGGTACGCCTTCACCAGATCCGCCACTGCACCGCCGGCGCCGCACAGGTGCAGCACCTGCCAGTGCTCGAAGGCCGTGGGATAAGTGCGCGCCAGCGCCTGCATCGTGTCGTTGATCGTCTGCGCGCCCTGCGACGCGCCCGTCACCAGCAGCACAGGCGATCCGGGATCGAGGCCAAGCTCCTCCCGGCACCGCTCGGTTGACGCGGGCGCCAATGCAGAGCGCCGGATCGGCATACCCACTACCGCAGACGCGAACCCGGGCAGCGCTGGCACCGGCACCGCAGACACCGTCTCGCTCGCGCGCCGCGCCACCCACCGGTTCGCGCGACCCGGCGTCGCATCAAGGTTCACGAGCAGCACCGGCACCTTGCGCCGCACGGCCTCCGCCACCACAGGCGGCGTCACGAATCCGCCGAGCGACACCACGCACGACACTTTCCGTCCTTCGAAGAGCTCCCGAACCGCACGCCGCGTCGGCGCACGCGAACGCAGGTAGCGAATCAGCCTGCGCGGCTCAAGCGACGGACTCTCCGCGGGAATCGGGTGGAAAGTTGCCCCAGCTTGGCCGAGCATTTCCGCGTCAATCTTGCGCGACGAGCACGCAAACACCGCATGAGCCTGCGGATCCATCTCACCGATGCGTTCCGCGATCGCCAGCCCAGGCGAGATGTGCCCGCCGGTGCCACCCCCAGCCAGCACAACACATGGCACTGCGCTCACGGCTGCAGGTTCGGCACGGCCTCAGCGCACCGCTCGCGAGAGATGCTCCGGTCCATCGAGATCAGCAGGCCAAGCGCCAGGCACGTCAGCATCCAACCGGTGCCTCCGCGCGAGACCAGCGGCAGGGCGATGCCCTTGGTCGGTGCCAGCGCCGTCACAACCGAGATGTTGATCAGGGCCTGCAACCCGATGGTCGCAAGCACTCCAAGCCCGAGCAGCTGCGCAAATGGGCTGAGCGCAGGCCCGTCCGAGGAACTTCCATCTGCCGCCACACCCTGCCGCGTCGCACCCACCACCATCCATCCGCACCACAGCAGCACGACGTACAGCGCGATCACGCCCGCAGCGCCGAGAATGCCGGTCTCCTCGCAGATGATCGCGTAGATGAAGTCGGTCGTCCCCTCAGGCAGGTAGCCGAACTTCTGGATG
>JBIKNS010000217.1:0-3779 GCA_044358545.1 Phycisphaerales bacterium | reverse complement strand
CGCCGCGCCGATGCGCCACGCCACCGTCGTGAGCAGCCGCGCCGCGCTCATGCGCGGCGTCGTGCCCGTGTGCATCAGCGCGAAGCAGCCGGTGCCGTAGGTCGTCTTCGACATGCCCGCCCCGTGGCACCCCTGCGCGAAGAGCGCCGACTGCTGGTCGCCGATCATCCCCGCGAGCGGAATCGCCGCGCCGAGCGCCGCCGCATCGCAATCCGCCACCACGCCGCTCGAGGGCACGATGCGCGGCAGGATCTCGCGCGGGATCCCGAAGAGCTTCAGCATCCCCGCATCCCAGTCGCACGTGCGAAGGTCCATCAGCATCGTGCGCGAAGCGTTGCTCACGTCCGTCACGTGTTCGCGCCCGCCAGTCAGCTTCCACGCCAGCCACGAATCGATCGTGCCGGCCGCCAGCTCGCCTCGAGCGGCACGCTCGCGCGCACCCGGCACGTGCTCGAGCAGCCACGCAAGCTTGGACGCGCTGAAGTACGGATCAAGCAGAAGCCCGGTGGTGCGCGCCACGGCGTCGGCATGCCCCGCATCTGCAAGCGCCGCGAGCGCCGCTGCCGTGCGCCGGTCCTGCCACACGATCGCGCGCGCCAGGGGCTCGCCGGTGCGGCGGTCCCACAGCACCACCGTCTCGCGCTGATTCGTGATCCCCACCCCACGGATCTCAGACGCGCTCGCGCCACTCTTCGCGATCGCCTCGCGAGCGCACTCCACCTGCGTGCGCCAGATCTCCGACGCATCGTGCTCCACCCACCCGTCCTGCGGGAAGTGCTGCGCGAACTCTCGCTGCGCAGCGCCGAGCACCGCGCCGTCCGAGCCCACCACCATCGCCCGGCAGCTGCTCGTGCCCTGGTCGAGCGCGAGGATCATTCGTCGGAGTCCGCGGACGATCCGTCACGCAGTCTGGCTTCCTCGCGCACAAGCTCCGCAGCGTCAGGCACACGCACCGCCTTCGCACGCTCGGGGCCAAGGATGCCTGACAGCGCCACAAGCGCGCGCTCGCGCCCGCCGCGCCGCACAAACAGCGCGCGCTCGACCTTCTCGTTGCCGAGCATCCATGCCTCGTACTGCTTGGAGAACCTCTCCTGCGCCTCCGGCGACTCGGGGTCGTAGTTCGGGTACTCGACCCGCGCTCCCACCACCTGCACGAGCGCGCTCTCGGACGCATCCCGCGCCGCGAGGTACTCCGTCAGCGCCGCCGTGATCGAGTTGCGAAGCGCATCGTCGATCCCCTCGAGCGCCAGCGCGCGGTCAAAGGCGCGCTGCACGGGATCGTCCCTGAAGTACTCCGGGTGCTGCGCCCGGATCCGCTGAAGGCGCACCCGGGCGCGCACGTCATCGGCCAGCAGCGCGAGCGCCCCCTCGGCGATCGCCTCGTCCGCAGCGCGAAGCGCATCCCGCGCCTTCGCGACCTGCCCGTACACCCGTGCGGACTCGCTGTAGATCGCCTGCTGCTCGGCCTCGGGCATGTCGGCAGTCATGGCATGCATGCGCGAGTCCGTCTCCTTCAGGGCCCGGGACGCCTCGGCGAGCCCGGCTGCCGCCTGCCTCGCCGCGGGCACCCGCGCCTCGAGAAGCGCGAGCAGCTCAGCCCGCCGCTCCGCCGCGATGAGCGGCCACACTCCCACGAGCGGGTCGATCCGCACGCTGACAGGCTCGCCCATTTGCATCAGCAGGACGCGTGCCGCCTCATCACGCGCGGCACCGTCGATCTCGCGAAGCTGCCGCAGCGAAGCGACCGCGCGTGCCGCATCAGGTCCTAAGGCCACCGCCGCCGCCACAGCGTCGAAGAACTCGGCATCCAGCGCATCACGCTGGACGCGCGCCGCATCGATGCTGTTGGGGACCTCCTCGTTGAGCTGCGAGAACTCCTGTGCCTTCAGCAGCTGCTCCATCCTGAGCTTCGAGTCCGCGAAGATGGTATCGACCCTCGCTGCCCAGCCTGCAGCATGATCCGCCGCCAGCGACTCCAGGATTGCGCGCTGCCCCTCGTCGGCCGCGATCGCCGCAGCGATCAGCGCCACATCCTCAGCACCGAACGCGGCGCTCCAGCCGGAGACCGCCTTGCGCTGCATGCGCTTGAAGACGCCTGCGAAGTGCGCAGCCCGGTCCGCACCCGGCGAGGCACCTGCAGGAGACCCGTCGGTCTCGGCACGCTCCGGCTCAAGCAGCTCGCCATCGCGGCTGAGATCAGCGCCCCGCACGATGACCGCCAACTCAGCGCCCACCGCCGCATCGATGGCTTTCAGCGCCTGCGTCGCGCGCTCGGTCCGACGCTCCTGGAAGTTCGCCACACGCTCGTTGAGGCTCCGATACGCCGCCTCGTCGAATGTCCATGCCGTCACGTTCGCGTCGAACTCGTCTGTCGCGCTTGACCACTCGGTCACGAGCGCCTCGTCAGCCGCGCGCCAGTCGGCAACCGCCTGCATGACCGACGCGCGGGCGGCATCGTCGAGACCGCGCACGCGCAGCGCACGCCGCCCCGCCTGCGGCACTCCCGTGCTCTCGCGGTCGGGGATGCTCGGGTACGACGCCACGATCCACTGGTCCGCGAATCGCTGCTGCGCCTCGGGGTTTGCCGCAAGCGCCTCACGCACTGCGCGCGATGCCTCACGGTTGTTCGCGAGCAGCTGCTTGCGCTGCCGCGTGATCTCGGGGCCCAAACGAGCCCACACCGACTGGCCCGCCGCCTGGTCGATCTGCACTCCGCCCTGCTCGCCATCGCCGCCGGCCTCAGGTGCAGCCGAAATCGCCACGAACTGCGCCCTCATGAACTCCTGATACGCCTGCTGCATCCGATCGCCGTACTCGCGCAGGGCGGGGGTCTGCTTGCGCCCGTAGCCCGCCAGCGCCTGCCGCACCGCAGCGCGCACCGCATCCGGCACGGGAAGCTCGTACGCCACCTGCTCCGCGTCAGCCGTCACGCTCGATGACATCATCGCCCTGCCGAAGCCCACCCGCAGCACCTGTCGCTGACGCGCAAGCTTCGCAGCCTCCACCGCCCCAACCGCCTCCGGCGATGACTCGACCACCTTCGCCACCGCCGCAAACAGCTCATCATCGATCGAGCCGAACTTGCGGTTCATCTCGGCATACTCGCGCATCAGCGACTGCCACAGCGCGTACTGCTGCGCAGGATCCGTCTCCGCGCTGCCGGCACGCGACCTCTTCTGGAACTTCTCGATGTCGCCGTTGCGGAATTCCTCCGCCTTGCGCGCATACGCGTCATGCGCCGCCTGAATCTGTGGCCAGGCTCCGGAGGGCACCTCGGCCCGCTGCTCCAGCAGCATCTTGAGCTCGCCAACCGACATCGGATCCGCAAACGCCCCCGACGTGCCCTGCGCGAACGCCACACGCGGCGCCGCCGCAAGCAACGCGAGCGCGCACGAAATCGCGAGCACCGCCGCGCGCGCGGCCGTGCCTGCCCGAAGCGTCAGCATGCGGATTCGCATGATGCTCACATCGCGGAGCCGAGCCCCGCGACGCGGCGCCACGCGCTGATCTGCCCGAGGTGCATCATGTTGTGCGCAAGGCACATGAACGATGCCACGCCCGCAAGGTTCGGCAGCCGGTCGCGCAGGCCCTCGTAGGGGTTCGGCCCGTTGAACACCGAATCGTCGACCTTCGGCAGCAGGTTCGCGACAGTCGTCCATCCATCCGTGAACGCCTTCACGAGCTCGGCCTTCGGCGGGTACGCGCCGGGCTTCGACACGCACTTGGCCCCGTTCTTGAAGAGCTCCTCCCACGAGTCGGGCACAGAGCAGGCACCCTTA
>JBIKNS010000006.1:0-36794 GCA_044358545.1 Phycisphaerales bacterium | reverse complement strand
GGGCGGCCGCCGCAGACGGTCACGGCGAGTCTTGGCGACCGCGCCGCAAATCGGTCGGCATGGGATGCGGCGACGCGCACCTACCTGCTGACCGTGGTGCCCGAAGCGTCCATCCCCGCTGGCACCGCAGTGACGGTGCGCATCCAGTGGGACCGGGCCGATGGACGCATCCAGCGCGATTCCCTGACGCTCACCGCGCCGTAGCGTCGCGCTGGCGGAACTTCTCCTGGTACTTGTCGCGCAGCCTGGTCTGTCGCGATGCGAGCTCGATGGCACGACCGTCGATCCATGCCTTGCGTACGGTGGAGCGGAGGTCAAGCGGGTCGCCCTCCACAAGGATGATCGATGCGCGGGCACCGGGTGCGAGCGTGCCGAGCGCGCCGTCGCCAGAGCCGAGGCCCACGATCTGCGCGGGCTCACGCGTGATGGCCGCGATCGCGAGGTCACGGGGCATGCCGTAGGCGGCGGCCATCGCGGCGTGCTGCGCGAGGTTGCGGTCGTTGGATGGCTCGTCGCCGGTGGCGATCGCCACACGGATGCCAAGCGCAGCGAGGCGCGCGGGCAGCGTGTACGGCGCGTCGTAGGGCTCGTGCTCGAAACGGGGAAGTCGCATGACACCGGTCACCACGACGGGCACATCGCGCGCGCGGAGCAGGTCGGCGACCTCAGGCGCACCCTGTCCGCCGACGATCACGGGCCGCATGCCCAGCTTCGTAGCCCACAGCACGGCGCTCTCGATCTGGCCAGCGCTCGAGGCCTCGATGAACACGGGCGTCTGGCCGCGCATCGCGGTGCGCATGCGCTCAAAGCGGATATCCGGCGCGATGGTGGGGTCGGCGTCGCGTGCGGCGACATATGCCTTGGCCTGCTCGATGAATGTGTTGATGGACTGGAGCGTCTTGGTGCGCTCCTCATCCTGCTTGTCCGCGTCGCGGCTGGTGGCCCATCGTGGCGCAGGCTCAGTGGCCGGCCACCGGATCACGAGACCCGCATCAGGAATCAGCGCGAGGTCATCCACGTTCCAGCCATCGAGCCGGATCAGGCTCGCCTGTCCGCACATGAGTCCGCCCTCAGGGAAGACCACTGCGCCGAGCACGCCTCCCATGCGCGCGACGGGGATCAGGTCGCTGTCGGGATTGATGGCGATGCTTGCCCGAGTCTCAGGATGGAACTGGCCCGTCTCCGCCCGGTCATCGGTTGCCTTCACCTGAAGCGTCTCGACCAGTCCAAGCGCGGTCGCCATCGAGATGTACCCGGGGAGCACGCGCATCCCCGTGCCGTCGACGGTGTCGCATGCGGCAGCATCGATCGCCGGTGTGCCAGCCTTCGTGCGGGCGGCGTTGATCGCGGTGAGGTCAGGCTTGCCTGCGCCGACAGACACGATGCGCCCCGCATCGAACAGCACATGGCCATCCTTGACCGGTTCCACCGCACCGGCCAGCCCCTCGAGCGTCACGCCCGTGATCAGTACGGGCTTTGACTGCGGCGGTGCGGGGATCTGCGCGCTTTGCGGTCGGGGTGCCGCTGGCGACGGTGCTGTCGGTGCGCTGGTTGCCGCAGCAGAGGCGAGCGATGTGGCTGCGGCAAGTGCGGCAAGTGCGGCGCAGGGCGCAGCGCGCAGTGACGCACGGCATGCAGTTGCAGTCAGTCGCGGGAGTCCAGATCTCATCGTGCACCTCCTTCGGCGTTCGCTGCCGCAGCGTGGTTGTGGTCCGTGCAGGTCGCACCGCATGATGCGCCGCCTGAGGCATCGTTGGCGGACACGCCCACACCGTGGCGGTGTCCGCAGCCGCAGTCGCCAGCCATGCGCGAGTAGCGAGCGTCGACGCCCCGGCGCCAGCAGTCGAGCGCCCATGACTCCTCGAGGAACTCGTCACCAAAGGTCGACGTCGGCACGGGCGGCGCACCGTCACGGGCACTCGAAGGCTTTCCGCGCTTACCGCCGCCGGACCCGCCAGTGTCCTCGATGGCAGCCACGATGAGCGCGCGGCGAAGCTGCTCGCGCGCAGGCCGCGCCGCAAGGTCCTCGTCGCGGTCGAAGTACTTCGCGCCCTCGATCCACGTCTGCAGCGCGATCGCCATCGGCGAGAGGGGCTCGGCGCTCCACACGACAAGGTCCGCATCCTTGCCGACCTCGAGGCTCCCGGTGCGGTGACCGACGCCAAGCTGCTGCGCCGGATTGATCGTGACCAGCTTGAGCGACTCGTGCGGGTCGACGTTGCCGTACTTCACGGCCTTCGTGGCCTCGGTGTTGAGTCGGCGCGCGAGCTCGTCGCTGTCGGAGTTGAAGGAAACGTTCACGCCGCGCGAGCGCATCATCGCGCCTGCCCACGGAATCGCATCCATCACCTCCATCTTGTAGGCCCACCAGTCGCTGAAGCAGCTCGCCCCGGCGCCGTGCGCCGCAATCTCGTCAGCCACCTTGTAGCCCTCGAGCACGTGCTGCAGGGTGCCCACCGTGAAGCCCATCTCCTTGGCGAGGTTGAGCAGCATCACGATCTCGTCCTGCCGGTAGCTGTGGCAGTGCACGAGCCTCTTGCCCTCGAGGATCTGGGCGAGCGTCTCAAGCTCGATGTCGTGCCGCGGCGGCATCTCCTTGACGCGCTCGGCAGCGGTCAGCGCCTGGTAGCGCGTCTGCGCCTGGCGCCACGCGCGCGCCGCGTCGAACGAGTCGCGCATGTACGACTCAACGCCCATGCGCGTATTGGGGTAGCGGTTCGGCGGTCGCGTCACGTTCTCGCCGAGCGCGAACTTGATGCCTGGCGCCGCGTCCGGCACGTGCATCTGGGCCATCGGCGCACCCCACTTGACCTTCGTGACGGCGTTCTGACCGCCGATCGGATTCGCGCTGCCATGAAGCTGGTTGACGCACGTGACGCCGCCGGCGAGCTGCCTGTGCCAGCTGATGTCATCGGGGTCGAGCACATCCTGGATGCGGACTTCGGCCGTGTTCGCCTGCGTGAACTCGTTGACGCTGCCGTCGATGCCCGTATGGCTGTGGCAGTCGACGACGCCTGGCGTGATGTGGCGGCCTTCGCAGTCGACGACGGTTGCGCCGGTCGGGGTCGCCAACGACGGTCCGATGGCTGCGATCTTGCCACCCTGCACCAGCACATCGGCACGCTCGAGAATCCCCGCACCAGACGCTGTCCACACCGTGGCATTCCTGAAGTGCACGTCCTGCGGGACGGCGCGGGCCACCCGGCCCGCATCGGAGAAGGGATACATGGGTGGGATTTCGGGGAGCTTGCGCGGACCCTTGGGCGCATCGTCGGCCGCAGCCTTGGCGTCGTCGTCGCCCTTGGCCTCCGAGTCCTTCGCCGCACTCTCGCCCGCAACGGCGACCGCCGTGGCTGCGCCGGCCGCGGCGCCATCGCCCCTGGGCGGTGCGTCGGCCTTGCCGCCCTCGGCTGCCGCCGGCTTCTGCGCCACCGACACGCGAAGCGTCGGTCCGCTCAGGGGCTCGAGGTCCACCTGCAGCGTTCCGTCGACCACGCGTCCGGCGCACCGGAGCATGCCCGTCTGGCCAAACGCAGCGCCATCGATCACGAACGAGATGCGCGGACCCTCCACCTTCACCTTGGTGGCGCATGTGCGCTTGGGCTCGCCCTCGCCTTGCGGCGGCGTGGTCACGCACAGCTCCGGCTTGTCGATGTCGATGGACATCTCGCGCGTCGACCCGTCGGCAAGCGTCGCGATGCACGACCCGCTCACGCCAAACTCGGGTGCGCGGTCCACGTGATGCTGGCGTCCCGCCACCCACACGGCGCGGACCTTCGTCTTCTCGCCCATCGGCTCGCCCGTCATCACGACGAGGTTGGCCATGCGACCGGCCTCAACGCTCCCGAGCACGCTCTCGAGCCCGAGCATCTGCGCAGGCGACACCGTGAGCGCCGCGAGCATCTGCTCCGCACCGAGACCGGCATCACGCGCAGACCGGATGCGCGCAGGGAAGTCGCCACGGTCGGCAAGCCGCGCGGTGGTCAGCGCCACTGGCACACCTGCCGCAATCAGCTTCGATGGGTTTGACGGCGCGAGCGCCCACGTCGCAAGGTCGCGCGTCGACACCGAGTCGGCAACCCTCGGCGAGCTGAGGTCGGGCGTGCGGGGAAAGTTCACGGGAAGGATCACAGGGAGTCGCGTGGCGACGATCTCGTCGAGCCTGCGGAACTCCATGCCCGACCCGAAGATGGCAGCGCGAAGGCCGAACTCCGAGCCGATGGCCGCCGCGCGCAGCGCGTCAAGTTCCGTCGATGCGTCGAAGATCACGATCTCGCGGCCGCGCGCCACGCCAGCGAGTGCATCGAGCGCGGGCGACGCCGCCGGAGGATCGTTGCCGGCGGGGCTTGCGGTCCACACGTCAACGCAGTCGGCGCGCCACCGCGCATCGTGCATCGCTTGCCGGACAAGCGCGATCGCGCCCATCAGCGACTGCGGGTACGCCACGGCAGACGTGTCATCCGGCCTGGGCCCACCCGGCCCGAAACTGCGATCGCTGCGGCCGAACCCGATCGCATGGCCTGGGGTTCCGCCGATGGCGGTGATGCGCGACGAGTCCTCGTCGAGGGGCAGCACGGCGCCGCGACCGCGCACGATGCCCTGGCCGGGATACGCGGCAGCGACGGCGAATCCCATGCTGCGCAGCTTCGTGCGCACGTCCGTGGGAATGCCGATGGCCGCTGCATCCACCTGCGGAGTGACCCGCGGATTCCAGTACGCGTCGGGCCGTCCGGCGGCGTCGCGTGCTGCGGTCGCGCTGTCGAGCACCAGCATCGGCTCGATGAATCCCGCGCACACCACCAGACCCTTGGCATCGTGGACCGTCGTGCCATCGGGGATCTTCACGGAGGCTGACGGACCGACCGCCTCGATCCACCCATCGCGCATCACCACTGTGGCATCGCTGATGGTGACGCCCGGCCGCACGTGCACGGTGGCGCCCTGCAGCGCATCGCGCCGCACATCCGAAGGGCGCGGCCCATTCACCGGGGCGTTTTGGGCGTAGCTGACCAGCGCCGGCACAAGGAGTGCCGCGGCGCACGCAGACATGCTTGAGGAAATCACCTCAGAAGTCTACGAGTGGATGTCTCGAACCCCGAGTACCGCACGACCCAAACCCCGGCGGGCGCGCCCGTTCGGGGGTGGTGCGTCAGAGGCCGTCGCGCTCTGGATCGATCTTCAGCTCCTCAAGCATGCGATCAATCGCGGCCTCGAGACGGTGCTCCGTGTCGAAGGTGCCTGCGGCGATCATTGCCTTGAGCTGGCTGACGCGGTCTGGGCGCACATCAGGCATCGCGCGGAGCCTGACGAGGTGCCTCTCTGAGCTCTCGTCCCGGCACGTCGAATCGGTGCCAGCGAGAGTGGGGGAATCAATGGTGGCCTGGGACATGAAGTGATGGCTCGCTCGCGGTGCGGTGGTGGCCCGGTCGGACGGGACGCTCTGGCTCGAGTGGACGGTCATGGCGATCTCCGTGAACGAGGACCTGCACTTCCTTGCGGCCCGCGTCCTTGGCTTCGTCAGACACATCCTGTGGGGTCTGATACGCCGCGGACACCGCAACTGGTGGCCTTGGCGTAACCATACGTATCGTCGCGCGCGAGTCCAGTTCTTCAACGAATTCCGATGCGGTAATCAGATTGACAAATGGTCACTCCACCGGGAGTTATGCTCCTCCACGACACCTCCGATGAATGTCGTTCGACCATGTCTTTGGGGCCTGTGTGCGGGTGCCTTCGCCACCCTTGCGGCGCTCACCTCTACCGGTTGCGGACCCGACCCGGCACCCGCCGGAAGCTCAAAGGTGTCGGCATCGCGGGACTCGTCGTCATTGCAGTTTGATGAGCCCATCGACGAGCCCCCGACACGGGTGCGCACTCAAGCGAAGACTCCGCAGTGGTCCACCGCAGGTGACGCATCGGAGGTGCAGCCTGCAAGCGCACGTCGTGCCGGGTCAACGGCACCGGCGCGTACCGCAGCGCCGGCGCGAGCAACCGCGGATGCCGCACCAGCGCGAAGTGCAGCGACACCTGCGGCGTCGCGAACCGCCAGCGCCACGGCACCCTCCACGGCCACCGCTTCTGCGACTCGCCCGGGCGAACCGGCATCCACCACCGCCGCGCCCCCAGCGTCCGCGGTCGGCGCGCCCCGCACCGTGGCAGCAGCTTCGGCTGCACCGTCTGCAGCTGCGGCCCCAGCGCGAGGCCAGCAGGCACGCGCCGACGCGAACGCCAACTGGGGCATCACACTCGCCACATTCACAGGCGATGGACATCGCCAGGCTGCGGAGCAGGCGCGCGCAAGCATCGCACGGCAGTACGTGGAGCTCTCCGACGCGTATGTGAAGAGCAACTCGTCAGGGTCAGTGGTGATGGTCGGTCGCTTCACCGGTCTTGATGACCCCACCGCGAAGCCACGCGTGAAGGCGGTGCAGGCGATCCAGGATGCCAAGGGCGGTCGTCCCTTCGCGCGCGCGATCCTGTCGCGACTCGATGCATCGCGCCGCACGGGGCCTCTCTCGTCATCGGACCTTCGTTCGGCGCGCGCCATGAAGCCCGGCAACTCGACGCTCTACACGCTTCAGGTGGCGATGTGGAGCGACTTCGGCTCAGGCGAGGTCTCGCCGGAGGAGATCCGCCGCAGCGCGGAGGGCTACTGCGCGCGCCTTCGCTCGCAGGGCCACGCGGCCTTCTACTTCCACGATGAGGACCGCCGCATGAGCATCGTGACGATCGGCGTGTTCGGTCCGGAGGCATACGACGCGCGCACGACGCTCTTCTCGCCGGAGGTGGACGAGCTGATGAGGAAGTTCCCGGCCATGCTCGTCGCGGGCGAGGAGCTGCTCGTGAGAACCGATCCTCGCGACCCCAACTCGAAGATGCTGCCCCAGAGGCCCATGCTCGTGGAGGTGCCGCGCTGAGGCGGCATGGCGATGGCCACACGAAAGCCTGCAGCGACGCGCGCACCGCGCACGGCCAAGCCTGCGAAGGAGCCCACGGCAGATGCCGTACTCGAGTCAGGCGGCGACCAGCGCATCCGCGAGCTTGCCGCCACGGCGCTCGACGGCACGCTGCTCGGGCACGCTGCTGCGCGCGCGACGCTCGGCGGCGCGCTTGCGTCTGGCCACCTGCACCACGCATGGATCTTTCACGGTCCCTCCGGCATCGGGAAGTGCACTGCGGCGCTGCGACTTGCCGCGCTCCATGTGGATCCTGAGACATCCGGTGATGACGCGCGCAGCTTCGCGGCGCGCCGCAACACCCGCAGCGCGGAGCTGCTGCGCGCGGGAACGCATCCGGACATCGGGTTGATCAGGCCAGACCTCGCGTCGTCGAGCTCGGACCGCGCGATCCGCGAGCGCAAGCAGACGAACATCCCTGTGGGACTCCTTCGCGAGCACCTCATCGGCGGCACCGACAGCGAGGGTCGCGTGCTCGAGGCACGCGCGTACAGGTCGAGCTTCCTCGGCCGCGGGAAGGCATTCATCATCGACGAGGCCGAGATGCTCGAGGCCGACGGCCAGAACGTGCTGCTCAAGACCCTCGAGGAGCCGCCGCCGGGCACCCTCATCATCCTCGTGACCTCAAGTGCGGACCGGCTCCTGCCCACGATCCGCAGCAGATGCCAGCGCGTCAGTTTCACGCCGCTGGGCGAGACCGAGATGGCGCAGTGGGTCGATTCATCGCTCGATGTCGCGGATCCTTCGGAGCGCGCGTGGATCGCTGCATTCGCGGAGGGGAGCCCTGGCCTGGCGCGCGTCGCGGCCGCGCACTCGCTGCGCGCATGGAGCGTCGAGATCGCGCCCATGCTGGACCAGATGGTGACGGGCACGTTCCCCGCGAAGTTCGCCGACCGTGTGAGCGAGCTTGCCTCCGGGGTGGCCGAGTTCGCCGTCAAGCGCGACGAGAGCGCAAGCAAGGAGGCAGCAGGCCGCCGTGCGATGTCGCTGTGCTTCTCGGTGATGGGCCGCACGGTGCGCGAGCGCATCAGCGCTCACGTGCAGGGCAGCGCCGCGCCGGGCACGCTCGATGCATGGAGCGCGCTGCCTCCACTGATCGCCGAGGCCGAACGCACGCTGCGCTCGAACGTAGCGCCCAAGTTTGCGCTGAGCGCATTCGTGTCGAGCGCCATGGAGAGCAGCAGGTAGCGCAGCGTGGGCACGCCGACCTACGAGATCGAGCGTGTGTGGCTGCTGAGCGCCCTCCCCGCAATCCCTGCGGGCGCGGAGCGATGGACGATCGAGCAGGGATATCTCGATGCGGCGATGGGAGTCGAGGGCCGAGTGAGGTCGATCAGCCACCCAGACGGGCGGCGCGACTTCGTGCACACCATGAAGAGTGGCGAGGGTCTCGTGCGCGAGGAGTCGGAACGCCCGATCACCGCGGCGGAGTTCGACCGCCTCTGGCCGGGCACCATCGGGCGCAGGATCCGCAAGGTGCGGCACCGGGTGCGCGAAGGCGCGCTGATCTGGGAGGTGGACGAGTTCCTCGACTGGCCTCTCGTGATGGCGGAGGTCGAGCTCCCCCACGCCTCGACTGAGGTAACCCCTCCGGCATGGTTGCGCCCTGTGCTGGGCCGCGAGGTCACCCATGACCCGCGGTACCGCAACTCTGCCCTCGCCTTCAGGGGTTTGCCGCCGGTAGGATCTTGACCCCATGTCCACGTTTCGATGCCGGATTGTGACGCCCGCAGACTCCGTCCTTGATGAGGCGGCGACCTACGCCACCTTCCAGGCCCATGACGGCCAGCGCGGCGTCATGCGCGGCGCGTCAGCGTTCCTGACCAAGTTGGGCGTCGGGGTGTGCCGGATCGACACGCCTCAGGGTGTGCGCACGTATGCCATCGACGGCGGCTTCGCGCAGATGCAGGGCGACACGCTGGTGCTGCTGGCGGACTCGGCGGTGTCGTCGGACTCCGTCGATGGGTCGACCGCAGAGCGTGACCTTGCCGCGGCGAACGAGCGCGCGCGTGCGACACCGGCGCAACCCTCGACGCAGGAGCAGCGCCTCGACATCGAGCGTGCCCAGGCCCGCGCGCGCGCACGCGTGGCGATCTCCCGCCGATGAGCGATTCGACACAGGCATCCGCCGACCTTGCAACCCACGACGCAGCGGTGCACGAGGCGCCCTGCGCAGGTCATCCGCTGGCGCAGCGCATCGAGGCGCTGCTGATGGCCGCGGATCGCCCACTCTCGGATGGCAAGATCGCGGACCTGCTCGGACTGGAGTCCGGTGGCGGGGAGTCTCCGGCTCGCGCTGTCCGCGAGTCGATCGAGCAGCTCAACGGCGAGTACGCATCCACCGGCCGCACGATCCGAATCGAGTCACTTGCAGGTGGTCGGCAGGTGCTCACGCTTCCCGCATTCGCGCCGGTGGTGTCCGCACTCCGCGGCCAGAAGCAGCAGACGCGGCTGACGCAGCCCGCGCTCGAGACGCTCGCGATCGTGGCGTACCGCCAGCCGATCCAGCGCGCCGAGATCGAGTCGATCCGCGGCGTTGCGTGCGGCGAGGTGCTGCGCAGCCTGCTCGAGCGCCGGCTCGTGCGGATCGTCGGTCGCGCCGAGGAGCTGGGCCGGCCGATGCTCTACGGAACCACAGCCGAGTTCCTGAAGGTCTTCGGGATCGGCAGTCTGGCCGATCTGCCGCAGTCGAAGGAACTGCGGACCTGACACATCGATGATGGCAGCGGGGTCACGCGCCACGTGCAGTGCACGTCAGGCGCAGTGATGTGAGCACGGCAATGTCGCGTGTCAGCGCCGGCGACGGCGTGCACCAGCGCCAGCGGCCACGACCAGAAGCGCGAGGGCGCCCGGTGCGGGAACAACCTGTGCCGCGAATGCGCTCGTGACGGTCGCCTCCATGCCGGCGGTGAGGCTGAGGCTGACGCGAATGCGGGCGGCAGTTGACATGCCGCCGGTGTACGGCTGACCCGGGATCGGGCTGCCGAACGACTGCGCGGACAGCGAGCCAGTAAAGAAGGGATCTACCGTCGCGCTTGCGTTGGAGAACAGCGAACCGACTGTCGACGCGTCAAACGCGGCGGTCCACAACGCGCCTTGCGAGGAGAGCCTGCCGGCCTCGGGGCTGAGGTTCACCATGGATGCCGCGGCCGATCCGCCCACAAGCCACTCGGTGCCGGCGGCAAACTCGCCAGGAAGCGAGATGTCGATGACGAAGCTCTGCGTGGATGAGGTGTTGTTCTTGACCACGAAGTTGCCGCCAAGCGACATCGTCGTGCCATTCCACGTTGCAGGAACCGCATTCCAGCTCACGCTCGCGCCGTTCGAGGCCCAGTTGCCGGTCCACGCCCACGAGCTTGCTGACACCTGCGAACCAGAGAAGCTCGCGTTGGCCGAGCCGGCGGATGACGTCACCGCGAAACTCACGCTCCCTGGCGCGAATCCCGCAAGTGCGTGCGACGCCACAGCGCACCCCAGCGCGCACGCGGTCGTCCACAAGGTCATCCTGTCCATGCCGTCCCTCTTCCTTTTCAGCAGTCCGCACTCCATACCGACTGCCGTTCCCAGTTCCTTTCCTGCCCCGGTTCACTCACCGGACCGCCATCGGGCGTCCGGCGCACTACACGTCGCAGTCTAGCGGCGACGCCTTCGGTTGCACGCCCCGGCCACTGCGAGCAGGGCGATTGCGCCTGGTGCGGGCACCGGGTTGACGATGAAGATGCTGGAGAACGATGCCGTGTCTCCGGCGCTCAGCGAGAACCTGAACTGCAGCGCGATCGAGGTGCTCGCTCCTGGTCCCTGCACCGAGCCGATCGGATAGCCGAAGCTCTCAGCGCCGAAGCTGGTCGTGCCGAATGCGGTTGAGACGCCCACGGCGCTGTTGCCCATCAGCGTGCGCACAGGGGCGCCGTCGATGAAGGCGTTGTAGACGGATCCGCCGCCGATGCTCGACATCAGCGCTGACCCGTTGCCGTTCGAATCGGTCACCGTGCCAGACACGCTGCCCGCGATGAACGAGGCATCGGGAATCGCAGGCGAGATCGGGAGCACAAAGTCAATCGTGTACTCACGCGTCTCGTTCGAGTCGTTGCTGACGGTGAAGGTGCCCTGCACAAACGGATCGGGATCCACCATCATGTGCCACGTCAGCGTGCTGCTGGTGGGCGATGAGTACATCGACCCCGTTGCGCGCCACACGGTTGGCCCGATTTGGGTGAAGCTGCCCCACTTCTCCGCAGGGCCCATGAAGCTGTTGAAGCCATCAGCGAAGCCAATGCGGAAGTCCGGCTCGGCAACACCTGCCTGAGCAATCGACGCAAGGCTCACACCAGCCACAGCAGCACAAGTGATGGATCGAACCATGTCCCTTCCGCTCTCCTCCAGGCGTGCGTCGCACGCCCGATGAACAACCGCTTCCTCTTTCCGCTCCGAGATGAGCTGTCGTAGGCCAACTAGGCGCGCGTGCAGCGGGAAAAGGCACACGCTGCCCTGTGGGCAGACCGGTGGACCCTCTTCCTAGCCATCAACCTATCCGCGTTTGCATCCGGAGCAAGGAAATGCAAGCGGGAGTTGGAGGATTCCAAAAACATCGCAAGATTGAAATGTGATTCGCGTTATCAGACATCATCGGGCGCTGCTGTCGATCCCGCGGCAATCGCGGGTGCAGAATCGTCATGCGCGGCCTGGTGCTCGCGATCAGGTCGAATCCAGTCAAGGAGCACCGCTCTCACGCTCGCGAGGTCTTTCGCCACCCGCACGCCCTCCTTCAGACCCTTCACGTGACCCATCGTCTTGCCGTACCACGAGATTCTCTTGCGGAGGCAATCGAGGGCGTGCCGCTCGTCGCTGTAGCGCTCGAGCAGTTCCACATGGCGCAGGATCGTGCGGATCTTTGCATTGAGTGATGGCTCCGGAGGGCAGGTTCCGGTGCGGAGAAGGGTGAGCGCACGCCGGAAGAGCCACGGTGTTCGGAGCGCGCCACGTCCGACCATCACGCCATGGCACCCCGACTCACGCATGATGGCTGGCACGTGTTCCGGCAGCGTGACGTCACCGTTGCCAATGACAGGGATCGACCGCACTGCCGACACCACCTCTCCGATGCGTGTCCAGTCTGCCTGCCCCGAAAAGAGCTGCACGGTCCATCGACCATGCACAGTGACTGCGGCGATGCCCGAAGACTCGAGATCGCGCGCGAGCTGTGGTGCCACGAGATGCTCCGGATCCCAGCCAAGCCGCATCTTGGCGGTCACGGGCACCCGTCCCGCGGAGTGGCGCTCCACCGCGCGGACGATGCGCTCCGCCAGCGCCGTGGTCGAGCTGCAGTCGCGTAGCAGCAGTGAGCCGCCGTGCTTCTTCGCCACCTTGTCGACCGGGCATCCCATGTTGATGTCGATGATGGTGGCACCACGGTCGATGGCCCAGATGGCCGCTTCGGGCAAGGGATCCTGCGCATTCCCGTAGAGCTGCATGCCGCACGGCTGGTCGAGTCCGTTCGTGGCCGCGAGATCGAGCGTGCGCCGAGTTCCCCTCAGGATCGCGTGACAGTTCAGCAGATCGGTATAGGCAGCACCGACACCACCCTCCTCGCGGCAGAGGATCCTGAACGCGAGATCGCAGTGCCCGGCGATGGGTGCGAGCAGGAGAGGCGAGTCGAGGTTCACGGGACCGATGCGCAGCACGGCGCCACGATAGGGTGAAGCGGCACCGTGCCCTAGCATCTGCGTCATGATCCCCGCTCGTCTCCTGTCTCGTGGCTGCGGCACGATCGCACTCATGACGGTCGTCGGCGCGCTCGCCGGATGCACGAACGAGTTTGTGGTGTCGTACCAGGGGACGCGCTATCCCGCGGTCACCGACACCGTGCTGGTGCCAGCGAAGCCCCAGGGATCCGGCCTCATCGGGACCGCGAACTTCGTGAGCGGAGGAAACTACGGCAACCCCGAGGCATTGGCCGCTGGCCGCGAGATAGGCGCAGACAGCGTGCGATGGTGGCGAGCGGTTGCATCGCGCGCTGGGGTGACTGGGCAAGGAACAGTCAGTGGAAGCCTCTCCCCGACGGGACCTGTCTCCGCATGGTCACCGGCGCAGCCTGGTCCGCTCTTCTTCAGCTACCAGGCCCGTTTCTACCGCAAGGGCGTGGAGGATCAGGTGCCGGCGATGGACGCAGAGGATCGCGGCATTTCGCCGCCCGCACCGGCCGCAAGCTCCGGTCCGGCTGCGTCGCGGGTAGAGCTCGACTCCACCGCAGCGACGCAGGAGCAGGCGCAGACGCAGCGCACCGAAGGCTCCGGGCGCCGATCTCCCTAAGGCTGCAGCTGCCCGACGAACATCACGTTGTCGCACACATAGATGCGGTCCCGGCGCCGTCCGGTGTCCTCGCGGACAAGTCCGCTCTCGAGGAACTTGTCCATGACCGCCTGTGCTGCCCTGAAGGAGATGCCCATCGCTCGCGCCGCTTCCTGCATCGTCATGCGCGGCCGCATCACAAACGAATGCGCCAGCATCGTCGGGTGCCGAGGCGCACGCATGCTTGATGCCGAGTCGAGCAGTGCGGCGCGGCCCGCCAGTGCGCGGCCAAGGCCATCGATCACCCGCCTCGCGTCAGCAGCAAGGGTCGACACCGTCATTCGGACCCACGTGTCGTAGCTCGCCGCGAGTCCAGCCGAGTCATCCGCACGTAGGGCACCCGCACCATCCGCTGGAACGACCGGCATTCCCGGCATGCACGCACGAGCCGCAAACACGCGTCCAGCCGCGAGCCGCGCCACAAGGCCATTCGAGTGCTCGACAGGCTGCAGGTAGTGCAGTGTCCACATCGTCCATGCGGCGTCGAGCGCACCTCGCACAACTTCCGGATCGACTGCCGCTGCAGATGCGTCGATGCCGCGTTGCCAGGCGGCAATCGCATCCCGAAGCATGGGCGCAGGTGGCGGCACGGTGCTGCCGCCGCCCGCCAGCCTGATGGAGGGCCCGATCCACGCAGGTGCGCGCCGAGATGCGGGTGCGAGCCCGGTGACGGCGGACCAGTCCGCCAGTGATGCGTGCCAGCATGCAGACGCGGAGTCGCATGGTGTATCCCCCACAGGTGCGGTTGACCGTTCGCCCGACCAGCCGGTGCCCTCCGCGCTCGCAGCGCGGGCGATGGCCCAATCGGTCAGCCTCGGAATCACAGCGGTCGCACCGGGCGCATGCCGAATCATGGCGCGGAGCTCACCAGCATGCCCGGCAAGCATCAGCAGCGCATCCGCAGCCTCAGCGGGCGCCGTGCGGGGCCGTTCGGCCTGCGGCAGATATGTCCACGCAGGCAGCGGCACGCTTCTGATGGGCACGGCCGATCCGAGCGCAAGTCGCTGCGTGGAGTCCGCGGACACTGTCACCATCATGGTGCACTCGCGGTGGCGCTCACGGGCGTGGTGACGGCGAGCGTGGGCAGCTTCGGGAGCGTCCAGTCGTTGGCGAAGAAGTCAGCGGCCACGATGCCCGCGATGCCCTCATCAAGCATGCGAGCGGACAGCACGCACATGTCTGGATAGGCCACGCCCGCGGTGAAGTACGGCACGCGCTCCGTGAGACGCTGGCCTATGTCGCCCGTGCCCGAGATGGTCGCGACCAGCCCCTCCGCATCGTCCGCACGGGGGCGCACCATGAGCAGCGCGAGGTCGTCGCCAGAGAGCGTGCCGCGGCGGCCGGTGCTGTCCGTGAAGTGGATGGCGCCGCGTACCGGCGTGACGGGACTCTCGCCCACCACTGTCGACCACGCCCGATTGGTCTCCGCATTTCCGTAGAGGATGATGTTGCGGCCTTCGGCGAGTGCAGGTTCAGCCAGAATCGCTGCGTCATCAAGGATCTCCGGTGACGCATTGCCGCGCACGAGGAACTGCTCTGCGTCATAGCGGGCCTTGCGCGCGAGCGACGATCGCTGTGCCTCTGTGCCGGCGGTGCCGACCACAAAGAGCATGTTGCGGTCGAAGGCAGCCTTGAAGGGGCCCATGCGGCTGGCGCGCTTGCTCCGCTCGGAGGGCTTGCGGCCGATGGTCCACGCGGACGAGCCATCCTCGCGTGTGGCGCGCTCAAGCCACAGCAGCTCGCCACCTGAGGGCGCGTCGGCCGCAAGGTCCGTGCCATCGATCGACAGGTTGACCTTTCCGCCGATGCCGTCCAGATCAACCTGGAGTCCAAGCCGCGCGACGTTGGCGGTCTTGCCGGTGATCGTGCGGGTGTCGCGGTCAAGCGAGAGATCCGCGGATGATGGCTGCAGCGGCGATACCTGCGCATCGATGGCGACCCATGCGTCACGCGACCGGATCGCGGGAGAGACGGTGGTGAATGCGACGCGCGTTCGCGACTCCGGCGGCGCAAGCTCGCGTGCGCGCAGGAAGTCCATCATGGCGGGCCAGTCGACGCACTGGTTGCCCCACCAGTGGCCGGCACCCGGTTTCTCGCGGTACGCGAAGTCTCGGTGGTACTGACCGAGCTGCGCGCGCATGTCGCGTGACTCCTCCACGGGCACCGTCTCGTCAGCATCGCCGTGAAGCACGTAGATGCCCTGCGAGAGGTAGTTGTCCTTGAGAAGCAGCGTGCGCGATGGATTCGCCGCGGTGTCGAGCGCACTTGCGATGGCGCGTTCGGCGTCAGATGCGCCTGTGGCAAGCGACGCAGATGCGGGCCTCGCGCCACCGTAAGTGAAGAACGACACCCAGCCGGCGCTAGGTCCGAGCGCGGCAAAGTCGCCAGAGCGGTGGGCCCCGACCTGCCATGTGCCGTGACCGCCCATCGAGTGGCCTGTGAGCCACTGCTTGAGAGGATCGGTCTTGAAACGTGCGCGTGCAAAGGCGAGAACCTCGAGCGCATCGAGTCTTCCCCAGTCCTCCCAGTCAAAGCCGAACGCCCTTCGGTTGGTCGGCGCGACGATCACAGCCCATGGCTTGGGCGCATAGCAGGCTGCCTGCCCCGCAGCATCGACACCGGCGCCGTGCAGGCTGAGCAGGAGACCTGGCCGCCGCACAGGTGCGCCATCGGTGGTCGGCTGCGGCAGCGGAGGCACTACGGCGTAGTACTGCGCGCTGCCGTCAATAGCGCTCCGGAAGGTCTCGCGCCGAGCGGCGGCCGCTGCCTTGATCGGGAGCTCAAGCACAGTCTCGCTGATGGCTGACCCTTGGCCAGCCGACGAATCCGCTGACCGCAGCGTGACCGTGACGCGTGCAGCGCCGCTTGCTGTGGCGGGCGCGCACGCCACTCGCGCGGCCACCTTGTGGATTGAGCGCGGAGGAATCTGCGGCACGGGCGTTCGGGTCACCATGCCGGCGCCACAGGACACGTCGATCACGAGACCGCGGGCCGCGGAGTCGCCCGCATTCACGATCGGCACGCCGATCCATGCATCAAGTGCCTCTCCATTCACGAGGTCCGGCGCGGTGAGGTCGCGCGGGTCCAGGAATGCGCCGAGGCGCACGGGAGCCTTGAGCCGCGGCGTGATCGGGGAGCGTCCGCCAGCGAAGAGAAACTCGTTCCTGCCCGCATTGAGCTGCACTGGAAGTGCAACGAGCCCGGTGGCATAGGGATCGCCCATGCGCGGCGCGCCATTGACGTACACCATCGCGTGCCCGGAGCATTCCAGCATCGCAACCTGCTCGATAGGGCTCTGCACCTCGAGCAGCAGGTACCCGCCGCGGAATGCGTCGACAGGGAACGAGCCAGCCGCATCGGCCTCGACGGGCGTCCATCGTGGCGCACTTGGATCGTCACGCACGGGCTCGCCCGCCGCCGGGGTGCCCAGTGTGCCACGCACGATGCGCGATTCAATCGGGTCGCGCCGGATCGGTGACCGGCTCGGCGAGACGACACCGCTGATGGCCAATCCGCGCACGGGCATCGTGGGCACCGTCGACGCCTCCGCAGGTGGCGCTGCGGGGGACGGCGCACTCGGGTACGTGTCGATCTGCGCGACCGGTCCCGCCGCATCGGCAGGTGGCGTAGGCGTCGCCACCGGTGCGGCGGTCTGCGGACTCTCCCCGCGTGGCGCCGGAGTGTCCTGCGCGGGTGCGGTGGCGCCCGTATCGCCGCTACCCCGGGCGGGCGAGATCGGCGAGATGATCGCGGTTGCAGCAAGCGCTCCGACAAGGCACGCCAGTGCGAGCAGAAGATGTCTCGCGCTCCTCATGCCGCAAGGGTACGGCGCATGCGAGAGCGGGGCTAATCTTGATCGGTGCGCGGATCAGGCAAGCCTGGCGCTGGCGGCGGACCGCTTCTCATGGAGATCGGCGTCACGGGCCTGCACTGCGCCGCGTGTGCGTCCCGTGCGGAGTCAGCCATAGCCGGAGTGCCTGGGGTCGAGTCCGTGCACGTGAATCTCGTGATCGGCAGCGCGCGCATCCATGCGCATGGGGCAGTGTCTCTGGGGGACATCGCGGAGGCGCTTGACCGTGCCGGATACGGCATGGTGCCGGGACCGACGCAGGCTGCGCCTGCCGACCGACACGGCAGCGACGTTGCGGCCGCTGAGGTCACCCGTGCGCTCCGCCGCCGTGCGCTCCTGGGCCTTGCGCTGTCGGCGCCTGTGGGGGTGATGGCAATGTCGCATGGCAGTGTTGCCGCCTTCGAGACTCACGCGGCGATGTGGGTGCAGTGTGCGCTGACGGTGGGCGTGATGGTGACTGCAGGAAGGTCGATCTTCACCGATGCGTGGGCGTCCGCGCGTCGTGGATCCACGACGATGTTCACGCTTGTCGCGATCGGCGCTGGAGCGGCAATGGTGTCAAGCGTGATCGGGACGGTGTGGCATGGCGCCATGCCCGTGTTCTACGAGTCGGCCGCGCTTGTCATCGCCTTTGTGGCCTTGGGACGGTGGATCGAGTCGGCAGCGATGGGCCGCACGCGCGATGCGCTGCAGTCGCTGCTGACGCTGGTGCCGGACCGTGTGCGTGTGGTGCGCGAAGGGCACGAACATGAGGTGGCGCTGTCGACGGTGTGCGTGGGCGATGTCATCCGGATCCGGCCCGGTGAGCGGGTGCCGGTGGATGGAGCGGTGACCGGCGGACGCACGAGCGTCGACGAGTCAATGCTCACGGGCGAGTCAGTGCCGGTCATGCGCGGGGTGGGCGATGCGGTGAGCGGAGGCACGCTCAACATCGACGGGACGGTCGATGTGCGTGCCGAGCGTGTGGGCAGCGACACCGCCGCGGCCCGGATCGCAGCGCTCATGCGCGAGACGGTGGCGTCGAGGGCACCGGTAGCGCGCATGGCTGACCGTGTCGCTGCCGTCTTTGTGCCGGCGATACTGGCGCTCGCTGCGGTTGTCGGCATCCTGTGGATGGCACTCGCGCCCGAAGGGCAGGGGCTTCGGCTGGGCACGACTGCGGTGCTCTCGACGCTTGTGGTGGCGTGCCCATGCGCACTCGGGCTTGCGGTGCCCACCGCGATCGTCGCCGGCACCGGTCGCGCTGCGCGTGCCGGTGTGCTGGTGCGCGATGCGGCGAGCTTCGAGCGCGCTGCATCGGTGCGTCACGTCATCTTCGACAAGACAGGCACGCTGACGCTTGGGCGGCCTGCGCTCGAGCTCGTGAGGGGCATCGGCGCATGGGAGGGCAGGGAGCGCGAGCTTGTGGGGATCGCGGCGGCCGTCGAGCGGGGAAGCGAGCATCCGATCGCACGTGCGATCGCAGACGGGGATGATGGCACATGGTCGGCGGAGGAGTTCCAGGCGCATCCCGGATTCGGTGCGAGTGCGCGTGTGCGCGGGCCTGGTCTCCATGGCGCCGAGGTGACCGTCGGTGCCGAGCAGTGGGTCACGGGTGGTGTGGCCGGGTCATTCGCGCAGCACGACATCGACGCGGCACGTGCGCTCAGCGACGAGGGGCGCACTGTGGTGTGGGTCGCCGTTGATGGCCAGGTGGCCGGCATGATTGCGGTACGCGATGCGCTGAGGCCGGGCGCTGCCGAGGCCGTACGCGCGCTTGGCACGATGGGGATCACCGTGTCGATGCTGACTGGCGACGCCGCGCGAACGGCAGAGCGCATCGCGCGTGATGCTGGCATTGGCGATGTCACGGCGGGCGTGACGCCCCACGGCAAGGTGGATGCGGTGTGCGCACGGCGCGGTGGCGAAGCCGTTGCGATGGTGGGTGATGGCATCAACGACGCTCCTGCGCTCGCCGCGGCCGATGTGGGCATCGCCATGGGATGCGGCGCGGACGTGGCGCGCGATGCAGCCGCGATCACGCTGCTGCGTGCCGATCCGCGCGCGGTGGCCGATGCGATCGGCATCGCGCGCGGCACGATGCGGCTGATCCGCCAGAACCTCATGTGGGCATTCGGATACAACGCGCTGATGATCCCGCTTGCGGCAGGCGCCCTGTGGCCCTGGACGGGATGGATGCTGCCGCCGTCGCTTGCGAGCGCGGCGATGGCGCTGTCGAGCGTCTCGGTCGTGCTCAACAGCCTGCGCTGGCGCGCACTCGCCAGCGCGGCGGCGTGACGCCCTGACACGGCGTGCATCCCGTTGTCCTGAGTTGTGGCCCCGCTATGCGCGACCGAAGACCTGCCGCAGGATCGCATCGTGCACGGCGGTGGACGGCACCTCGACGTCGTCCCAGTTGGGGTCGTCGGCGATGCACACCGGCCGAAGCCCATGCGCGGCCTCGATGCGCCCGTGCGAACCGCGCACCAGTCCCGCATCAAGCGGAATCACGTCAAGCAGCGCCCGCATGCCGAGCCTGCGCTGGGCGAGCCTCCACATCACCTTCGCGCGTGAGGCGATCCTCGGCGGCGCGAGGAACAGCTCGCAAGGGTCGTACCCGGGCTTGCGGTGGATGTCGACCGTGCGCGCGTAGTCGGGCGCGCGTGCACCATCGGCCCACCACGGGTACGCAAACCAGTGTCCGGGTTCTGCGACGCACACGAACTCGCCGCTGCGGGCATGGGCGATGCCGTGCGCGGCCTGCGCGTCGCGGTCGATCACCTGCGCGACGCCCGGAACGCTCTCAAGCGTGCGGCGGATGTGGTCGAGGTTGCCGTCCCTGCGCATGACTGCCGGGGCGTACACATGGGCGACCTGGTGATCGCAGACCGCAAACGCATCGGACGCCGCCGGCTCGGCCATCTCGCGGCCGAGCTCCTCGCGCCAGCGCACCATGCCAGCCTCCCGCAGCGTGCGGTTGAGGTAAATGGGCGTACTCACCTCAGATATCCCGTACTCGCTCACGACCATCACGCGGATGCCGCGCGAGTCGAAGAACCGAAGCAGCGCATCGAAGACCCGGTCCATCTCGCGCATCTCGTCGCGGACGCTGGGACCCTTGGGCCCCTCGCGCTGCATCACGTAGTCGAGGTGGGGCAGGTAGACGAGCGTCAGCGTCGGAGAGTGAAGCTCGATGGTGCGCATCGCGGCGCGCGCGATCCAGTCCGTGCTGCGGATATCGGCGCCAGGTCCCCAGAAGCGGAAGAGCGGGAAGGGGCCGAGCTCCGACTGGAGCTGTCCGCGCAGCTCGCCAGGCACTGTCCAGATGTCGGGGATCTTGCGGCCATCGGCGGGGTACATCGGCCGCGGCGTCACGGTGATGTCGGCCGTGGAGTGCATGGCGTGCCACCAGCAGATGTTCGCGCACGTGAAGGATGCATCGCGTTGCTTCGCCGCATGCCACACGCGCGGCGCCTGCACCAGCGCATCGGACTGCCTCCAGAAGTGCACCTCGTTCAGCGACCGGTCGAACCATCCGTTGCCGACGATGCCGTGCTGCGAAGGTCTCACGCCGGTGAGCATGCTCGCCTGCACGGTGCTCGTGACGGCGGGCAGGTCTGGGATCACCGACCGCACGCCGCCGCAGCGGCGCGCGAACGCGCTGACGCTCGGCATGCCGTCGCCGAGAAGGCTCGGCACCAGCCCGACGATGTTGAGGACGGCCACGGGCTGCATCGCGTCAGCTCGCGGGCACCACACGCTGCAGGAGCCGAGTGATGGCGTAGATGCCGATGCATACCGTGCCGATGAGCGGGAAGCCGAGCGCCCAGCATGCAGCGGCATCGCACAGCGCGATCGCGGCGACAAGCCGCGCGATGCCCGCAGGCCTGCGGGTCAGGTGGCCTGAGGCCACCGCATAGCCACGCAGCGCCACAGCGAGATAGAGCGCCAGGGGTATCGCGACAGTGGCAAGCACCGCAAGCGTCATCGGGGACTTGGGGATTCCGAACCACGTGTCCTGCGCGTTCGCCATCGCACCGATGCGCCATCCGCTGGCGGTCAGCCGTGGCGTCAGGATGGCCACGCCCACTAGAAGGGCTGTTGCGCCGACAGTGCCCACGATGCCCATGGCGCGCGCCTCCGGTGCAGGGGGGACCGACGGAGGACTTGCCGCCAGATCGGTGCCGCACTCGCTGCAGCGCGCTGGCGAGGTGCCGGGCGCCAACGTATGTCCACAGGCGCTGCACGCCTTGGGGCCCGATGCATCGACCTCGCGGCGGGCAGCGAGGGAGAGCGCGAGCGTGTGCAGCATCAGGGCGATCGCAGGCGTGGCCACAAGGAAGATCAGGTCGGCGGGAATCCTTCCTGATGCAATCCATGTCGCGCGGACCTGCCCAAAGATGCCGCTCGGCGCGAGTGCCGCCATTGCCACGGACACAGGCACGAGCGCACGGCACAGCGCCATCAGCGCGACGCTCCATGCAGTGCGGGTGTGGACAAGGTTGTAGGCGATCGCAGAGACAGCGATCAGGAGCGCCGGCGCGTACGTCAGCCGCATGCCGAGCTGCGTCTGCGCAAGCGTGCTCTCAGTGAGGTCCTCCGCAACGTCGCTGCCGATGGGCGTCACGAGCGGCACCGCCATCCACCAGATCGCCGCGATGACAGCGATCGCCATCCACCCGCGCGCGAGCAGCGCGAGCGTTGGGTTTGCCGAGCGCTTGGCGTATGCAGAGAGGCAGATGGCCACCGTCGCTGCGGCGATCTCGGGAACCGGTACGCGCCCGAGCGATGAGGGCCACAGTCCTCCCAGGATCAGCATCACTGCGACTGTCCATGCGGCACGCAGCGGAATCCTGCCCGATGGGATCGGGCGCCCGGGTCGCTCGACCGCATCGACATGCCGGTCGAGGATGCCGTTGAGCACCATGCCGCCGAGGTAGAGCATGCACATGCCCATGCACACGCCGCCGACCAGCCATGGATTGCCTCGCAGCAGATCCATCGCCTCTGCCGGACCCTTCCAGAGCGAGTATGACGCCGTCGCGATGCACAAGCCCACCGCGCAGTCGCCAAGGATCGTGGGAAGGTTTGAGATGCGCAGCAGCTCTGCCCACGCGCGCCACGAGCCAATGATCGGTGCACGAGTGGCGGCCGAGGAGATGAGAGCCGAGGGCGCATCATGGGACCCGCCGGCCGGCTGCCCTCCCGAATGCGCGTGGGTGTGCGTGCTGCCGTGAACGTCAGCTGCTGTGGTTGGCGCGTCCTGCATCCGCGCGGGATGCTACGGGTCGCCGACTCAGGCGTCCCGCGATCTCATGGATCCAGCGGCGTCAGGCACGCGGCGCACTCAGTCGCCGGACGAGCGCAGCCGTCCACGCAAGCTCTTCCGCGATCCCGTCCGCAAGCGTGGCCAGCCGGTGCTCGGTGGGTAGCGCGTTCCATGCGTATGTCTCCACCTCAAGCGGTGTGGTCGCAAGATCCCGGCCCATCGCGCCGAGCGCCATGGCAATCTCGCCTTGCGTCGTCTGCAGCGGCCCCAGGAACTCCGCGAAGACCGGAACATGGAAGTGCACGCGCCACACGCCGTCGGGCGCGTGGTCGAAGGCACGCTCGAGGTCGTCGTAGAAGTGCGCCTCGCCGCGACCGTCGAGCACGCTCGTCTGGTGCAGCCATCGCGGCTCGTCGAAGTGACGGAGCGCACGGAATGCGCGTTCGCTCCCGTCGCATGCGACGGCGCTCGACACCTGCACCTTGCCGATTCGGATCCCCGCGGATCGGTAGGCGGCAATCGCCTCTGCCTGCGGCTCAAACATCACCGCAGAGTGGCACACGTCATGGCATATGCGCACGTGCCTGAGGATGTCGGCGCTCGTGCCATCGGGCCTCAGCGCCTGCGCAAAGAAGTCCACCACATGGGATGCGCGGTCGAGCATGCATCCTGGCTCGGGCTCGAGGTCCACGTGCAGGCAGATGCCGGTGCGCTGCTCGATGCGCATGAGGTGGCGCGTGACCTGCTCAAGCTGCGCCGCAGCCATGCCCACTGCGGCACCGCAACCCTCAAGCGAGAAGGTCAGCCGCCATCCGAGCGGGAGCGTGGAGATGCTCGCCTCACGCCCGATGCCCGGCACGGTGCCTGGCTCGGGGAGCAGGTCCACAAGGAGGTCCGCGAGCTGCATCGTGTAGAGCCCGCGGCGCACATCTGCCCAGTGCGGCGTGTAGACCGCGTGCTTGACTGTGGCGGCATGAAAGTCGCCGTAGGGGAACCCGTTGAGCGTGTAGACGGCAAGGCCGCGCTCAAGCAGCGTGTCGCGGAGCCGTCGCGCCGCGTCAGGAGTCGAGTGCAGCGCATGTGCGCTCGCTGCGCTGAGCCAGAGGCCAATCGGAAGGAACCCGTGCGGCGCCACGCGCTCGCGCACGGCGGTGGCGTGCCGCATCACGTTGGACACGGTCTCCTCGAGCGTCCGTCCTGCATGCACGTTGGTGCAGTAGCCAAGGAGCGGAGCGGCAGGAGCAGCGTCGGATGTTCCGCTCATGCGCCCGCCCCGCCGCGCCGCGCCATGGAACCCGCAGTCCACTCTGTGTGCATGTGCACCATCGCGCTCACGGTGCGCATGACAGGGCGGTGCGCGCCGCATCCACCACGAGACGCACGATGCCGTCACCCATCGACGCGTCGGGCGTGCGCTCGGGATGCCACTGCACGCCAAGCGCGAACGGCCGCGAAGGGTCGCGGATCGCCTCGATCACGCCGTCGTCGGAGTGGCCGATCACGTCGAATCCCCTGAGGTCTGCGATCGCCTGGTGATGCCAGCTTGTGACCGGTCCGGATCCGATGGCCGAGGTCACCGGATGGATGCGGTCGTTCCGGTGCCGCTCGCCATCGGCGATCTCGTCGTGCAGGTGCTGGATCAGGCGCGCGCCGCGGTGCACGCCCATCAGCTGCATGCCAAGGCAGATCCCCAGCAGCGGCATGTCGGGGCGATCGTCGAGCGCGCGAAGCAGCGCGAACTCCGCCGCCTGCCGCCGCGGGTCCATGACCTCGGCCTTCGGGTGCAGGGCGATCCCGAACGGACGAGTGTCGATGTCGTCGCCGCCGGTGATGATCACGCCGTCCACGGCATCGATCATGGCTGCGCGGTCCTCTGCGATCGCCGGCAGCATGAGCGGAAGGCCACCCGCACGGCGGACCGCCGTGATGTAGGTGTCCTTCACCTCATGGCGAGTGCGGCCCTTCTCGTCGACCACAAGGTTGGCGGTGATCCCGATGACAGGACTACGCATGCCGAGCTCCTGAGGGCGACGCCTTGCGGCGCGGGTAGAGGCGTGCGGCAGCCAGCGTGCCCGCCGCCAACACGGCCACGTTGGCCCAGTCGACCCACGTGGGCACGCGCGAGTACCGGGCGCTGTTGAGGTAGTCCATGAAGCCCATCTGTGCCGGGCGCGGCGGCGCATCAGCGGGAGGTGTTGGATCGCTGAAGATGGCGGCCGACAATCCGAACACGCACACGAGCGAGCAGAGCGCCTGCGCGCCTCCGCGCGTTGCCGCGACGAGCGCGGCGACAAGGCCGCCCAGCGCTGCCGCGATGAACCCAGCCCCAAGAGATGCGACGCACCAGGCAATGGACGGCTGCCACGACTCGTCCGCGTACACGCGCTGCGGTCCCATGGCGATCGCAGTGACCGTGAGCAGCAGCGCCAGAAGCAGGCCTAGGCAGATGTAGCCGACGATGGCGCCGACAGCGATGCGCAGCATGGCGGAAGCCTATCCGTGCATGGGCACGCGTTGCGGTCCGCTGCAGCTCACACGCTCGTGCGGAACCTGCCCGACTGCGAGAGGAACGCGAGCGGGTTCTCGAAGCTGATCTTGCGCACTGCCTCGGCGAGGTGCCCGCGGCGGCGCATCTCGATGCCGCACTTTGGCACCGCCAGCGGGTCGCTGATGCCCCAGTCGGCGGCGGAGTTGATCCACAGACGGTCGGTGCCGTGCATCTCGATGATGTCGACCGCGCGCTGCGGCGTGCACTTGGTGTCCGGGTAGAGCGTCATGCCAGCCCAGAAGCCTCGCTCGAGCACCGGGCGCACCGTGTGCTCCTCCACATGGTCGATCAGCACCCGCCCCGGATCCACGCCCTGGTTGCGGACCGCATCCATGATGAGCATTGTGCCCTTGAGCTTGTCCTCAAGGTGTGGCGTGTGCACGAGGATCAGCATGCCGCGCGACTTTGCGAGTGCGATGTGCTCCTCGAGGATCTGCAGCTCGTTGCGGGTGTTCTTGTTGAGCCCAATCTCGCCGATGCCAAGCACGTTGGGGCAGTCGAGGAAGTCAGGGATGCGCGCGATCACCTCGCGGGCGAGCCCCATGTCCTCGCTCTCCTTTGGGTTGATGCACAGCCACGTGTGGTGAGCGATTCCGAACTGCGCTGCACGAGCGGGCTCGGTGCGCGTGAGCGCGCCGAAGTAGTCGACGAATCCCTCGACCGAACCACGGTCGAAACCTGCCCAGAACGCGGGCTCGGTGATCGCCACGCATCCCGCGAGCGCCATCGCGCGGTAGTCGTCCGTGGTGCGGCTGACCATGTGGATGTGAGGGTCGATGTAGGCCATCAGCTGCGACCCTTCGTGGTGCCGGGCACCGGACTGCCGGCGCCGCCAGTGCCAGAGCCGCCGGCATCGGAGCGTTCCGCGGCGCCCATCGCGCCCTTCATCGGCGCCGCCGCGATCGGCTCTGCGGATCGGTCGCTCCAGAACTCGAGCACGCGGCGTGCGCGCTCCGGCTTCCCGTCGCACAGCAGGTCGATCGCCTCACGCAGCGCCCGCATCCGGAAGTCATCGGCTGGTTCGCCTGGCGCAGGCTGCGCACGCTCGACTCGGTCGAGGAATGCGGCAAGGTCGAGCACCTTCGCGCGGTGCTCAAGGAACTGCATCTGCACGATGGTCCCGCGCGAGGCGGGCACGTGGGCATCGCGTGAAGCCATGCAATCAGTCTAGGTTCGCCAGGCGCTCGGCCGCGCGCGCGACGATCGGCCCGTCCATGGCATGCACGTCGGCGGGGCTGCCGATCGCGCGCAGCAGCGTGACGGTGAGGCGTCCACCGAGGTGCTCGCGGAACTCGTCGAGACCGCGCAGGAGGCGCGTTGTGTCGGCGAGCGCCGGATGCCAGACTGGAAGTCCCAGTGCGCGAAGGCATGCGACGATGCGGTCGCACTCGTGCTCGGCGAGCATGCCGCTCAGCATCGAGTACGTGCAGTCGAGCGCGACCCCGATGGCCACGGCCTCGCCATGCGGAAGCTCGAACCCGGTCACCTGCTCGAGCTTGTGCGCGGCCCAGTGGCCGAAGTCCAGCGGCCGTGCGTCGAGTCGCTCGAAGGGATCGCCCCCATCGGTCACGTGCTGGAGGTGCAGCTCGGCGCTGCGGGTGATGATGGGCCACGCGGCATCGATGCTGTGCGCGCGAAGCGCAGGCGCATCGCGCTCGATGCGCTCAAGAAGCGCAGCGTCACGAAGGCACGCGATCTTCACCGCCTCGCTGAACCCCCCAAGGAAGTGGCGCTCCGGAAGCGTCGAGAGGAACTCGCGGTCGCAGACGACGCCATCGGGAGGGCAGAAGGCGCCCACATAGTTCTTCTTGCCGAATCGGTTCACGCCATTCTTCACGCCCATCGCCGCATCGTCCTGCGCGAGGACGGTGGTGGGCATGCGCACATGCCGCACGCCGCGGTGCGCGGTGGCGGCGGCAAACCCGACTGCGTCGAGCACGGCGCCGCCGCCAATCGCGAGCACGACGCTCCGGCGATCGATGCGAAACCGCTCCGTCGCGAGCATCACCTGGTCGACGGTGCCCATCCCATCTTTCGCGGACTCGCCCCCGGGCACCGACTCGCAGCATGCGAGCTCAGGGAGCGATTCGCCAGCGCGCGTGCGGGCGGCGAGGTAGCGCGCGAGCGACTCCGGGATCATCGGGTGCGCTGCAAGCACTCCTGCATCCACGAACGCGGCAAGCCGCCGCGAGTCGCCATCGGCCGAGGGATCGGCAAGCACGCTCGCCAGCGCATCGTTCGTCGGGTCGAATGCGGCCCGCGTGAAGCGGACGCGGTGCTCGAAGGGAACTGTGAATGGGCGGTCGAGCCGCATCGGATCGCCGAGTCTAGGGCTCGCGGCACACGGCCGACGCGTCGACGTAGAGGTCGCCACCCCCGCGTGCGACGCTGGTTGAATGCGCAGATCCAAAACGGAACCACGGCGGAGGGGCGTTCCGCCGTGATCCCTTGTCCGCGACGACGCGTCGCGGATGCGCGCAGCGCGCGCACGAAGGTTCATCTTTGGCGGTTCCCCCACGAACTCCACTGTTACGCAGGCGGTCGGGCGCCGGTTCGAGGAGGTCAGCGGGATTTGTGGCGTTCCCGCACCTCGTGGGGTGCCCGCAGTCTGCGGTGGCACTTCAATCCGTGGTGCCCACGCGAGCCGGATCCGGTCAGGGTCGCGGCACCACCACCTCGCGCAGCCTCGACAGGCAGATCGCGGCGGCCACCGCCACATTCAGGCTGTCGACGCCGGTGGCCATCGGGATCCGGACAAGCCTGTCGCATGCGGCGATCGTGTCCGAACGCAGACCCGAGTGCTCCTCGCCCACCACGAGCATGGCGGGTCCTGCGATATCGCGCACCGCATCCCCAAGCGGCACCGCGGGCATGCCACTCACGGAACCAGCATCTGCGCCGAGCACGCGCAGGGGTGTGCCGCCCGCTTCAGCGCGTGCCAATCTCAGTGCCGACATCGACTCGGCGAGATCATCGCACCGCGCAAACGGAATCCGCAGCGCATGACCCATCGAGACCCTGATCGACTTTCGGTAGAGCGGGTCGTGCGCATCGCCCGACAGCAGCACGCCGCCCACGCCGAAGGCCGCCGCGATCCTGAAGAGGGCGCCCATGTTGTCCATGTTGCGTACGCCGTCGCACGCGAGCAGGAGATCAGCCGCCAGGAAGGGCGCATCGAGCGCGGTGCGCCCGAGCAGCGGGGCACGGTGAGCTGACGCAAGCACGCCGCGGTGCACAGTGAACCCAGCGACACCGGAGAGCAGCGCCTCGTGTGCGATGAGCACCGGTGCGCGTCCTCGGACGCCCGCCTGCACCCGATCCGCCATGCGCTCGCTGCAGAGCACGCTGCGCGCGGCGCCAGGATGCTGCTCAAGCAGCACCTCGATCACGGGGAGCGTCTCCGCGATGAGCAGACCCTCGCGCTCCCGCGCACCGGAGAGGTCGCGGTCGCGCGTGAAGCGATAGTCGTCCAGCCGGGAATCTGCCGGATCGTCGATGCGGACCGCAGGATGTCCTGTCACGGTCACCGGCCGGCCGCGCTCAGAGCAGCGACTCGGGGTTCTCGAGCGACTGCACCACGTGGTTCAGGAAGCGTGCGCCCTCGGCGCCATCCACGACGCGGTGGTCGCACGAGAGCGAGAGCGGCAGCACAAGGCCTGCGTAGAACTTGCCCTCGCGCGCAAGCACGCGCTCGCGGGCGCGTCCGGCCGCGAGGATCGCCACCTCGGGATAGTTGATGACCGGAGTCGCGAACATCCCGCCGTAGCTGCCCACATTGGAGATCGTGAACGTGCCGCCAAGCGACTCCTCGCGCGAGATCGACCTGTCCTTGCACCGCTCCGCGAGCCGCTTCACGGCATCGGACAGCTGCACCGGCGCCATCGTGCCGGCATCCTTCACCACCGGCACCATGAGACCCGAGTCGGTGTCGACGGCAATGCCGAGGTTGATCGTGCCCTTGACGAGGATCTCAGACGCGGCGTCGTCGACGATCGCATTGAGAGAGGGATGCTTGCGGAGCGCCGCGCACACCGCGCGCATGATGAACGGGAGCATCGAGAGCTTCTGCCCGAGCGCGCGCGAGTACTCGCGCCGCTTGGCGTCGAGCGTCGTGACGTCGGCCTCCTCGACGACGGTGAAGTGCACCGCAGTGCGCACCGAGCGGTCGAGAGCCTCGGCGATCTTGCGGCGCACGCCGCGGAAGGGGACGGTCTTGGAGATCGCGGACCGGTCGATGTAGACGCTTCCGGGCGCGATTGCCACGCTCCGCGGCGCGAAGCCCGCGGCAGCGGTGGCCACGCCGGCCTGTCCGGAGCCGCCGGCGTACGCAGCGACGTCGCTCGCCGTGACGCGGCCGCCGCGGCCAGTGCCGGGCACCGCGTTGATGTCGATCGACATCTCCTTCGCGATGCGCCGCACCGCAGGGGTCGCGAGCGCCTTGCCCGCGCGCACCGCTGCTGCCGCCTCGGGCGCGCGACGCGCAAAGCGCGCGCTCACCTCGAGCGTGCCGCTCATCGTGCCGACCACGGTGCCCTGGTCGCCTTCCGCGCCGGGCGCGCCGGCGGCCACCTGCGAGGAGAGGCATGCGCCGCCGCCGTTCGATGACGCCGTCGCTGCGGAACTCGCCGCCGCTGCAGGCTTCGCAGCAGGCGCCGCCTTCGCTGGCGTCGCCGGTGCGGACGCCCCGCCCGCACCGTAGCGCACCAGCACAGCGCCCACCTTGATGATGTCGCCGGGGCTGCCGCACAGCTCGGTCACCGTGCCCGCCCATGGGCTCGGCACCTCGACGAGCGCCTTGTCCGTCTGCATCTCGGCGAGCGTCTGGCTCTCCTTGACGGCGTCGCCAGGCTTGACCTTCCACGAGATCAGCTCGGCCTCGGCGAGTCCCTCGCCAAGGTCAGGCAGCAGGAAGTGGCTCTTGTCCGCGGGTTGCTTCATTCCGGCCATGGTGTGCTCCGAAGTGTGGCGTGTCGGTCGCGCCGATCCGCGGTTCAGTAGGCGAGGCTCTCGTCGATCGCACGGCCGATGCGGGCGGCATCAGGCATGTACTCGAGCTCGAGCTTGTAGTAGGGCATGATCGTGTCGAAGCCCGCGACGCGCTGCACCGGCGACTCGAGGTGCAGGAAGCAGCGCTCCATGATCCGGGCCGAGATCTCGGCGCCGAAACCGCAGGTCAGCGGCGCCTCGTGCACCACCACGCAGCGGCCAGTCTTCTTGACGCTCGCCTCGATCGTGTCGATGTCGAAGGGGTAGATCGTGCGCAGGTCGATGAGCTCGATGCTGCGGCCGCTCTTCTCGATGGCCTGCATGCACTGCACGACGCTCGCGCCCCAGCTCACCATCGTGAGCTCGGTGCCCTCGCACACCACGCGCGCCTGGCCGATCGGGATCGTGTACTCGTCCTCGGGCACCTCCTCGCGGAAGGCGCGGTAGATGCGCTTGGGCTCGAAGAAGATGACCGGATCAGGATCGCGGATCGAGCTGATGAGCAGGCCCTTCGCGTCGTAGGGCGAGCTGGGCATCACAACCTTGATGCCGGGCTGGTGCGCGTAGATCGCCTCAGGCGAGTCGCTGTGCAGCTCGGGCGCGTGGATGCCGCCGCCGACAGGCACGCGGATCGTCATCGGCACGGTGAACGCGCCACGCGTGCGGGTGCGCATGCGCGCGGCGTGCGAGCAGATCTGGTCGTACGCGGGACCGAGGAAGCCGTCGAACTGGATCTCGGGCACCGGGCGCAGGCCGGCCATCGCGAGGCCGATCGAGGTGCCGATGATGCCGCTCTCGGCGAGCGGCGTGTCGACCACGCGATGCGCGCCGAAACGCTTCTGGAGGCCCTCGGTGACGCGGAAGACGCCGCCGTTGGCACCGACGTCCTCGCCGAGCAGGATGACGCGGTCATCCTTCTCCATCTCCTGGATCAGGGCAAGGTTGATGGCCTGTACAAGCGTGAGATTCGCCATGGAACGCACAGGGTATACGGGTGCCCTACGCCCGAGAAGGAGTCGGAAGACGCCACGTGCGCCGGGGGCCCCGGGTTCGCTACGCTTCATGTCTCGGAGCGACCCATGCCCATCACCAACGCGCTGTCCATCGAGATTCCCCGCATCTCCATCCTCGACGAGAAGGGGAACTTCGACGACACCCTCGGCAAGGGCCTGATCCCCGATGCCGACCTCCTCAAGCTCTACGAGGCCATGAGCTCCTGCCGCCACCTCGACGAGGTGGCCTTCCGCCTCCAGCGCTCGGGCCGCATGGGCACCTACCCGCAGAACATGGGCCAGGAGGCGACCAGCCTCGGTGCCGCCTATGTCCTGAACAAGGACGACTGGCTCGTCACCTGCTACCGCGAGAACTGCGGCCTGTTCTGGCGTGGGGTGCCCATGGAGTCGATCCTGCTCCACTGGATGGGCGATGAGCGCGGCAATGCGATGCCCCGCCCGCACTTCGCGACGCCGATTGCGGTGCCCATCGGCACCCAGATGCTGCACGCGACCGGTCTTGCGTGGGCGAGCAAGTACCGCGGCGAGAAGCGCATCGCGTGCACCTTCTTCGGCGACGGAGCCACGAGCGAGGGCGACTTCCACGAGGCCGCGAACTTCGCCGCCAACCTCGACATCCCGGTGGTCTTCTGCTGCCAGAACAACTTCTGGGCGATCAGCGTGCCCGGCAAGATCCAGTGCAGCGCGCCCACGGTCGCCCAGCGAGGCATCGCCTACGGCATGCCCTGCATGCAGGTCGACGGCAACGACATCTTCGCCTGCGTCTATGCGGTGAAGAAGGCCACCGAGCGCGCGCGCAGCGAGGGCAAGCCCTCGTTCATCGAGTTCGTGACCTACCGCCTCGGCGACCACACCACCGCAGATGATGCGCGCCGCTACCGCGACCAGGCCGAGGTGGACGCCTGGAAGGCGAAGGACCCGCTCATCCGCGTCCGGATGCTCATCGAGAGGCGCAAGCTCTGGGATGACGCCAAGCAGGAGGCGATGATGGCGCGCATCGAGAAGGATGTCGCAGCCGCCATCGAGCGAGCGGAGCACATCGAGGCACCGCCCCGCAGCGACGTCTTCGACTACACGTTCGAGGAGCTGCCTCCCGACCTGCGCATGCAGCGCGAGACGTTCGAGACGACGTCGCTCGGCCAGGAGCGCGCGAGCAACCCAGCGACTGCGTAGTCGCGAGTCGCGCCTGCCGTGCGATGCGCAGTGCAGCGCGACGCGACGCCGTTTGGCGGCGGGGCCTACCTCACCAGCGCGGCGCCATCGGCACGGTGATCGCTGCCGCAGACCCATGTGGGCGTCGTCGCATTGAGGCGCCGGATGGCCTGGCCGCGCCCGAACGTCACCGATCGCGCATCCGCAACGTCGATCTCGTGGCCCATCGCGCGCAGCCGGTCGGCAAGGTTCGCGGGGAATCCAGGCTCGAGCATCACGCTCATGCCGCGCGTCCACTGCCAGCGCGGCGCATCAAGCGCGGCCTGCGGATCGAGGCCATGGTCGAAGATGCGCGAGATCACCTGCAGCTGGCCCTGCGGCTGCATGAAACCGCCCATTACGCCGAAGGCCATGACAGGATCCATGCGCCCACCCACTGCGGTGCGCGTGACGAAGCCGGGCATGATCGTGTGGTAGGGGCGCTTGCGCGGACCGACTGCGTTGGGGTGCGAGATCTCAGGCGTGAAGCATGCGCCCCGGTTCTGCAGCGCGATGCCGGTGCCCGGCACCACGATGCCTGAGCCCCATCCCATGTAGTTGGACTGGATGAGCGACACGATGCCGCCTTCGGCATCAGCGGTGCAGAGGTAGACGGTGCCGCCCGGCCGTGGGATGCCCCGGCACAGCGGCTTCGCGCGGAACGGGTCGATGCTCGCGGCGAGGTCATCGATGCGCTGCGGATGCAGCAGCGACTCGGTATCGCCCTGCAGCCACTCCGGATCCGCGACGTGAGCATGCGCGTCGGCGAACCCGAGCTTCATTGCCTCGATCTGCAGGTGGATGCTCTCGGGACCCTCGGGCTCGCGAGTGCGGAGGTCAAAGCGCTCGAGGACCGCGAGCGCGACAAGCGTCGCGATTCCCTGCCCGTTGGGCGGCAGCTCGTGCACCTGCACATCGCGGTAGGGCACGTGGAGCGGAGTGGCGCGGAGCGTGCGGTGCGACGCGAGGTCTTCCGCCGAGAGCGGCGCACCGGCCTCAGTCGCCGCGGCCACGATTCTCCTCGCCAGGTCGCCTGTGTACAGGTCCGCGCCGCCAGAGTCCGCGATCGTCTCGAGCGTGGCTGCGTGATCCGGCAGACGAACGATCTCCCCTGCGGCGGGCGCCGCACCATCGACAAGGAAGGTGCTCGCCCACGCCGGATGTTCGCGAAGCGTCTCGGCGGCGCGCGCCCATGCGCGTGAGGTCAGCGGCGACACCGCGTACCCATCACGTGCGTATCGCACCGCAGGCATGAACAGGTCCTTGAACGCGAGACGCCCGTGCGCGCTCCAGAGGTCGTGCCACAGCGCAACTTGGCCAGGCACAGTCACCGGAAGCCACCCGCGTTCAGGCACCACACCACCGACGCCGACCATCGACCGCTCGAGCGCAGCGGGGGAGCGACCGCTTCCGTTCCATCCGTGCAGCGCACCGCCAGAGCCCGCTGCGCCAGGCATCCACGCCATCGCGAACGCGTCGCCGCCAAGCCCGTTCGATGTCGGCTCTACCACAGTGAGCGCGGCGGCCGCGGCAATCGCCGCATCCACGGCGTTCCCGCCGCGGCGCAGCATCTCCATGCCTGCCTCCGCCGCGAGCGGCTGGCTGGTCGCTACCGCAGCAGATCCGTAGACCGGCTGACGGTAAGGCTCGTGCGGCATGCGCTCCTTGACCGGGCGAGACGCGTTGCGTCAGACCGCAACAGGCTGCGCGTTGGCCTTGGCCTTGCGCACAGACTCAATGCGGCGCTTCGCGTATGCGATCGCGGCATCCGAGGTGCTTGCCGCGTGCGACGACTCCTTGAACACCGCAAGCGTCGTGTCCTCGATCGCAGCGACCTTGTCGTCGATGCGCTTCTCGGTGAGTCCCACATAGAGGCCACCGAGGCGGATGAGCCCGCCCGCGTTGGCGATGAAGTCGGGCGCGTACAGGATGCCACGCTGCTTCAGCAGCGCGCCATCGGCATCGGGGTGCAGCAGCTGGTTGTTGGCGGTGCCGCACACCATCTGGCACTTGAGCTGCTGGATCGTCTTGTGGTCGAGGATGCCACCGAGCGCGCACGGCGCGAGGATGTCGAGCTTCTCCGCGAAGAGGTTGCGGTCGTTGCCGAGGGCAACGCATCCGAGCTCCTCGACGCAGCGCTTCATCGTGGGCACGTGCACGTCGGTCACGAGCACTGCAGCACCCGCCTCGCGCAGCAGCTTCGCGAGCTTGTAGCCCGTCGCGCCGCATCCCTGGATGCCGACCGTCAGGCTCTTGAAGTCCACGCTCTTGCCGAGGTGACGCAGGCACGCCTTCATCGAGTTGAAGCATCCGAGCGCAGTCCACGGGCTCGGGTCGCCGCCGTGGCTTACCGCCTCGCCGCCCATGATGAACTTGCTCTCCTTGGCCATCCAGTCGCAGAACTGCGGGCTCACGCCGACATCCTCCGCGGCGATGTACATGCCACCGTGACTGTCCACGAAACGGCCCATCGAGCGGCCTTGCGCCTCGGTCGGCTGCTCGCCGGGCTTGGGCAGCAGGATCACGCTCTTGCCTCCGCCAAGCGGGAGGTCTGCGGCCGCCGCCTTGTAGGTCATGCCCTCGGAGAGCCGAAGCACGTCAAAGAGCGCCTCGCTCTCGTGCGCGTACGCCCAGCGGCGCGTGCCGCCGAGTGCAGGCCCCAGCACGGTCGAGTGAATCGCGATGATGGCCTTCAGGCCAGTCTCCGGATCCTGGGTGAATGAGAGTCGCTCATGTCCGTGGTTGACCATGCTCTCGAGAACGTGCATTGGGAGCCTCCGTCGTGGGTCGTTCGGAAGGTCGGCACACAGCCGACCCTTCAATGGGTGTCTGGGACTGGGGAAACGAAAAGCGTAGCGGGAGTGCCGAGTCCGGTCACGCCTTCTTGCCGGCGAAAACGCTGCCTGAACCGAATTCGGGGATGTGCGGGGACGCCACGCAACGGCCGGTGCCTCGCGCGCCATCCACGGGCGTGCGCTCGGGGATGGAGTAGCGGTTGTTGGGGAGGGTCGCGGCCCATGTGAGCACGCTGTCGGCCGTGGTCCGCACCGAGCGGTCGTAGTTCCAGCGCAGGCCGCGGGTCTCGGACTCGATCTCCGCGTTTGCCATCGTGCAGAAGTGACTGACCACCTTCATCTCGTGGTCGAGGGCGGCGCCCGACAGCCCCTCGCGGATGCGGCGGTCAAGCTTCGAGAGCGTGCACACCATCGCGTGGATCCAGAGCGCGCACTTCGAGAGGCGGGCCTGGATGAACTGGTTGCCGACCAGGCTCTCCTCGTGCTCCTTGAACATCATCTTGACCGCGTAGGAGTGGTCGCGGATGCGGAACATGACCTCGGTGGCCATCGGCTGCAGCGAGGTGTGGAGGCTGGTCCACTTCGGGGCAGTGCGGCGGAAGCCCAGGAAGAGCTCGCCACCGATTCGTGCGGCGGCGCCGATCTGGCGGAAGGGGTTTGCCTTCACGCCGAGCATCCATTCGCCAAGCTGCTTGGACCCGTACGCGAACACGAAGGAGTGCATGACCTCGTTCGCGCCCTCGACGATCGTGTTGATGCGCGAGTCGCGCCAGATGCGCTCGACGTGGTTCTCCGTCATGTACGACTCGCCGCCCATGATCTGCAGCGCGCTGTTCACGGTGCGGTAGCCCATCTCGCTGCAGAAGACCTTGCAGAGCGCGGTCTCGAGCATGATGTCCTCGTCGTGGCGGTCAAGGAAGCCGGTGGTCGCATAGAGCACGGCGTCCATCGCGTAGGTGTACGCGGCCATCTCGGCCAGGCGCTCCTTCACGAGGTCGAAGTCCCCGAGCGGACGGTCGAACTGGTGGCGGAAGGTGGCCCACTTGGCGGCCTGCTCGCACGCGTAGCTCGCGCCGCCGAGCATGCCGGCGCTGAGCGTGCAGCGTCCGTAGTTGAGGCAGGTGAGCGCGACATTGAGGCCGCGTCCCTCTGTGTGCAGCAGGTTCGCCTTGGGAACGCGCACGTTCGTCAGGCGGATGCGCGCCTGCCACGTGCCGCGGATGCCGCACTTGCTTCGGTTGCGGCTGAAGATGTCGACGCCCTCCATGTCAGGCGTGCAGATGAGGGCGCTCACGGCATCCTTGACCTTGCCGGTCTTGGGGTCGGTGATGCGCTGCTTGCACATGACGGTGAAGAGGCCGGCGAGGGCGCCTGAGGTGGCCCACTTCTTCTCGCCGTTGAGGATGTAGTACTGGCCGCAGGACGAGACCTCGCAGCGCGTCTCCTGACCGCCGGCGTCGCAGCCGACGTTGGGCTCGCTGAGGCAGAACGCGCTCAGCGTGTCGGTCGCCATGCGCGGGAGGAAGCGGGCCTTCTGCTCGTCGGTGCCGAAGAGCATGACGGCCTTGCATCCGATCGACTGGTGGGCCGACACGAGCACCGCAGTGGAGCCGCACACGCGGCCGATGCGCTCAAGCGCACGGTTGTAGCTGGTGATGCCGAAGCCGCCGCCGCCGAACTTCTGCGGGATGGTCATGCCGAGCACGCCGAGGTCGAAGAGTCGCTTGATGACCTCGTCGGGGATCCTCTGCTCCTGGTCGATGAGGTGCGCGGGGTGCTCGTTGATGAGGTACTCGTCAAGCTTCGCGAGCAGCGCGTCGGCTCGGGCCTTCTCGGTGTAATGATACGGCGAACCACCG
>JBIKNS010000215.1:0-3799 GCA_044358545.1 Phycisphaerales bacterium | reverse complement strand
CATGGGCAGTCCCGTCGGCGGACGCCCGTGGTGGATGATGGGCATGTCCCACCGCGTCGAGCGGGTGCCGCTGGGCCATGTGGCGATCATCGCCACGTGGAACTACCCGGTTCAGCTGCTGGGCATCCAGCTCGTGCAGGCGCTGGTGGCGGGAAACCGCGTTACGGTGAAGCCAAGCGAGCGCTCGCCGAAGTCGCAACTGGCCTTGCTTGAGCTCTTCGCGCACGGGCTTCCTCCGGGCACGCTCGACTGGACCTCGAGCGACCGCACCGCTGGCGAGGCGCTGCTGCGAGACCGGCGATTCGACCACGTGGTGTTCACAGGCTCGACGGAGGTGGGGCGAGTCGTCGCCGAGACATGCGCGCGGACGCTGACGCCCACCACGCTTGAACTCTCCGGCTGCGACTCGGCGCTGGTCCTTGAGGACGCCGACCCTGCGATCGCGGCACGGGGCATCTGGGATGCGGTCACGATGAACGCTGGACAGACGTGCATGGCGCCGCGTCGCGCGATTGTCGATGCGCGTGTCTGGCCGCGGTTCATCGAGCACCTTGCACCGATCGTGGGAGCCTCGGGTGCGCTCCCGCTCGTGAGCGCAGAGTCGGCGTCACGCGTGGCGGAATGCGTGCGCGACGCGGTGAGCTCGGGAGGCCGGCCACTTCGCGGTGTGGTCGAGGCGCCTCGCGGCGCGTACTGGCGACCTGCTGCAGTTGCGGGCGGCGACCTGATGTCGGAGCTCGCGCGAGGAAGGCACTTCGGGCCTGCGCTTGCTGTGCTTGCGGCCGATGGGCTTGAGTCGACGGTGGCGCTGCACCGCCGCTTCGACCAGCACTTGGCGGTGTCGGTGTGGTGCTCCGCGTCGCGCGCTCGGCGCATGTCGCGGGACCGCGCCACGCTCGCTGCGCTCGGCGCGGGTGTGGTGACCTTCAACGATGCCGTGAGGCCGACGGCGCACCCGGCAACGTCCATCACCGGCAACGGCGCGAGTGGATGGGGCGCCACGCGCGGCGAGGCCGGACTGCGTGCGATGTCGCGTGAGGTGAGCGTCGCGAGCACGTCCACCCGGATGCGCACCCCACTGGGCGAGCCGGCGCCATCGGTGCAGTCCATCTTCCGCCGTCTCAGCGGCCTCGGCGCACCGCGCCAAGACCGGAGCGGCATCGCATCACCGGGCGCTGGCGCGGGCAACGGGCTCCGCAGCGGCGTCTCCTCCACAAGGACCAGACACACATGATCCAGCACGCTCCAGGCCACAGATCCGCGACGCACGGGGCACGTCCCTCAGCGGGCCGACGGGCGGTCGTCGTTGGCGGCGGGCTCGCCGGACTGGCAGCCGCCGTCGAGCTGCGCACGCATGGCCTCGATGTGACGATCGTCGAGCGCAACGAGCACCTCGGCGGCAAGATGAACGTCTATTCGGAGAAGGGGTTCTCCTTCGACATGGGACCCACGATCCTGACGCTGCCGCAGGTGGTGCGCGGCATCATCGAGCGCACGGGCCGCCGCGTCGACGACCTGCTGAAGCTGGTGCGTCTGGACCCGCAGTGGCGCTGCCTGTTCCACGACGGCACCGCGATCGACCTGCTCGATGATCCCGCGCGCATGGCGCAGGCGCTTGACCGGCAGTTCCCGGGGGAGCGCGCAGGCGCCGGATGGGTCGAGCTGCTCGACTACAGCCGCCGGATGTTCAGGCTGAGCGAGAAGGTGTTCTTCTACAAGGACCTTGGAGGGATGGGCGACCTGATGCGCCGTCCGCCCACCGGCCAGCCCGGCCTGCTCAGCGACGTGATGCGCATGAGGATGACGGCGACCATGGCCAGCACCGTGCACCGCCACATCCGAGAGCCGCACATGGCGCAGCTCTGCGAGCATTTCCTGCAGTACGTGGGCTCCAGCCCGTTCCTCGCGCCTTCGATCCTGGCGCTGATCGCATCGGCGCAGGCGGACCAGGGCTGCTGGTACGCGATGGGCGGTACGCGCACCGTCGCCCGTGCGCTTGAGCGGTGCCTGCGCGAGGATGGCGCGACGGTCATCACCGGATGCGGCGTGCGGAAGATCACCACCGACGGCGCACGCGCGCGCGGCGTCGAGCTCGACGACGGTCGCACGATCGAGGCAGACGTGATCGTCTCCAACTGCGACGTGCAGCGCACCTATCGCGACCTGATGGGCGACCCTGCGGCGCTGCGCGAGCAGCGCGCCATTGGCCGATCGTGGACCCCGGCGTGCAGCGGTGTGGTGCTGTACTTGGGCCTGTCACGGCAGTACGACCACCTTGCGCACCACGACTTCCTCTTCTCGTCGAACTCGCAGTCGGAGTTCGGCGACATCTACGGCGCCGGCATCCCGGCACGCGACCCCACGCTGTACCTGTGCGTGCCCAGCCGCACCGACCCCTCACAGGCCCCAGAGGGATGCGAGGCGCTGTACGTCCTCGTGCACACGCCGTTCCTGCGGCCTGGCCAGCGCTGGGACGGGCCCGGTGGCCTGCTCGAGCAGTACCGCCCCGTGATCCTGCGCAAGCTCAAGCACCACGGCATGAATGACATCGAGCGCCACATCGTGGTGGAAAGGCACCTCACGCCTGCGGGCATCGACCGCATGTACAACGCGGAGGGTGGTGCGATCTACGGGCTCGCATCGCATGGCCTGTTCAAGGGCGGGTTCAAGCCCCGCAACCGTAGCCGGGTGCTCGGCAACCTCTACCTCGCGGGCGGCAGCGCAAACCCTGGTCCAGGCACCCCAATGGTCATGATGAGCGGCGTCACGGCCGCACGCTCGGCGTGCGAGGATCTCGGGATCGAGCTTGTGGGCGAGGTGCACACCGCGAACCAGCCCGGAATGCCGACGTCGACGCTGGCTGCGGCATCTGGCGCCGCCCGACGTGCCGCGGAGCCCGTGGGCGCAGGGGCCGCCTGACCGGCGCGCGTTCCGAGGGACTGACGAGATGGCGCGTGCACACGGCCCAACTGGTCGCAGCGATGCGATCCTCCCGGGTCGCTGGAATGCGCGATTCTTCTCGTTCTTCGCGTGGTATTCGAGGCGCCTTGTCGCGAGGCATTTCCATGCACTGCGGCTCTCGGTGGATTCGGTCACGGATGGGCTTGATGTGGAGGCTCGCCCGCTGATCGTGGCGCTGTCGCACTCGGCGTGGTGGGACCCGATCGCGGCGGTGCTCTTGAAGGATGCGCTGATGCCCTCACGCGCCTCGTGCTCGCCGATGGACCGCGTGCAGCTCGAGCGGTTCGGGTTCTTCCGCAAGATCGGCATCTTCGGCATCGATCCCGATGATCCCAGCGCGGCCGGGCCGATGGTCGACTATGTGATGGCCCGCATGCGCGAGCACCCGAGGCCGACGCTCATCATCACGCCGCAGGGACGCTTCGCGGATCCGCGGGCGCCGGTCGAGGTGAGGCCGGGCGCTGCGCTGATTGCGGCGCGCCTCGCGCGCGAGAGCCGCGCCCCGCGCATTGTCGGCATGGCAGTCGAGTACCCGTTCTGGATCGACCGCAAGCCGGAGATGCTCGTGCGCGTGAGCGACTTTGCGGCGCCGGAGGACGCGTCGCGCGCGAGCGCGTGGCAGCGCACGATCGAGCGCGGGATGGCGGACAACGCCGAGGCGCTCGCGGAGCTTTCGGTGGCACGGGACCCGTCGCCGTTCCGCACATTGGTGGGCCACGGCTCGGGTGCGGTGCACCCTGTGTTCGATGCCTGGGCGAGGATGCGCGGGAAGCCCACGGCGATCGACATGGCAGGGCGGCGCGCGCCAGTGCCGGGGGCGGGAGGTGCGAAGTGATGG
>JBIKNS010000214.1:0-3831 GCA_044358545.1 Phycisphaerales bacterium | reverse complement strand
CGGTCCCGGGCCGTCAGCCGGATGTGTGACCTCGTCGTTGGAGCAGATCGCGACGATGCCGAGGCGGTGGCCGTAGTCGTGGCCCAGCCGTGCCAGCTCATCAGCCACGTGCACCACAAATGGGCAGTGATTGCAGATGAACATCACCAGCAGCGGCTTGCCGGCATAGTCGAGGCGGGTCACGGTGCGACCGCTCACTGTGTCGGGAAGCGAGAAGTCCGGGCACGTCGTTCCGAGTGCCACCATCGTGCTTGGGGTCCGAGCCATGCGCGAAGGGTAGGGAAGGGTCTTGCCTCAGACCACCGGGGAACGGATGATGCGGGCATGGCGAATCCGAGGTCGCACGCCTCCTCCCCCGGTCCGGAGGATGATGAGGGCATCGACGAGGGGCCGTCGATCGAGGACATCGAGCGCTTCTCGCACGGCACCGGCCACTGCCCCGATTGTGGGCGCGAGTGCGCGGATGATGCTGACGTGTGCCCTAGCTGCTTCGCGTACCTCGGCGGCGACACCCGATCGGCGCCGCCCTTGCGCCGCGAGTGGTCGCGCCGCACGGCCATCCTTGTGGTGGTCGCGCTGCTCGTGTCGCTCGCAGTGGGGCTCGGCCTGCTCCGGCTGTGGTAGCCGGCGCGCGCACGACCTACGCTCCGCGAGATGTCCGAACCAGATCGTTCAGTCGATGCCTGTAGGGCACCGGTGCAGGCCGAGTCCGGCTACCACGTCTACATGGCGTCGGTCGCGATGCTTGCGATACTGGTTGGGTCGGCCCTGCTGATCGCTCCCAGGCTGCCCGACGTGGTCGGCGTGCTGCTCATCGTCGACTTCGTGATCTGCCTGCTGTTCGCCTTCGACTTCAGCCGCTCCTTCTGGAAGGCCAAGTCAAAGACGCGCTACATGGTTACGTGGGGCTGGATTGACCTGGTCACCTGCATCCCATTTGTCGCAGAGGCGCGTTGGCTCCGGCTGGCGCGGCTCCTGCGGATCTTCACGATCGTGAGGGCCGTGCGCATCCTCTGGACCTCGTCACGAGCGGACCGGCGCAGCGTGGTCATGGCGGGTGCGACCTTCGTGGTGCAGACAGCATTTGTGGTGCTCTGCGTGCTCGTGCTGTACTTCGAGCACGACGCTCCCGGCGGCAACATCCGCACCGCCAGCGACGTGATGTGGTGGGGCATCTGCACGGTGACCACCGTCGGATACGGCGATCGCTTTCCGGTCACCGACGGAGGTCGCATCTGCGGCGCCATCCTCATGCTTTCCGGCATCGGCTACCTGACCACCGTCCTTGGCGTGGTCACGCGCATCACGCAGCCGTTCTCCCAGAAGTCCTAGGTTGGGCTATAGGGCGGCGGCAGACCTGCAGGTCCGATGCCGCAAATGCCTCCTGAAGGACTCGAACCTTCGACCCGCTGATTAAGAGTCAGCTGCTCTACCAACTGAGCTAAGGAGGCGTGGGGCGGAGATCATACAGACGTTTTCGACACCCCGCAGCACTGCTTGAACTTCTTGCCTGAGCCACAGGGACACGCCTCGTTGCGACCGACGATGCGCTTGGCGGTCGCGACAGCGCCGGCCTGCACGGGGATCGCGCGCATCGGCATGCCTGCACGCTCCGCGATGGCGATGTCGCGCTCCTGGGGGCTCTCTGGTACCGATGCGGGGATCGCGCCAGCATCCTCCGGCGCCGCGTCTGGGGCCGTCGGGGCCGGTGCAGGCGCTGCGGCAGGCACGGGTCTCTGCGCCATCTGTGGCGCCAGACGCCCCTTCAGCAGGAGGTCGGTGGCCTTGTCACTGATCGACTCGAGCATCTCGCGGAAGAGCCGCGCTGCCTCACGCTTGAACTCGATGCGCGGGTCCTTCTGGCTGAAGGACCTGAACGAGATGGCATCGCGGAGCTGGTCCATGTGCAGGAGGTGGTCTTTCCACGCGCCATCGAGCACCTGCAGCAGCACCCACCGCTCGAACTGCGTCAGCTCCGAGCGCAGCAGGGCGCGAAGCCGGCGCGCCACGAACGACGCACCCTCGCGGCCAGCCTCCTCGACTTCTGCGGGGGTCAGCGCGACAAGGCACTCCGACGCCATCCGCGACGCGATCGCCCGGCCGACAGAGGTCACGTCGCTGGCACCGGCCTCGGCGCTGGCTGCGGCCACGATGCGCTCCGCCCGGGCCCTCAGCGTCGCATCATCGACGGACTCCGCCCGCTGCACCAGCATCTGCCGCAGCTCCGCGGGGTTGGCTGACGGGAGCGCGTGCGCCTCCCACGCGACCTCGTAGCGTGCATTCGCCCACCCGCAGAACTGGCCAAGCGCCATCTGCGGATTCGCCTGCATGTTCGCGGTCGTGTACTCCATGGCGAAGTCGATTGGGTACTCGATCTCGCGGCGCTCGTAGCGCCTCATCGCCTCGCGCAGGATGGTCTCGGTGGCCTTGGACGTGTCCTTTCCGGTGCCGAGCGCGGCAGGATCGACTGCGATGCCGAACTTCCTGTTGGCCCACTCCGCGAGCTCGCGACGGCCATACTCGGGCACGAGGTACTGCTCGAGCGGCGCAAGATCGATTGCCTCGAACTTGACCTGTGCAGCCGCCTCGATGATGCGTTTCACGGCGGAGGCGTCGCCCGAGCGCACCAGATCCTCCGGAACCTCGGCGCCATAGGTGGTCGTCGCCCACTCTGCGACGCCAGCGGCGTCCCACTCCCCGGGATCGCCGTCCGCCGGCAGGTACTCGCCGAGCGTCGTGTCGATGTGCGCCATCGCCTCCTCGAGGGTGTCGGTGCGCACCATCGCAATGACGCGGTCGCGGTCCTTTCCGATGAACCGGTCAGGCTCGAGCTGTATGCCGAAGGCCTCGAATGTCCAGTTGGTGATGCAGCGGGGGACGTGCAGCGGCGCCAGATACGTCTCCACGGAGTCCTCGATCGACTCGCGCACCATGCGCACGACCTGCTCGCGGATTCCGGTGCCCTCGACGATGGGCTGCCGCAAGCCGTAGAAGGTCGAGCGCTGGTGCTCCATCGGCGCGTCGTACTCGAGGATGTTCTTGCGGATCTGGAAGTTGCGCTCCTCGACCTTGCGCTGCGCCTTCTCGACGCTGCGCATGACCATCGGCGAGTCGATGAAGTCGCCCTCGCGCATGCCGAGCCGGCTGAGCACGTTCAGCACGGCCTTGCCCATGAACATCTTCATCAGGTCGTCGTCGAGGGCAAGGAAGAAGCGGCTGGACCCGAGGTCGCCCTGGCGTCCGGCGCGTCCGCGCAGCTGGTTGTCGATGCGTCGGCTCTCATGGCGCTCGGTGCCGATGATGTGCAGCCCGCCGAGCGCCTCGGTGCTCGCCGCGAAGCGCAGCCGGTGCAGCAGCCAGCCTGCACTGTCGAGCGCAGCTTCAAGCTGCGCAGCGCCCATGCCGGCTGCCTTCGACGCGTCGATGCCGCAGTGCTCGGCGGCCCAGTGCGCCATGATCGAGCGCCGCGCCTCTTCCGGGGAGAGGCGGGCGGCCTCGTCACGTTCCATCTTGGCCTGCGTGACGAGCAGGTGCTGCCAGATGCGCGCGAGGCACGCCTCATCGCCTGCAGCGAGGGATGCATCCTTCGGCGCAAGGTTGCGACGCTTCCAGTGCTCGAGCAGCGCCTCTGGCGCGATCTTCGCGAGCTTGATGTCGGTGCCTCGGCCAGCCATGTTGGTGGCAATCATCACGGCGCCAAGCTGACCTGCGCCCGCCACGATCTCCGCCTCACGGTCGTGCTTGACCGCGTTCAGCACCTCGTGCGGGATGCCCAGCCGACGCTGCAGCTCCTTCGAGAGCCGCTCGCTCTTCTCGACACTGGTGGTGCCG
>JBIKNS010000055.1:0-12502 GCA_044358545.1 Phycisphaerales bacterium | reverse complement strand
GCGGTGGTGGCAGGCGAGACCATGGAGATCGTGGATCACTGCGAGGCCACCCTCATGTGCGTGCGTGCCTTCCGCGACCAGCGAGGGCTCGTGGCGCGCGTGATCGGTCAGATCGCATCGCACAAGTCCGTGCTTCTTGGAGTCGTGCTCAACCGTCCGCAGCAGACCGCAGGCGGCTACTACAAGCGCAACTTCGAGGTGATGGCGAAGTATGCGAAGGATGCCGCTGCCCATGCGGCGCCTGGTGCCGCCACCGCCGTGGCTGCCCCAGCGGGCGGTGCGCCGGATGCATGACGTGACCGCGCGACGTGACCTGATCACGGGGGGCGCCGGCTTCATCGGCTCCCACCTTGCGGCGACACTCGCGACCGGCGGCCGCGATGTGGTCGTGATCGATGACCTGTCGACCGGGTGCATCGAGAACATCGAGGCCGCACGGGCCGCTGCGCGTGCCTCCGCTGGCCCTCGCGCTGGGCGGATCGAGCTGGTCGAGGGCGAGGTCGCGCAGCGCCTGCCCGAGGTTGACCCATCATCTGTGGGCAGCGTGTACCACCTTGCCGCGGCAGTGGGCGTTCGGCTCGTCGTGGAGGACACCGTGCGGACCATCGAGACGAACGTGCGGGAGACATCCGCAGCCCTCGACTATGCGCGCGCTGCTGGGGTGCCCATCCTCATCGCGTCCACGAGCGAGGTGTACGGCAAGAGCGAACGCCTTCCGCTGCGCGAGGATGATGACGTGGCCTATGGCCCCACCTCGTGCGCACGGTGGAGCTACGCGCTCTCGAAGGCGATCGACGAGAGCCTTGCGATCGCGCACCACAGGCAGCATGGCGTGCGTGCGGTGATCGCCCGCTTCTTCAACACCGTGGGACCGCGGCAGACCGGCCGCTACGGCATGGTGCTTCCGCGCATGGTCGAAAGCGCACTTGCAGGTCGTGCGATTGAGGTGCACGGGGATGGAGAGCAGTCGCGCACGTTCTGCGACGTGCGCGACGTCGTGCCTGCCTTGCCGCGGCTGCTTGCCCTGCCCTCGGCGGCGGGCCGGGTGTTCAACATCGGCCGCGACGAGCGCATCACCATGAACATGCTCGCGCAGCGCGTGGTCGACGTGCTTGGCAGCGCCTCGCGCCTCGTCCACCGGCCCTACCGGGATGTGTACGGGCCCGGGTTCGAGGATCTCCGCATGCGCCAGCCGGACCTGGCGCGCATCCGCGCGGAGATCGGATGGAACCCGTCCATTGCCCTGGACCGCACGATTGCCGACATCGCGGCGTGGCAGCGCGACCGGGCAGTGCAAGGGGCGTGCACGTCATGAGCGCGCTCGTGCAGGTGATGTCGCCCCAGTCCGTGCCGGCGGTGCCGCGCATCGAGCCCCTGGCGCCGGGAGTGCCCCAGCAGGATGTGCTCGTGGGCGCGGTGGAGCTGCTGAACATCTTTGTGCCAGTGCTCATCGCGGGCTTCGCCGTGACACTCGTGGCCACACCGTTTGTGCGCGCGGTCGCCGTGTCGTCGGGCATCGTCGATGCGCCCGACACCTCGCGGAAGTTCCACGGCCGGCCGATCGCGTACCTCGGCGGGGTGGCGATCTTCCTGGGCACCATGGCTGCGGTGGCGGTCAGCTTCGTGGCGCTGCACAGCGAGGCGCTGGCGATGATGCAGATGCCGATCTCGATCCTCATCGGGATCGTCGCGATCGCGTTCACTGGGCTGGCCGACGACATCTGGAAGCTCGACCCGCGCGTGAAGATCGCAGGCCAGCTCGTCGCGGCCGCGGCCCTGGCCTACGAGGAGATCGGCGTCGGTGTGGCCACATGCTTCCTCGCGCCGCTGCTCGGCCCTTCGGACATCGTGTGGCTCAGCGTTGGGCCGATCGTGCTGGACAACGGGCACATCTACTACTGGGCCGGCACCGCCGCGGTCGCGCTCTTTGTCATCGGCGGATGCAACTCCGCGAACCTGATTGACGGGCTTGATGGGCTTCTGGCGGGCACAGGCGCCATCATGGCCATCGGATTCCTGGCGATCGCGCTGCTTGTGGCCACTGCGATGCCGTCGCCAGACCCCGAGTCGAGCCTTGTGGGTGTGCGTGTGGTGATTGCGATGGCGCTACTTGGCGTCTGCCTTGGGTTCCTGCCGTGGAACTTCAACCCGGCAACCATATTCCTTGGCGACTGCGGCAGCCTGCTGATCGGCTACCTCTGCGTAGTCGCCATCCTCACGCTCGGCGAAACGGGGAGCGCGAGCCTCGTCATCGCGGGGCTCATCGTGTTCGCCCTGCCGATACTCGACACGCTGCTGGCCATCATCCGGCGCAAGATCGCAGGCAAGCCCTTGAGCAGCGCCGATCACAACCACATCCACCACCAGATGAAGCGTGCGCTGCACACCGTCAAGCGCGCGGTCTTCGCCCTGTACGGCATCACGTTCATGTTCGCGGGCCTCGGCGCGACCGTCGCTGCCGTGACGCTGCTCACGCGCACCCGCGCGCTTGTGATCTTCGCTCTCGCGTTCATCGCCTTCGGTTTCGTCAGCGCCGTGGCGATCAAGATCGCCGCACTCGGCCGCTGGGATGCGCAGGCCAAGAGCGTGCCTGAGGGCCAGGCCGGCGGCGCGCCGGAATCGCCGTGACCGAACAGCCGCACGGCCATGTGCCGGTGCTCGGGCCTGAGGTGGTGGTCGCGCTGTCGCCCACGCCGGGCGACCTCGTGATCGACTGCACTGCAGGTCGGGGAGGGCACTCGGAAATGCTCGCCCTTGCGATGCGGTCCGGCACCCTCGTGCTCAGCGACCTTGACCCTGCCAATCTCGCCTATGCGGCGGCGCGCATCGCGCGGGCAGCGCCCAACGTCACAACGGTGCCGCTTCAGGGCGATTTCCGCCACCTCGCGCTCCGCATGCGGACGATGGGTCTGCCGCCGGCGAATGCGCTGCTTGCGGACCTCGGCGTCTCGAGCCTGCATCTTGATGACCCGGCGAGGGGCTTCTCCTTCTCCGCCGACGCCCCGCTGGACATGCGGCTCGACCCGGCAGGTTCCCGGACAGCGGCGGACCTGGTCGCGTCGCTGTCGGAGGACGAGCTCACGACCGTGATCGGCCACTTGGGCGAGGAGCCGCTCGCGCGACGCATCGCACGGAAAGTTGCAGAGTCTCGCGAGGTCGCGCCGATCAAGACGACGGCGCAACTGGCGCTTCTCGTCCGCGAGGCCTATGGGCCACGGGCGCGCACGTCCAGGCTGCACCCGGCAACCCGCACCTTCATGGCGCTCCGCATCGCCGTCAACGACGAGCTGGGCGCGCTGGAGGGGCTCCTCTCGGAGGTCGCGACTGCGACCCACGAGCTGGGGCGGGGCAAGTCCGGGTGGCTAGCCCCGGACGCGCGGGTGGCGGTGATTTCCTTCCACTCGTTGGAGGACCGCCTCGTGAAGCGCTCGTTCGCGGCGCTGGAGAGCAGTGGGCTCGCCAGCCGCCCGGCAAGGAAACCCCTGGTCGCGTCGGACGCGGAGGTCGACGCGAATCCCAGGGCCCGTTCGGCAAAACTGCGGATCATCCGCCTCGGATCCGCGCAATGTGCTCAGGCACGCAGCAAGGACGCTGCTCCCCATGACCCGTGAACACAAGTTGTCTCTGGTGCTCGGATTCGGACTCCTGCTCTTCGTGGGAATCCTCCTCTCGGACCACTTCTCTGCCGCACAGCGGCGCGACCATGCCGATCTCGCCACGGCGTCGCCTGACCGGTCGAGCCGGGCGCTGACTGATCCGATCACGCTTCAGCCGCTCCCCGTCGTACAGCGAAATGCGGTCAGCACCGTGGGGCAGTACTCCTCCGAAGGGATGTACACCGACGGTCTGCAGATGCAAGGTCTTGGCACGCCCACACCTGTGGCGCCTGGGCCCGCACCTGTGCCAGCCGAGCTCTACACCATCAAGGCCGGCGAGAGCCTCTACAAGATCTGCCAAGCAAAGTATGGCGACGGCTCGCTGTGGAAGTCCTTGGCCGAATTCAACAGCAACGTCATTCCTAACCCCACCAAGCTGCGTGCGGGTGTGACGATCCGCCTGCCGTCTGAGTCGGTGCTCCGCGGCGAGGTCCCGCAGCCTGCCGCCACGCAGCAGGTGCAGTACGACGTTCCCGGCATGAGTGCCGGTGATGCCCCCACGCTGAACGTTCTGCCGCAGCCAGAGCTTCCCGCACCGACCACCCGCGAATACACCGTGCAGAAGGGCGACACGCTCACCACGATCGCCTCAAAGAAGCTCGGGTCGAAGTCCAAGTGGAAGCAGATCGCCGACGCAAACCGCGATCGCCTCAGCGATCCGCACAACCTCGTGCCAGGCACCGTGATCCGCTTGCCCAACTAGTTCAGCTCGCGCACCCGCACGGCGGGTGCACGCGGCTGGGGAGGCTCCATTGTTCGCCAAGGTCGTCTCGATCGTGATTGCGCTCGGCCTCACTGCATGCGCGGTGCTGGTGCAGAGGCAGCAGCGGTATGAGCTGGCGAAGGACATCTCCACCACGCACTGGCGGATCCTGCAGCAGGAGCGGGATCTCCTGTCCCTGCGCGAGCAGATCGCGCGCCGGACGGGCCCGAAGGAGCTGCGGACGCGAGTGGCCAAGCTCGAGCGGGACTGGCGCGCGATTCCCTACCGCAATGACGATCCAGGGACGCAGCGCATCGCATATCCCTCATCCGACGAGCCTGCCACGCCCCGCGTGGAGCTTGGAGGCTGATGTCTGCGCCACTGCCTGACTCGCGCCGCGTGCGCACATGGACTGGTGGGGTGCTGGTCTGCGTCGGAGCGCTGCTGTCGGTCACAGTGCTGCGTGTGGCGCACCTCAAGCTGATGCCTCCCCCCGAGCTGGACAGCACGCTCGGGTCACGTACGTCGACAACCCGCGAGCTCGCCTCGCGCGGACGGATCCTTGACCGTCGGGGCCGTGTGCTCGCGACGACCACGGTGGGCCACAAGCTCTTCGCCGATCCGGCGCTCATCTGGGACCGGGGCTGGAAGCGCATTCGCGAGGGCATGGCGCGTGAGCCGGAGGTTGTCGTCACGACCGATCCGTTCCAGGAGGTGTCAGGCGCACTCGGGCAGGTGCTGGATGCGCCGTCCGGCACGATCGAGCAGCGACTGCGTGACAAGGCAGAGTCGCGCTACCTCGTGCTCGACACCGACCTCAGTGACCACGAGCTTGATGGCGTGCGCACGCTCGACCTCGAGGGGGTCGGCACGGAGCAGAAGCTGGTACGCCACTACCCGCACGCGCCGATCGCGTCGCAGCTGGTGGGCCGCACCAACGTCGACCAGCAAGGGCTGTCTGGCATGGAGCTGATGCAGGAGCGGGCGCTCGCGCCAGCGACCGGCAAGCTCACCTTTCTTCGCGATGCGCGGCGCAATGCGCTCCACATCGATGAGGATGCGTACGTGCCGCCACGTCCGGGCCGCGACGTGCGGCTCACGATCGACCTTGTGATCCAGGAGATCGCGGAGCGCCGCCTTGCGAAGGCGGTGAGCCAGTACAACGCGGGCGGCGGGCGCATCGTCGTGGTCGATCCGCAGACGGGCGACGTGCTTGCGATGGCCGACATCCTGCGCAAGCGTGCGGGCTGGACCGAGGTCAGCGAGGACAAGGACCGCGCGAAGGATCCTGCACTCGGGCGCAACCGGTGCGTGACTGACGCATACGAGCCAGGCTCGACGTTCAAGCCCTTCGTGTGGGCCACTGCCACCGAGCTGGGCATTTACGAGCCGTCAACACGCCTGCCGACGCCAAAGGATGGCCCGTACCGAACGGCATTTGGCCGCGCGATCCGTGACGTGCACTACTACGGCACCGTCGACTGGAAGACAGTCCTCGTGAAGAGCCTCAACAGCGGCATGGCCATGGCTGGCGAGCGGATGACCTTCGATCAGATGCGAGGCGGCGTCGTGGACCGGTTCGGCTTCGGCCACCGCACTGGCGTTGGACTGCCCGGCGAGGAGGAAGGCCTCATCACGCCGGCAGACAAGTGGACGAAGTGGACGCAGACGTCAGTGGCGATGGGCCACGAGATCGGCGTGACGCCGGTCCAGATGGCACGCGCGTTCAGCGCCTTCTGCACCGACGGTTCGATCCCGACGCTCAGGCTCGTGCTGCCACCGGACGAGGAGGGCTCTCCGAGCGCACCCCCACGTGTGCCGGTGATCGCTGAGCCCGTCGCACTCGTCGCGCGTGAGGCCATGGAGCGAGTGCTGTCCGAGGGCACCGGTCGCAAGGCGCAGAGCGCGACGTACCGCATGTTCGGCAAGTCCGGCACCGCACAGCTCCCCAAGCCCAAAGGCCATGGGCGCGGCTACTACGAGGACCGCTACGTATCGAGCTTCATCGCGGGCGCGCCACTTGCCAATCCCCGGCTCGTGGTGCTCTGCGTCATCGATGACCCGGACCGGCGCAAGGGCCACTTCGGCGGATCGATCGCGGGGCCCGTGGTGCGCGACGTGATCGACGAGTCGCTCAACTACCTCGGCGTGAAGCCCGACCAGCTCGAGGAGCGCCGCAAGGCGATCCTCGCCACAGGCCAGGACCTCCCCGAGAACGCAGCGGCACGTGTCGAGACCGTGCTGATGCTCGCAGAGGATGACGTCGCCGCCGAGGAAGTCGCGCGCTGAGGCGCGTTCACGGCATCGAGATCGCGTCGGTTTCGGCCTTCGTGTACGGCATCATGCCGATCACCTCAAGGCGCGCGTAGCCCTGCTCGCCGGTGGGCTGCGGAAGGCGCCCTTCCATGGACCCCGCCTTGCCCGCCTTGCGCGCGGCGTCGAGCGCCTCCTGTGCCTTTGCGGAGCGCACGATTGCGGTCTTGGCGATTCGCTCAAGGGACTTGCGCATTGGCGCCTGCCAGGTGCCGTGCTCGCGGATCATCGCGCTGATGGCCATGCACGTGTCCAATCCCGAGCTCACGGCATCGATGTAGGCGCGCGAGTCCGCCGCACTGAGCTTCTCGCCGCGCGACATGCGCGCCTGCATCTGCGCCTGCGTCTCGAACGAGTCCGCCACCGCCTTCGACAGGCCGTCCATCTTCGCGAGATCGTCAGCGCTGGCCTGCCGCTTGTTCACCAGGGCAGGGGTGGCTGCGGTGTCGCTTGCGCTCCCGTCACCGCAGCCTGCAAGCGCGATGCAGACCCCGGCAGCGGCCGCGAGCGATGCGATGGCCAGCCGTGGTGCGGCAGGCCCGGACTCGCGAGTGCGTGCGAAGGCTGCCATCAGAGCCCCAGCAGCATCCGCTCGGGCTTCTCGCAGCATTCCTTGATGTGGGCAAGGAACTGCACGGCCTCGGTGCCATCGACGATGCGGTGGTCGTAGCTCATCGCGATGTACATCATCGGCCTGATCACCACCTGGCCCGGGTGGTGCGGGTCCTCCACCGGGCGCCGCTTGATGCCGTGCATCCCGAGGATGCCCGACTGCGGCGGGTTGAGGATCGGGGTCGACATCAGCGAGCCGTAGACGCCGCCATTGGAGACGGTGAACGTGCCGCCGGTCATCTCGTCGATCGAGAGCTTGCCGTCGCGGCCGCGGATCGCGAAGTCGCGCACGTGCCGCTCCATGTCCGCGAAGCTCATCGACTCGGCGTTGCGCAGCACAGGCACGACCAGCCCACGGTCTGTGCCGACCGCGACGCCGATGTCCATGTAGTCGTGGTACTCGATCTCGTCGCCCACGATGAACGCATTCAGGCGCGGCCAGCGGCGCAGCGCGCTCACTGTGCCCGCGATGAAGAAGCTCATCATGCCAAGGCCGATGCCGTGGCGCTTCTCGAAGTGCTCCTTGTGCTCGGCGCGCAGCCGCGAGATCTCGCTCATGTCCACCTCGTTGAAGGTGGTGAGGGTCGCGGTCGTCTGCTGGCTCTCGACGAGCCGCTCCGCGATGCGCATGCGGAGCTTGGTCATCTTCTCTCGGCGCATGCCGCGACCGCCCACCGGCATCGGCGGCGGGGGCGCGGGGCGAGCGGGAGCCGCTGCGGCGCGCGCTGGCTCGGGCGCGCTTGTCGCAGCCTCGACGTCGGCGCGCATCACGCGGCCTGCGGGTCCGCTGCCGGGCACGCTCGCGAGATCGACACCCTTGTCGGCAGCAAGCTTGCGCGCCACTGGTGTCGCGCGCGTCGCGGTGGCGGCGGCCTTCGCGGAAGGCGCGTCGCTCGCGGCGACCGCAGCAGCGGCCGCTGGCGCCGGGGCGGCCTTCGCGGCGCCCGCGGGCTTCGAGGCCTTCTCGTCGATCGCCGCGACAATCGCCTTCACCTTCTGGTCGGAACCGCTGTCGGCCTTGATCTTCAGCAGGCCCGACACCGGCGCGAGCAGCTCGAGCGTCGCCTTGTCCGACTCGATCTCGTTGAGCAGCTCGTCCTTCTCGACCCAGTCGCCATCGCCCCGCTTCCAGGTGCCGAGGCGGACCTCGCTGATGGACTCTCCAGGGCTTGGAACGATCACGTCAACCATGATTGGTGCTCCGTCAACAGGGGGATGGACCCCGGCAACCTACGCGCTCATCCACGACTGCGCGAGGGACGCGAGGCAAAGAGGTCTGGGGTGTCCGAATCCCCGGCGGCCGCCGGGGCCGGCGCGGCGCCTGCATCGGCGCCGTTCTGGGTGCTGGCGGGTGCGGGCTCCGGCGCCGCCGCGTCGTCCTTCGCGGCCTTCCCGCCGCGGCGTCCGCGACCGGCGGGCTTGGCATCGTCGCCAGAGGTATCCGCCGCAGGCGCTGTCGCAGACTCGCCCTTGGACGCGGTGGCACCATCGCTCTCCGACTTGGACGCGGTGGCGCCGGCGCTCTCCGCCTTCGGCGCGCCAGCGCGTGACTTCGCTCGCGGGTCCAGCGACGGGAAGACCATCGCGCCAAGCGCCTTGGCCATGGCCTCGTGCATGTGCGCGCTGCCGGTCGCCGGCGACGCGCAGTCGGGCCGCCCGATGTAGCGCGGGTTGACGCCGAAGCGGTCGATCATCTGCGCCTGCACGTAGCGGAACGCGCCAGAGTTTCGGGTCTCCTCCTGCACCCAGCAGAACTCCGCGCCGCGGTACTTCTGCAGCAGCGCCTCGATCTCCTGCGCGGGGAAGGGGCTCATCTGCTCGAGCCGCACGAAGAGCGTCGAGCGGTCGCCCGCGGCCTCGCGGTGCGCGACCATCTCCCAGTAGACCTTGCCCATGCAGAAGATCACGCGCTGCGCGGGCCCGAAGTCGGCCGAGCGCGGGTCGTCGATCACGCGCTGGAAGCGGCCGGACACCAGCTCCTCGATCGTGCTCTGCGCCGCGGGCAGACGCAGCATGCTCTTGGGCGTCATCACGATCAGCGGCTTGCGGTGCGTGCGCTTGAGGTGCCGGCGGATCATGTGGAAGACCTGCGCCGAAGTCGTTGGCGCGCAGATCTCCATGTTGTCCTCGGAGCTCAGCTGCAGGAATCGCTCGAGGCGCGCAGAGGAGTGCTCCGGGCCCTGGCCCTCCTGGCCATGGGGCAGGAAGAGCGCAAGCGCCGACGAGCGGCGCCACTTGATCTCGCCTCCGGCGATGAACTGGTCGATGATGACCTGGCCGCCGTTGGCAAAGTCGCCGAACTGCGCCTCCCAGATCACGAGCGCGTTGGGGTCCACGAGCGAGTACCCGTACTCGTAGGCCATCGTCGAGCTCTCCGTGAGCGGCGAGTTGACGATCTCGAACGGGCCCATCGACTTCAGCGCGCACCATGCCTCGCCGGTGTCCTGGCAGCGCACCACCGCATGGCGGTGGCTGAAGGTGCCGCGCTGCACGTCCTCGCCGGTGATGCGAATCGAGTGGCCTTCCTTCAGCAGTGTGCCGTAGGCCATCAGCTCCGCAGTCGCCCACTCCACCTTTGCGCCAGGCTCGGCCTGCGTGCCGCGGCCCTGCACGGCCTTCGCGATCGTGCGGTGCGCCGTGAAGTCGCTCGGCAGGCTGCCAAGCGACGCGGCGACTGTCGCAAGGGTTTCGCGCGCGACGCCAGTCGCTGGCGTCGTCGGGTCGTACGCGAACCCGAGCCCGCTCCAGCGACCCTCGAATGGCGGGATCGAGGGCTCGACGGGCGTGGCCTTCGCCGCAGTCTGCGCGCGATCGAGCGAATCCTTCAGCGTCGCGACCATTGCGGATGCCTCATCCGCCGCGATCGTGCCCTCCGCGACAAGCCTGTCGCGGTAGCTGGCGAACGCCGGCTTCTGCTTGCGCACGCGCGCGTACATCAGCGGCTGCGTGTAGCTCGGCTCGTCGGCCTCGTTGTGGCCGTGCTTGCGGAAGCACACCAGGTCGATGATGGCGTCGTGCCCGAAGGCCTGCCGGAACTCGATCGCGAGCTTCGCGACCCATACGCACGCCTCGGGGTCGTCGCCGTTGACGTGGAACACCGGGCAGTCGTAGCCCTTGGCGATGTCGGTGCAGTAGTTGCCGGTGAAGAGGTCGACGGGATCGGTGGTGAAGCCGACCTGGTTGTTGGTGACGATGTGGATGCAGCCGCCGGTGTCGTAGCCGCGCAGCTTCATGAAGTTGAAGCACTCGGCCTGCGTGCCCTGCCCGGAGAAGGCGGCATCGCCGTGCATCAGCACGGGCACGACCTCGCGCCGGTCCTCGTCGCTGCGCAGGGTTTGCTTCGCGCGCACGCTGCCAAGCACCACGCCGTTGATGAATTCAAGGTGCGACGGGTTGCTCGGCAGCGAGACCTTCACCGGGCCCGAGGACGTCTGCCGCTCGGAGTTGAACCCGCAGTGGTACTTCACGTCGCCGCCGCCATCGGCGAAGTCAGGCGCCCACGCCTCCTCGAACTCGGTGAAGAAGCGCTCGTAGTCCTTGCCGACGATGTGCGCGAGCACGTTCATGCGGCCGCGGTGCGCCATGCCCAGGCAGAACTCGCGCGCGCCCAGTGCCGCGCCTTGGTCGATCACCGCATCGAGCATCGGGATCAGGCTCTCGGCGCCTTCCGCGCCGAAGCGCTTCTTGCCCACGTAGCGCATTGCCAGGAACGACTCGAAGGTGTCCGCCTTGGCGAGCTCGCCAAGGATGTGCCGCTGCGCGTCCACGCTGGGGCGCGGCTCGGTGCGGCGCGCCTCGATGCGCTCCTGCAGCCAGCGGCGCCGCTCGGGATCGGTGATGTGCTGGTACTCGGCGCCGATGTGCCGGCAGTAGGTTTCCTCGAGCGCGCCGATGACATCGCCGAGTGTCGCTGGGGACGGCACGCGCAGCGATCCCGCATCGACCTGCATCGACAGGTGAGAGTCGTCGAGCCCCACCGACTCGAGCGTCAGCACCTGCGGGAACGGACGCTCGGTGCCAAGCGGGTCGAGCTGAGCGGCAAGATGACCGAACGCGCGGTAACGGGCGATGAGCTCATCGACCTTGCGCTGCAGCTCAAGCGCCGCAGCAGAGGCGGCGCCAGCATCGGTCGCGCGAGCTGCCGGAGCCGGGGCTGCGGCGTGAGGCGCGTGTGCGGTCGGCGCGCCCGCGTGCCCCGCATCCACCGCTGCGGGCGAACCAGTGCCGCCAGCCCCGCGCCTCTTGGCTGGAGCCTCGACGCCAAGCTCGAACCCCTTGAAGAACTGCTGCCATGCGGCGTCCACCGACGCCGGGTCCACGCGCCACTGCTCGTAGAGGCCATCGATGTAGTCCGCGCCCCACGCATTGACGGCGTCGCGGGGTGAGGTCGGAGGGAGGGAGTTCGACGAGTTTTGAGTCGTCACAAAAGGCTCCGTAGAGGCGGGGTCCGGGCGTCCAATATGGACGCGCTCGCGGATTCGAAAGTGTATCGCGCTCCTAGAGCAGAGCGACGGGGTCCACATCCACGGCGACCTGCTCGCCAGGCCGCAGGACGCCCCTCGACCGGGCTGCCGCGAGCAGCCGCTGGAGCCCCCCAGGGCCATCCGACAGCAGCTCTATCTGCACCCGCCACCGGTCCGCGATCCGCGCGATCGGGCAGGGCGCAGGATTGCGGATGTCCACTCCCGCAGCCTCCGGCAGCGCCCGAAGCGACGCGGCCTGCGCGACCGCCTCTTCATGCGCTCGGCGCTCCTCGGCATGGCGCACGACGATGCGTGCCATCCGACGCGCGGGCGGCAGCCCAACGCGGCTTCGCGCGGCCAGCTCCTCCGCCGCGAATCCCTCGTAGTCGGATCTGGCGGCGGCCTGAATCGCGGGCGCGTCAGGCTGGAAGGTCTGGATGATCGCGCGCCCAGGATCCTGCCCACGCCCGCAGCGGCCAGCCACCTGCGCCACGAGCTGGAACGTGCGCTCGCTCGCGCGGAAGTCAGGCAAGTTGAGGGATGTGTCCGCGCTCACCACGCCAACCACTCGCACGCCCGGGAAGTCGAGTCCCTTCGCGATCATCTGCGTACCCATGAGCAGCCGGAGCTCTCCGCTTCCGAACCGCCCAAGCATCTGGTGCAGCGCGCCCGAGCCCTGCATCGAGTCGCTGTCGACCCGCGCCATCTGGTCGGTGCGCAGCTGCGGGACGAGCCGCGCCCCCTCCGCCGCGACA
>JBIKNS010000054.1:0-12617 GCA_044358545.1 Phycisphaerales bacterium | reverse complement strand
CCGAGATGTTCGGCACGATGGAGGAGTTCAATCTCCCGATTGACGTGTCGAGCCCGGTGGATCCTGCGAACGGGAACGGCACCGTCGCCTTCCGGACCCCGAACATCCCGGGAGACTGGGGATGGAAGCGTCCGACCACACTCGTGTCGGGGGGCAGCCCAAGCGCCTCGAGCGCGCGATTCATAGGGGCCATCGACATCTTCGGCGGCATCGCCGCGCAGGGGGGCGCTCCGGCGGGGATACTTGCACTCAGCGAGACGCCGGCCAACGGTGCCATGCAGGGGATTCCCTGTAGCCGCAAGCTGTTTGACCCCACCTTCCGTGTGATCAACCCACTGACGGGCGTGTTCACGCCGCCCAGTCCGCAGTTCACCCCCGCCATCCTGATCACGCAGGGCGAGCGCTGCTACCCGATGTCGAGCGAGGCGACCTACCCGCAGCCGCGACCGCAGTACGTGTGGGACTGCATCTTCCGGCGATTCGAAGGGCGGATTCTTGTTGGGATCTTCGTGTATCGCGTGTCGACCGCAGGCGGCGACATTGCGGGAGTCGCTCGGGATGTCGGCACTGCCGTCGACCGCAATGCGCTCGCGCCGTACCGCGTAGGCCTGCCCACGGCGGGACCCGGACCAAGCGGTGTTCCCCCGGCGATGCCGATGAGCGTCATCCTGCCCCAGAATCTTGCATGGAGGTTCGGCGGCACCGACTCCAATCCCGCCACTGTCTTCGACAATGCGCGCTTGCTCGGAACGGATCCCTCCACGGCTGGTCTTCCGTCCGAGCTGCCGATCGCCGCGACATGGCAGGCGCCGGGGCAGTGGATCGTGGATGAGTACAACGTGGTGCACAAGGTCGCGTCCGGGCGCCGCAACACCCGCGAGGGACCGGTGTTCCTGACCCGTCCCATTCCTGAGCTCGAGCCGAGCCGCACGCTCTTTGGCCTCGGGGCAGGCGCTCAGCTCAACGAAGTCAATATGCGCACGCGGGGCGTGACGCAATTCTGGTTCGTGCCGACGCGTGACCAGAACGGGTTCCTGCTCCAGCCGGTGTTCGCCACGGTGAAGGAACTCTGACCGATGATGCGCCGTGCGTTCACCATCGTCGAGCTGCTGGTGGCGATCGGCCTGTTGGCTGTGGTGATCATCGCAGCGAGCAAGATCCTTGGCACGACGACGCAGGTGTCGGGGCTCGGTGAGGCGAACTCCAATGTGACGCAGGAGGCCGAGGCGGTCGAGAAGCAGCTTCGGCAGGACCTCGCTCGGCTTGACCTCGATGGCTACCTCGTGGTGAGGTGCGTCGGCGTGCGCAATGACGTGAACCGAGTGCGTTACGGCAACGCCGCGCCGCTGCTGAACCCCGTGCTTGCCGCCGATGCGGTGCTGCGGTGCGACCAGGTGGCGTTCTTCATGAGGGGCGCCGAGGACACGCAGCAGTATGTCGGTGGCGCAGACCTCAACGGCCGCTTCCCGCCGCGAGCGGGGAGTGCGCGCGTCGTCTACGGACACGGCGTGCAGGTGCCCGATCTCACGCCTCTGTCGGAGACGGTGGACAATCGACTCGATCCGATCGGATTCGATGACGGCCCGCTCGTGCCGTGGGCGTGGGACGCGCCTGGGTCCGGTCGCCTTGAAACGTCGGGCAGCCAGTCCGGGAACGGCCCGACCGTGAATGGTGCTCAGCCGGAGGCGCGCCAGTGGGTGCTCTCGCGGCAATCGATCCTGCTGGCCGACGACGGCGGCGCCGCGACTGCGCACCAGAACTTCCCGGCGATCGCGGTGCTGGTCGACAACGCTGCCGGAGGCCTTACGCCTGATGGCTCCGTCGCAACGGGCAACATTGTTCCATCTGCGGATCTGGCGGCCAGCCGCAACGACGTCTGCTCGCAGCAGCTTGCAGACGTGCGTCGCATCGTGGAGCGCCTCGGGACAGGCGAGCGGCGTGCGTGGTCCGGCGCCGACGGCACGCGGTCGCGGATTGTGAATGCAACGTTTGGCGCGCAGCCATGGACGCTCGGTTTGGGTGCATACCCGCGAGCGGAGAAGCGTGCACCCAGCACGCACCGGCTGGATGCCATGCTCACCTCGCCGACGATCCTGCGCAACTGCTCCGAGTTCATGGTGGACTGGACATGGGCAGACAGGACAGGCCAGGTGCTTAACCCCGACGGGTCCGTGGCTGTGCTTGCGCGGCCGCTTGCGGCCGCGAATGGGCCGTCGCCGATCCTTTGGGGCGTCCGGCAACTTGGCTATGAGCAGGCGAATCCAAGCGCCGTGGTCATTCGGCCCACCACGTGGAATGGTGCCGTGCCGGTGCTGCCGTACCTGCCCGATTGGTTCACCAACGGCGTGCCTAGCGCATGGTTCGGATTCGGCGACTACGGGATCGGCGAGGCGCCTGGATCCAAGAGGATTCCCAACGTGCCTCGCGAGGTGGTGAGCGTGCAGTGGCCGCGCACATGGTTCTGGCGCAACGCGCAAACGCCCTACGAGATGGTGATGTTCCAGCAGTCGGCACCCGTGCACTACGAGCCGATCGATGGATCCGTTCCCTCACGCATCGAGGGCCCTCCGGTCAATGCCGGTGGGGCAGCATCGAGCAACGGCCCGTGGACCCGGCCCTACGGCGGGGGAGTGCCCGTCTACGTGTACACCGCAGTCTTCGGGTTCAACAACGAGCATCCCACGGAGACCGTGACCGTGACCGACAACACCGGCTTCACGAGCACGAGAACAGTGCTTCGCGACGACTACACGCCATGGCCAAGCGCCCTGAGGTTCACCATGCGAATCCATGACAGCGGAGGAAAGCTTGTCGAGGGTCGCCTGTACCAGTTTGTGGTGGACCTTCCCCAGCGCGGAGTGCGCGCACCCGCAGCGATTGCGAATGGTCAGGGGGTGCTGCCATGAGCCGTTGCATCATGAACACGAGCGGAACTCGCCGTGCCGCGGGTGCCGACGCCCGCCGCGGAAACACGATCGTGCTCGTGACGGCGATCCTCGTGCTGCTCGCCGTCGTGGCCACCGCATTCGTGAGCCGCACGCAGGCGTCGCGCGTGGCGGCGGGCGCTCACCAGCAGGCGCGTGCTGTGGACCAGCGCAAGAGCCCGATCCTCAACCAGGTTGCGGATCAGGTGGCGCAGTCGTTGTTTGTGCGTCCCGTGAATGTGCTGGGCAATGGCATGCCGGATGGATGGATCGCCGGTGACCCTGCGATTGCGCGCTCGTCCGTGCCACGGCGCGATCCGCTGCCGACCGCGGTTCGCTACGGCGTCGACTTCCTCGACTCGATGGATAACCGCAACGCGGGTGCGCTGCCCGGCGGCGACGGTGTGGTGGACGGGTACAACTTCGCGTCATTCACGGTGTTCCCGTGGACCAACTGGCCCGATGTCTACGGTCCCGCGGCGGGGTACGGTCCCTTCTTCCCGTGGCCGCCTCCAGTGGGCGGCACGCAGATTGCGCTTGATGGCAATCCCGTCGGAAACCCAGGCTTTGGCGATACGCGCTGGCTGCGGAGCACAGAGCCCGCACGCACCACGCTCCTGACCGCGCCCAACGGTGTGCCGCGCGAGTTTTTCACGCACTGGCCGCATCTCTCGTGGATCCCTACCGCGGAGAACGGATGGCGCGTGTGCATCGACATTAGCGACCTTGGTTCGGGATCGCTCATCGCGGTGCCGCCATCGATGCAGCCCGCGGCATTCTTCCCGAACGTGCCATTCGATGTCGTGCCCCCAGCTGTCGGCGCCAATGGCAACCGATGGGGATTGGACGTGCCCTATGAGCAGTGGCTTGCCGACGCGCCGCCGGCACTGCGCTGGATCCAGGCGACGGGCATTGACACTGCGAAACTGAATGTGGCGGTGGAGGCAATGACGCCAGAGTGTGCGGCGTTCTGGTTCAGGCGGCTGGCGTTCGGCAACGCGGTGCCGCAGCCGCTGGCGCCGTTCCAGTGCAACAACGCCGGCCAGTTCGCGGGCCTGCCCGGCGGCTGGTTCTCGCCCAACCACTGGTCGGTGATGCAGCAGCCCCAGTTCGTGATGCCGAACTTCCTGCAACTCAAGTGGTTCGGCCCGGCAAGCGACGAGTTTGTCTGCGATTCGCCACGCAACGTCATCAGTCGCACGCTGGCGGACGCTGACGGTGACGGCTTCACCGACAGCTTCTGGTTTGTGGCACCCGCCTCGGTCGACCGCAGCATCAAGCATGTGGTGGCGGTGAGCGTGGTCGACAACACGGGGCTGCTCAACGTCAATGTGGCCAGCCGCTTCGACCGTGCGAATACGGTGGGTTCCACGCCTGCGGACGTGGCGCTGGTGACACGGCTCGACACCAACAACCCAGTACGAGCGGACCTTCCTGTTGGATTCCTCAACTCGCCTCTGAATCAGCAGTCGGCGCTGGCGTTCACGAGCCCGATGCCTCCGCCAGGAACGCCTGTGACTGGCGCGCCGTACCCGGATGCCTCGATGCGGTTCGACCTGGCGCGATGGGGCGTGGATGGCAATACAGGCGTTGCCACCGGCAGTCCCACGGATCCAACCTTCCTGCGTGAGATCGGCGTTCTGCGCGAGCTGCAGAACGGCACGGCGCAACCTGTGCCGACCGTCGATGAATCGCCCTTCCGTCTGAGCATGGCGTTGCCGTTCGAGCGGGCGCGCTACTTCAAGGCGATGGCTGACGGCGGACGTGTCGGTGACTACATCGATGACCAGGGACGGATCCACATCGCGTACGGCGACTCTGCGGGCGCGTTCCGCGAGCGCACGCCGCAGCTCACGCCCTTTGGGATCGCCGACGAGTATGAACTGCGAGCGCGTCATGGGTCGAACGACCCCGCGCTGCTGTCGCGCCTTGAGCGGGCACTCGATTCAAACAACCTCCGCTTCCTCCGCTCAAGCCCAGAGCGCGAGGAGACGAGCGAGTACTTCGACTCGCTCACCAACGACCAGCTGCTTCACGACAACCGGCGCAAGATCACCACCGTGAACGGCGCACGCAACGAGATGATGCCTCCATGGATGTGGACGCTGCCGCCGGTGCGTGGCGCCGCACAGCCAGAGCTGCGCTCCGCCGCGCGGCGCACGCCGTATCTGCCGTGGGGCTTGGCTCCGGTGCTTCGCGAGCCGTCGTACGGTCCCGCCGGCCCGCAGCCGGTGTTCCTGCCGCGCCTCGGCTTCGCGCCGGGCCCCGATCTGATCGCGCAGTATCCAAGCGGCGACGCTGATGGCGATGGGGTGCCCGGCACTGCGCGTGATGACACCGTGGCTCGGCAGGCATTCCTTGACTGGAACCGCAAGCTCGACCTGAACGAGCCGTACCCGACATCCGCTGATGCAAACGCCGGCGAGTACGGCAGGCTGCTCTTCGAGAGCATCTACAGCTGGCTCAATCGGCTGACGAACGTGCTTCAGATGTCGCTCATCGACAGGCGCGGGCAGTCGGCGACAGGTGGCGCCCAGCCTGTGTACACCGTGTTCGGGGCATTCGACCGTGCCACGAACGTTGGCAACCCGAATGCCGAGACGTGGGCGCAGCGCCTCGCGGCGAGCTGGGCCACCAACATTCTCGCCGCACGTGACCGTCCGGTGCTGACCGGAACAGTCGAGCGCGACCAGCCGCTTCCGCCGGCGCTTGGCCTCAGGGCCGTGAGCCCTGGCGTGCCCAACGACCCGATGGTCTTCATCGGCCAGGAGCCTCAACCCTTCATCGCGCAGGCGTTCTTCGCATTCGTGTACCCGCGCAGCCGAGTGTCTGACACGGTCTGCAACCTGATTCAGGCCGAAGGGCAGCTATGGCCAGGCGACACCTGCCCCGGCGCCAACCGAATGCCGGTGCCCTTCATCGGTGGCGGCGAGTACTTCATCAACTACGACCGCGATGATCCCGCCGCGGTGCGACCTGCTCCCGTGCTCGTGGTGCAGATCATCAACCCCTACAACCAGCCCGTCAATCTGCGCAACTTCACGCTGCGCGCGTTTGGCCAGACCTTCAACTTCTCGCGTCCGCCGAACTCAGGATGGGGCTACGGCATCGATCCGATCCTTGGACCCGCGACCGAAGAGGCGCCGCGCTCAGCGATCGTGTTTGCATGTCCGAAGCAGCTCGGTGATGATCCGAACTTCCGGGCGAAGATGATGGGCTTCCTCGACCTCACGCACGACTGGTTCAACCCCGCTGTGGCCGATCCCTCAGGCAATCCTGCGGTGGGGCAGAACTGGCCCGCCAACCTGCGCGCCGAACTGACCGCAGCGCAGAATGAGCTTGGTGCGCAGGGCATCAACATCTTTCCGGTGGCCCCGGGAGGCCAGACCGGCGCTGACCTGTTCGAGAGCCCCAACACGCTCTACCCAGACACGCTTGTCTTCAACGCGAGCGATGACTCAGGCGGGAACTGGACGACCGACGAGCAGTACTACCGCGACCTGTTTCAGGGCCTTGGCGTGGATGACCAGACCATCGAGCTGCGCCGCAAGGTGAGCTGGGTCGGTCCGGATCCCAACCTGCCGCCACCGCCCGGGGTGCCGCCCGCGCCCATCGAGGTCGTGGTCGACCGGCTGCGCAATGCATACGACCCCAACGAGACGAGCCCGCTCGCTGGTGGCGGGAGCGGTGGTGCGGGAAGCAATGCATGGAATGACCTGCTCAGGCGCATGGTGAGCGATACGCGTGTGGTGCCGCCGCAGGTCAACGTGGTGTACTCGCCGGACAATCCGCCGGATCGCAACACCTACGACGCACTGCTGATCGGCCAGCGAGGGCTGTGGTACAGCACATGGGCGCGCGTGTCCCGGCCGTGGACGTGGGATGCAAACCGGGACGGTGCCATCACCGCAGACGAGCGCTCGCCGCGCTTCGTGATTGCGGCGCAGGATGAGGTGGCGCAGGCCTCGCCACAGGGCAACTCGCCCGCCAACCCGCACATGGTGATCGGCGGCGCCCGCACCTTCGGCATTCAGGGCGATGTGGCGATCGAAAACACGAGCCCGGACGGCGCACCCTTCGTGCCCACAAGCCCCACCCAGAACCTCTGGATGGTGCGGCCGGCGTACACAGGTCCGATGGGCTATTCGGTCATCGGCAAGCCCACGAACTTTGCGCTGCGCACGGTGGCTGTGGCTGCGGATGATCCGATGCGGCGGCTGCGGATCTACCCGGACTTCCGTGCGCTCTCCGCGGGCGAAGCGACTCCCGGCTTCAACATCCTCGGCAACTGGCCAGGCGTTGTTGGGGCCAACCTTCCGCCAAGCGAGGTGCTCGGTGACACCGGCGCTGCGCGCTACGTGCATCAGGCATTCAGGCACCCGTGGCGCATGACCCACCGCGACGGCAACTTCGAGCAGGTTGCGGAGATCCTCGACGTGCCGGTGTATGGCCCGGTGCTTGACGCGAACACCGTGCTCGGGAACGAGCCTCGCACCATCGCGACCTTTGGGGAGCTGATGGCTGGCGCGCCTGCGGTGGACCTCAACTCTCCGCAGGCGGGACAGCAAGTCGTGTTCCCCGACATGCCGGTCGAGGCGATGGGGCGCTACACGCTTGATCCAAGGCGCATCACCCCGAACCAGCAGCTTGCGCTCGGCAGCCTGCCGGATGGCTCGCCCAACGCTCGACTGCAGCAGTCGTACGTGCCTGCGCTCCCCCCGGGCGCGTCTGTGCTCGACTGCCTCACCATCGATGGCGGTGGCGCGCGCCCCGACACTGGATGGAGCATGGAAGTGGTGGGGGGCGCCAATGCGCAGGAGCGGCTGCGGCAATCGGTGCTGGCGGAGGAGCGCAGCCCGCGCCTGGCGCGCGGGTTCAGGGGAGAGGCCACGCCCGGTCTCATCAACGTGAACACTGCGCCTGTCGAGGTGCTGCGTGCACTGCCCAACATGACGGCGCTGTCGCTGAACGACGATGCGCTGGGGACCGCGATGCCGAACCTGCAGAGTGGCGTGAATCCGCAGGCAGGCATTACGCCCGACTCGGGGCTCTTCCCGCTGCCGCGTACGCGCCTGCCCGAGACGATCGTCAACTACCGCGATCAGACGCTCGCGTATCCCGGTCCGGCGTACGTCGACCGCGGCTTCGTGCCCGCCGGATTCTCGGTGGCAAACCCCGGCAACCAGCAACTGGATCTCGCGCCGTTCCACCCCGGCATGCGCCGCGAACGCGGTGTGGCCTCGGTTGGCGAGTTGGCTCTGATGTCACGACACGTGGGGTGGGGATCGCAGGATCCTCCGCCTGCCGGTGTTCCCGCGGAACCCAACTCAACGGTGGCCCAGTCAGCCAACTGGTCATGGAACAGGTCATGGAGCGTGGATTTTGCGGGGACCGACCCGTTCCGCGGGGATGAGGGTCCCGCGCCACCACCAACCCCGACGGGGCATGGCGGAACCGAACCGATTCCGGCGCCGTTCGCTGCGGCAGGATTTGGCTACAGCGCGCCGGGCACCGGAGGTGGAGGCACGGCCACCGGGCTCGCCGCGCGCATGTCGACCGACCGTATCCCACTGACCGTGCAGCGGGACCAGCCATTCACAACGGGCGCCGTCGAGCCGCTCATCCTTGAACTGCCGCGGACGGCGGGCGACCAGTTCGAGAAGAACCTGCTCCTAAAGGGCGTCGCAAACCTCGTCACGACGCGAAGCGATGTGTTCACCGTCTACGTGAAGATCCGCAGCGTTGCGCAGAACGCGGGCAGCGGCAAGTGGGATGCGACTGATCCGAAGAACGTGATCGAGGACACGCGCTGGGTGATGGTGGTGGACCGAAGCCGCGTGAACCGCCCGGGAGACCAGGCGGAGATCCTCATGATGCAGAGGGTGCCATGACGGATGCTGAAGCTCGCCGAGTTCCGCGGCACGTCGCCATCATCATGGATGGCAACGGGCGCTGGGCGAAGGCGCGTGGACTGCCGCGCGCAGCGGGGCATCAGGCCGGTGCGCGCTGCGTGAAGCCGATCCTCGAGCACGCGGCGCGCCGCGGCATCGAGGCACTGACGCTCTACTCCTTCAGCAGCGAGAACTGGCGGCGCCCCGCGGACGAAGTGGATGCCCTGATGTCACTGGCGCACGCGAAGCTGATCGAGGAGCGGGACGCCCTCGTGCGAAGCAACGTCAGGTTCCGCCGGATCGGCCGTCGTGAGGGCCTGCCCGAGCGCGTGCTTGAGCAGCTCGATGCCACCGAAGCGGCGACGGCGCACTGCACTGGCATCGCCCTTGTGCTCGCGCTCAACTACGGATCGCGTGCGGAGATCGCAGATGCCGCGCGTCGGCTTGCGGAGCGTGCCGTTGCAGGAGCGATCCGTCCAGCGGACATTGACGAGGCAGTGCTGGGCGCAGAGCTCGACACGGCTGCGCTGCCCGAACCAGACCTGCTTGTCCGGACCGCAGGTCAGATGCGCCTGTCCAACTACCTGCTCTGGCAACTCAGCTACGCGGAACTGATGTTCACGGACGTGCTTTGGCCCGACTTCGGTCCCGCCCAACTGGATGCGGCGATCGCGGAGTTTGCGGCTCGGGAGCGCAACTTTGGCGCTGTTCCGGCGACGCAGTCGAGCCACCCGGCGGATTCGAGGTTGGAGGCGGTCGAGGGGAAACTAGACTCCGTACGCGGGTCGCCGGCCGGCGAGCCAACCTCGGGCGCACTGTCGTGACGCGTCATGTCCGAACATCCTCCCTCCTTCGCAGCAGGAGCACGACGCGCCAGCGCTGCCTGTATCCGCGTCTTGCAACAGCGTTGATGGCGCTGGCGGTCGCGTTGGCCGCTGCGCTTCCAGTGCGCGCCGCCGACGTGCTCTGCGGATTCGCGTTCGCAGGGGACCTCAACGGCGACAATCTCATCAATGCAACGGACGTGCAGATCTACGACTCTGCGGTCTCGAACGGCACGTACCTCGTGTGCGCCGACCTCAACCGCAGTGGGGCGCTTGACGTCGAAGACCGCAAGACCCTGCTACGACTCCTCCAGTTCGCGAGCGCCGGGGTCACAGGGCAGGGCAGCAAGGGCAGGGTGCCCAACTTCACGATCTCGGAGCTTCGCATCGGCGTGACAGATCCCTCGATTGCCTCGCAGCAGAGGTATGTCGAGTTCCGGGTCCCGTCGCTGCCATCGGACTTCCTCTGGAACAAGACCTTCGGCAACGGCTACTACCTGCTGTTCATGTCGAAGGACGGTCAGGTCGCTTCCTCGCAGGGGGTGATCCGTGCGGTAGTGCCGCTGCAGGGCGTGGAGTTCGCGGGCACCGGTCCTGCGACCGGCCTCGCGCTCCTGACCGATCCCTCGTACTCGCTGCCGGTGCCGCCCGGCGCGGTGCGCACGCAGACGGCCAGCGCGCTGACATTCACCGGATTCCGCGACCTCGACATCAATGTCGCGCTCGTGTACCGGCGCCCCACCGAGTCGCCCTACACGTCCCCAGTGCAGGTCCCGGCGATCAACCAGCGCGTCGACCGCAACAACAACTGCCAGTGGGATGCGCGTTACTTCCCGGGGTTCCCGCCCGTGAACGGGCAGGGGCAGCTCCCGCCTTGGGATGTGGTGCTTGACGTCTTCTCGCTGGCACGGGTCGCTCCGAGCGCGGCAAACGAGCAGGTGTTTGGATGCCTGTACGGCGGCGAGTTTGCCTATGCGAACGGTCCGGTGGAGGATGCCAACGGCGATGACGTGCTGCCGCTGCACGCGTTCCGGTGCGCTCCCGACCGGGGACTGCAGTCGGGCCAGCTTGAGGTGCAGGTGGGGTGGGACACGCCTGGGCTCCAGAACCGCGCATGCAACGCGGGCAACCTTGCCTGCGGGTCGCAGGATGCCGGGTCGTGCCTTGCCCCCCACGGCACGCCATTCTGTGACGACCCGCTCGTGTGCATTTTCGTGTGCGCGACGAATCCGCTGTGCTGCGCTGTGTCGTGGGACGCATCCTGCGTGGCGATCGCCGAAGGTGCCACTGGCTGCGGCGGCCCGGCCACTGGCGGGTGCTTCGCCGAGCACAGCAGCTCGCCATTCTGCTCGCTCGAGGACTGCTGCGAGGCGGTGTGCGCGCGCGACCCGACCTGCTGCATCACCGGATGGGACGCCGGCTGCGTGAGCATCGCGATCCGCCAGTGCATATCGTGCGGCGATCCTGACGCGGGCAGCTGCTTCCTGCCGCGCTCGATCCCGTACTGCAGCGACGGCACCTGCTGCAACTCCGTGTGCGCGGTGGATCCGGCATGCTGCTCGCTCGTGTGGGACCAGTCGTGCGTGGACTTCGCGTCGCTCGTCTGCCAGGCGCCTGCATGCGGCAGTGCGTCGGCCGTGAGCTGCTGCCTTTCGCACAACACGCCGTACTGCAGTGACGCCGAGTGCTGCAAGACAGTGTGCGCCGTGGATCCCTTCTGCTGCACCCAGCGATGGGATACCACATGCGTGTCACAGGCCGTGACGCTCTGCACCACAGTGAGCTGCGTCTGCGGCGGCGGCGGACCGGCTGCGGATTGCTTCACGGCGCATGCGCCGCCCGGATGCAACCGCCTCAGCTGCTGCGACTCGGTGTGCCTGTCCGACCCGTACTGCTGCGTGGCGACATGGGATGCGTCGTGCGTGGCTTCCGCGCGCGTCTTCTGCGCCGAGAACCCGGCGTGCGGGCAGGTGGGCAGCGGCAGCTGCCTCGTGCCGCACGCGTCGCCAGGCTGCGATGACGGCGGCTGCTGCGATGCGGTATGCCGAGAGCGTCCCGAGTGCTGCACGATCGCATGGGACGCGGCGTGCGTGAAGCTGGTGCCAACCACGTGCGAAGGCTGCGGGTCGCCCTTCTCGGGCGAGTGCACCACGGACCACCTGACCCCGGGGTGCGCAGACCGGGTGTGCTGCCAGACGGTGTGCGACGTGGACGTCTTCTGCTGCACGGAAGCGTGGGATTCCGTGTGCGTGCAGATGGCGCAGTCGCTGTGCGGCACGGCGCCGTCCACGTGCGGAAGCGAGGGCACGCGGCCCTGCTTCGTCCCGAGCTTCCTGCCGGGTTGCGACGACTCCAGCTCAGGTGAGTGCTGCGAGGTCGTGTGCGAGACGCTGGACCCGTTCTGCTGCTCGGTCCAGTGGGATGCGATCTGCGTGCAGCAGGCGTTCAGCGCCGCGGCTGCAGGCCTGGGATCGTGCACGCTGCCGCCAACCGGCTCGGGTGTCGGCAACTGCCTTGCGCCCCATGGCGGCAGGGGGTGCGCGAACCGCGAGTGCTCCGCTGCCGTGTGCAGCGTCGACCGAAGCTGCTGTCTCGTCGCATGGGACGAGGGCTGCTCGGCAATGGCGGAGGTCGTCTGCACCGCCGCAAACACGTGTCCAGGCGAAGGTGACTGCTTCGGGGTAGGGCCCGGACCCGGGTGCGACGATGTCGCGTGCTGCAACGGTGTCTGTGCGCAGGATCCCTCGTGCTGCAACGACCGGTGGGACCAGGCGTGCGTGACACTTGCCAGGACCACGTGCCTGCCCTTCGCGACGTGGCGCTGCCCGTGCTCGGGCTCGTGCTTCGAGCCGCACGCAAACGGCGGTTGCGACAACGCGACATGCTGCGCCGTGGTGTGCCGCTCCGATCCCACATGCTGCGTGGTCGAGTGGGACGTTGAGTGCACGTCGCTTGCTCGCGGCCTCTGCTGCGGCCTG
>JBIKNS010000213.1:0-3886 GCA_044358545.1 Phycisphaerales bacterium | reverse complement strand
CGCGCCGCGCCACCGAGTGCGCTGCGCGCGAATCCGATGTTCGCTGCCCCCTCAGGCCACCAACTCGAGCGCATCTGAGAGGTGATCGTCTCCTCGCTGTTGCTCGCGCCAACCGCAAGGTCGATCGTGCCGAAGTACCAGAGGTGCACATCGGAGTGCGAGAACGAGTACGCGCAGCAGTTGAGCACCGACTCCGCGAGCTGCACGTTGAAGACGCTGTTGAGCGGCATGCCGTCAAAGTCGAGCCCGTTGACGAGCCCCCCGCCGTCTGCGCGCCAGTAGTTGTCCGCCCATGCCACGTTGCTCCAGCGCTGCGGCACCGGATCGCCCCAGTTGAGGTTGTAGCGCGCGTCGAGCGTGCCGTTGACAGGATGCGGGTCCAGCGTCGTCATCTGGTCGACCGCAATGCCCGCGATGCCGAGCCTCAGGATCGCCTCGCTGTTCACGCAGGCGCCACGGCTGTGCCCGATGAAGTGTGATGCGCGTCCGGCGACGAGGTCCGTGGGGCCGGAGGAGACCGTCGCGTAGGTGGCATCGCGAAGCGTGGCGTAAAGCGCATCGCCCGCAGCCTGCGCGTAGCCCAGGTTCGGCCCCTCGTCGGCGCCACCGGAGTCCGCATCCCAGTTGAAGATGAGCACGATGTGTTCCGCGCTGCCGTTGCCGATGCCTGGCACGCGCGTCCACGCGGCGACCTCATCCTGGTAGCGGTAGACCGTGCCGATGCCAGCAGTACGGGCGATCACCGCCGTCGACATGGCCTGTACCCATGCCCCCTTCCCGGCTGGCGAGAATCCGTGCACGATCACGGTGGTGGTGGGCATGCCCCCTGCGAGCGCCCCGGAGCAGGTCGCTGCTGCACCAATCAGGCTCGCGCACATGAGCTGGTCACGGGATCGGTGCACGCCGTGAAGGTACGCCATGGGTGCGCCAGAACAACATCAAATCGATCGATGTGGGCAGGTACGAATCCCCTGCATGACCTCAAGCGCCATGCGATACTCCACTGCATGAGCATGAACACGAATCTGGCGAAGGCGCAAACCGGCGGGCAGGTGGTGAGGCTCTACGAAGGCGATGGGGATCGACTGGTGGAGGTGCCAGCGGAGGGGCCAAAGGTCACGATCCTGCCGTCGGGAGACCCTCGCACTGCCAACGCGTCGCGGCGAATCCGCATCATGTGGGGGCATCACCTTCTCGACGATGTGGTCGAGGGCCACTACCGCACGCTCATCTGCGGCGTGAACGACACCGACAACTCGCACGGCGTGCTCGGCGAGATCCTGAAGCTGATCCCAACGAGTCAGTGGACGCTCGCATCGGCAACGAGCTACGCCAAGGTGTTCCGGTCTGCGGTGAATGTGCACGCGAAGGAGGACCGCGAGCCGTACGTGCTCAAGTTCGACCTTGATCGCCTGCTCGTGCTTGCGCTGCTGCGTCCGCACGGGCGCGATCACTTCACGCTTGAGGACATCTACCGGGGGTTCCGCACCGTGAGCCACATGCTGGCTGGTCGGACAGATCGCAACCCCGTCGCCACGATCTCGTTCCTTGGCGCGAAGAGCAACAGGCTGCTCGACCACAACGGGCGCGAGCCCAGCAGCGAGGCCGTGCTGAAGGCGATGTACGACGCGGGATACCAAGGGGACTTCTATCCCCCCGTGTCTGCATGGGACTTTCCGCACACCGGCGTCTTCGCGCGCTATCCGTTTCCGCAAGGCGTGGATCGCATGCGCGAAGGCAGCAGCTGAGCAAGTGTTCTCGCAGCCAAGGCGCTGAAGCCGGGCTCTTGTTGGGCGAGGCGACGACTGGCCGCGTGATCTGGACACCACTCGGATTCGCGGTGGTTTCTGGAACCTTGCTGCTGCGTCAGCCGTGTCTCGCACTACTGTTTCGTCAGGAGACGCAGGTCATCAGAAAGAACCACTGCTGGGCTTTCGCGTCGGCAACGGCTGTTGCGACTGGGTGCTTGCTCGTTGGATGCGCCTCGGCACCGACTGTGTCGGCTAGCTCGGATCCAGGTCGTGCTGCTCGTGCCGGCGATGACGCCTTGAGGGCGCCTGCCCCGAGCGAGGTACGTATCGAGGCCATTCAGCGTATTGACTCCGACTCAGGCGATGCGGTCAGGGGAATCGTCACCGTGCGCAACGTGTCCCGCGCGCCACATACCGTCAGCCTGGGTGTGACGTGGATCGCGCTTGCAGATGCGGCGGACGGTGCCGGCACCGCAGTATCTCGGTAGACGCTCACACTCGCGCCACGCGAGTCTCGCGAAGTGATTTTCCGCGGCGAGCGCGGAACCCGCGACTTCAAGGTCGCGATGAGCTCAATCGCCAGCAAGTGACCGCACGGAGCGCGGCGGATGAGACGGACCGCTCATGCGGAGCTGCAGGTGCACACTCCGGATCAGGCGGCTCGACGGCGGCGGGCACCGACGAGACCAGCAAGCCCGAGCAGAGCGATTGCGCCTGGGGCCGGGACTGCGGTGAACGTGACGTTGTCGAAACGCCAGGTGCCGCTGCCCGCGTACGCGCTGTTGGTGCCTGATGCGGGATTGCGCGCGACCTCATACGCCGAGTTGGCCGCATAGGAGACCGCGCCATTGACCTGAGTGAAAGCCACGGGCGAGAAGACGCTGACAACCCGGACGGCGAACTGGGCGTTGTTCAAGGCTGCCGAGTCCGCAATGGTCAGGGAGTTGCCGAGGTGCCACTGATCGCCTGCGCTTGCATCCGCCACGCCGAGGCGTGTCGCGGTACCGAGGTTCCATGAAGTTCCGCCATCGAGGGTGTAGTCGACTCGGAGCCAGCGGCTGGCCGTGTTGCTCGTGCGCAAGTCAAACGTAAAGCTGATCGCGGTCGTGGCCGGGTCGATACCGGCCGTCGAGACCGCGAAGCTCGCGCCAGCGGTGCCGGAGCCGGTGCCCTGCGCCGGATAGGTCGAGGTGCTCCAGCCGCGGTCCGGGGTTCCGGTCGCTCCCGCGGCGAAAATCGCGGTGGTGCCACCGATCAGCGAGGCGGTTCCAGCGCCGGTGCTCGGCGTGCTCACATCTCCGGTGAACGTCCACTGCGCAATGGTGCCCTGCGCTTGAACCGAACACGCGACCGCGAGCGCGGCGCACGAACCGATGAAATGCTTCATTGTCGAATCCTGGAAGGGTGTAGGGACAGGGACAGGAACCGTGCGGGGAAGGGACCCGCAACCCCAAGATGGACCCAAATCGCCCGAAGTCACGCAAGGGATTGGTTAGGGTTCCGTGAATCGATTCAGCGGATGCGCGCCGTTTTGAATCGGCGGTCTTAAGGGCCGCGTGGCCCTCTCAACCCCAGTCAGCGAGCATTGCCGTCAGGTCAAGACCATCGACGGCGCCGCTTGCGTCGAGATCGGCGTGACAGGAGCCGGTCGACGGGCATGACCCCCACGCAGCGAGGAGAGCCGTCAGATCGATGCCATCAACGTTGCCGTCCCCGTTGATGTCCGCGGGGCGAGCCGCTTGCTGAGCGCGCAGCACGTAGACCGCGGAGCCCCATGTTCCGGCGGTGTTCCCCAGCGGCGTGATCGAGCACCCGAAGACGATGTCACCCCTCGAATTCATGCGTGGATTGCCGCCGAACACGGGGCTTGTGTCAGGACGGCCGATCTGCGCATCGCCGAGGTCACTAGGCATCGGCGACCCATCGCCGACCACACGGACGATCTCAGTGCCGTCGCCGACGAAGATCGACCTCTTGCCCGCGCCGTCGCGGCCCCGAAACGCCACGAGTCCGGTGTCGCTGGCGGTTGGCGCGAAGAACTCAATCTCGTTGAGCTGACCAGCCTGCGTACGGGCGATCTCGGTGGTGCCGGTGCCGCTCGAGAGGAACACGCCGCGCACGCCCCCTCCGAGGCT
>JBIKNS010000212.1:0-3889 GCA_044358545.1 Phycisphaerales bacterium | reverse complement strand
CCTCGGACTTCTGCCTGACTTCCTCTCGGAGCAGGAACTGCTTGTGCTCGACCAGATGGGATGGGACATCACGGGTGTGCCCACACCAGACTTCGTGCCTGATCCGGCGCTTCACCCGTGGGAGACCCTCGTGGGCGAGCAGCTTCACACTCCGCACGCGGCGTTTGACGCCACTGGCTCGGCCCGACCCTGACGCTTGGGGACAGCCCTGCTGCGGAGCGTCCTCCGCACACGCATCCGAGCATGGACGTGGTACAACACATCCATGCTCGCTGCGATTGCTGCTCTCGTGCTTCTGGCTCCACCCGTCACTCACGTCTCCACGGCGGCTGATCGCACCGAACTGACGCGTTCGACGGAGGACGCGCCCGCGGTGATCCTGTGGGACAATCCAAGGCGTGCGGGTGAGCCGGGCGAGCTCGCGACCATCTGGACGCCGATCGTCCTTGACAAGGTGCCCCACCGCGCAGACGTCGAGAGCGCCGTGGTCCTTGATGCGATTGAGCAGGCGAAGCTCGGCGATGAGGTGGTCGCGGTCATCGGCGGCGATGGCGATCAGGACCAGGGCGGCATCGCCGGTTCAGGTCCGACGATCATCATGACGCTGATCCAGGCCCCCTCCAGCGTGGTGGTTCCGGCGCAGCGTTCGCTGGAGCGTGTGGTCGCCTATCTGGAGAGCATCCTTGCCGATCAGGTCACCATTCGCATTGGCGTGGCCTTCAGGTCCACAGGCGCGCCGAACATCCTCGGCATCACAGCGTCGCGCTGGGCGCCTCAGACGGTGTCCCCCACGCTTGCAAGCATGATCCGCTCGGGCACTGCGCAGGGCACTCAGGACGACGCGCGATTCCTCCCGGAACCGCCCGCGCCGTTCGGATCCGGACCCTCCGCCAACTCGCGCCTGCGCGTGATGTACACGGCACCACAGGCGTCAAACCGTCCGCGCTTCGCGTCCGAGGACCGCGTCTACTGGACCTACCCGCAGCTCAAGGCGGCATGGCAGTACTCGATCCCCACCTCGACCGCGTTCGATGCCCAGATCTCGGTCAATACGAACGCCTCGATCTTCCAGAACCTCGACTTCGACCCCAGCGATGGTGTTCCGCCCGGCAAGTATTCCTTCGAGGACCTCATCGTGAGGCAGGTGGTCCAGTCGCTGGGCTGGACATGTGCGGCAAGCGTCAATCTCCGCCAGGACCTGTCCGTGATGGACATGTACCGGTTCTCTGCCGACCGCGTGTCGCTTGAGAGCGCCGATGCCGCACCCGACACGGGCACGGGGTTCATGGTGCAGCCCCCTGACGCATTCTTCACGCTGACGGGGTGTTCGAGCTCGTGCGACGATGTGCAGCGGGCGATCAATGCGTCGGTCGCCGCCACGACTCCATACAACGACCCGAATCTCGGCACCTACCGGATCGACCTCAATCCGGGCGTGATGAGGACGCTGCGGTTTGAGCAGGTGCCTGCGGCATTCGCCACGCTCGAAGACCAGTACGGCTTCGTCGAGGATTTCCTGCCCGTGCCCCCGGCCGGCTCTGGCTTTGTGGGCAGCCCCTTCGGCTGGGCTGTGCGCCTGCAGTTCGGTGGTCCCGGCATCTGGGACGATGCGCAACTCACGCCTCCTCCAGCTCCCTCGCTGCGCACTGTCTACACCGATGCGTTCCAGCAGGACTACCGCAGTCGCGACGTGGGAACGAACTCCGTGGCGTCTTGGGCAACAGATGCGACCCTCTGGGGCGCGCTGGGCAACGGTCTCGACGGTCCCGTCAGCGCGATGCTGGTCTTCGACGACGGGTCCGGAGAGGAGTTGTATGTCGGTGGCGCGTTCAGGTCTGCGGATGGAGCACCCGCAGAACGCATCGCCCGCTGGGACGGGACGAACTGGCAGGCACTTGGGGTTGGCCTCAACGGCACGGTGAAGGCTCTCGCCGTGTTCGACGATGGTTCGGGTCCTGCGCTCTATGCGGGTGGCACCTTTACGGCATCCGGCTCCACCGCGCTCAATCGAATCGCCAAGTGGAACGGGTCCGCGTGGACCGCGCTCGGCAGTGGCCTGAACAATGCCGTGAACGCACTCTGTGTGTACGACGACGGCACGGGACCCGCGCTATACGCGGGTGGCGCCTTCACCGTGGCGAACGGGAGCGTCACCGTGAATCGCATCGCTCGCTGGAACGGCTCGGCGTGGAGTGCCGTGAGCGCGGCTGCCCTGCCCGCCAACCGAGGCTTCGACGGTCCTGTGAACGCTCTTGCCACATTCGATGATGGCACTGGAGCGGTGCTGTGTGCCGGCGGACGGTTCGCCTCCTCGGACGGGGCAGTCGCAGCGAACATTGCCGCGTGGGACGGCGCCGCATGGCAGTCACTCGGCACAGGCACGAGCGCCGAGGTGTGGAGCTTGGCGGAGTTCGACATCGACTTCCTCGGGCCGATCGATCCGGTGCTCGCAGTCGGCGGCGACTTCCTCCTCGCGGGCGGCGTGACGGTCAACCGCATCGCCACGTGGGACGGCACCGCATGGTCTGCCCTTGGCAGCGGCGCGAACGATTCCGTGCGCGCGCTCGCGCAGTTCGACAAGGGGACAGACGCGGCCCTGGGTGCAGGCGGGGACTTCACGTCCATCGGCGGCATCAACGCCAACCGTGCCGCCTACTGGACCGGTTCAGTGTGGGAGCCCATGGGCAATGGTCTTTCGTGCACCGTCTCCGCCTTTGCGCAGACTGGCACTGGTCTCGATTGGACAGCGTGGGCGGGCGGCGCCTTCTCCGGCGACTTCTGCGTGCTCGTCGACTTTCAAGAGCAGTTCCCCGGATACATGCCACGACTTGTGGCAATGGGCATGGCCGACGGCCTCGTCAACCTCAATTTCGTGACAGGTGTCGACAACGATCCCACCAATCAGGGTCCGGACGGCGTCGACCTTGAGGTGCCGATCCTGAGCAACGCCGCGGCGTTCAGCTCGTTCCTCGTGCAGGTTGCAGGACCCACCGAGATCCAGTACCTCATGGGTGACCAGCAGCTGCCGCAGGCCACGACCTACTTCAGTCGCAGCGGCGTGACTGGAGCGCCGTGCAACCCCACCGGCGACTTCCTTTCGGCGACCGAGCTCAAGATCCTCAGTTGCCTCGGCTGGGCGGTCAATCCTGTGCCGACGTCCACGGACTGCGAGTGACGCTCCTGTGATCGCCGCGCCAGGGTCGCCGTCCCCACTGGATGCCGCGACATGGTCACGCACATCACGTTTGCTGTCTTGCGCGGGCTTCACGCACGGCTTCTGCCACCACGGTCGGCCGGACGATGCGGCTACGTGCGATGCGCTTGCGCCGGGCCGCGTGCTGCAGCAGGCGCGTCAGGTGCACGGGTGCATGGTCGCACGTGCGGGCGGATGGAACGCCGATGGAGCGCCCGACGCTGACGCGGTCATCTCGGCAGACCCCTCCTACGCGTGCTCCGTCCGGACTGCGGATTGCGCGCCTGTGCTCGTGGCATGCCGCATCACAGGCGCTGTCGCAGCAATCCACGCCGGATGGCGCGGCATTGCCTGCGGCGTGATCGCCGCCGCCGTGGACGCGATGGTCAGCGACTTTGGCGCTGTGCCTGCGACCATGGTCGCTGCCGTGGGTCCGTGCGCGCGAGCGCGCCGCTACGAGGTTGGAGAGGAGGTTGCCTGCGCCGTCGCTAACGCAGGATGCGCGGACGCGGTCATTCGGCACCCAGGCGCCACTCGCCCCTTCCTTGATGTGGCGCGGGCCGCCGCGATGCAGCTTGCGGCGTGTGGACTTTCGCCGATGCGCATTGACGCGGACCCTCCCTGCTCCATCGAGTCGACGTGGTGCCCGAGCCACCGGCGCGATCCCGCACGCCGAGATCGCATGCTGTCCCTCAT
>JBIKNS010000211.1:0-3908 GCA_044358545.1 Phycisphaerales bacterium | reverse complement strand
ATCCTTCACCTTCGCCTCGTCGGCGCTGCGCACCGCGATACGACCCACCGTAATCGTCGGCTGCGGGTTGAACTCTGTCTCGTTCACCGCGTACTCGCGCTCGACGTCGCGCCATGACACGATGGTTCGCGGCTCGATGCGTCGCTGCAGCAGCTGGTTGGCGAGCGCCTCGTCGCGGCGCTCGTTGAGGTACTGCTCCATCGTCATGCCGAACTGCTGCTCGAGCGATCGGGTCGCCGTCGTCCTGTTGCCTCCGTACGAGGCCGTGGTCTGCTCCTGCACATCCTTGAGCCACGCCAGCACGCCCTGCTGGTTCTCGGGGGTGAGCATGCTCTCGGCCTCGGCAATCACCAGCTCGCTGTTGACCTGCTGCTGGAAGCGGTCCATCACGACCCGCGCAATCTCCTGCTGCGCCTGCGCGCGCGGCATCTCGGACACGATCCGCATGATGCGGTCCTCGAGCGGCTGCAGGAACTTGCTCGCGTACACGGGCCGACCGTTGATCTGCCCGACGAGCGCATCGACGGTCCACGACTGGCCGGGGCGAAGCTCCACGGTCTCCGTGACTCCGCCAACTGCGCGGGACTTCGCGCCACCGGCCCCTCGAGGCGCATCAATCACCGTCTTCTCGTCGACGATGTCGAGCGACCCGGCCTGCTCCTCCACGCGGTCAATCGTGATAGTGGGCGGATCGAAGAATGTGGACGGCACCTTGACCGGTCCAACCGACCCAGGCGCCGCGTCGGCGCGCGCGAAGTCCTGGGCAGTCACGAGTGCCCCTGCCTCGTCGCGCTCCGTGGGCGGCGTCATGCAGGCCACAGGCCACGCGCCGCATGCGACCGCTGCGGCGAGCACGAGGGCATGAGGACGCGCATTCACGCGACGGAGTGTACGGATCGGTACGCGCCTATACTTGCCCGCTCGCATCACGGAGCCCTGCATGAGCGAAGAGACGCCGAAGATCCACATTGACAGCGACTGGAAGGCGCAGGCGGAGGCCGAGCGCGAGAGGCTGGCCAAGATCGAGGGCGATCGCGCGTCCGATGGTCGCCGTGGCGGACCCGAGTCGATGCCGCCAGCCGACTTCCGGAGCCTTGTTGGCGTGCTCGCCTCGCAGGCCCTCTCGGGCCTCGGCATGTACGGCGACCCCGACACCAAGCGCATCGTGGTCGACCTCCCTGCGGCCCGCTTCGCGATTGACCTCCTCGGTGTCCTCGAGGAGAAGAGCAAGGGAAACCTCGCGGCGGACGAAGCCACCGAGCTCACCGAAGTGCTCGCCGAGCTGCGTGCCCGGTTCGTCCACTTTGCCCGCCTGATGGCCGAGCAGCAGGCACGAGGCGGTGGCATGGGCGCGGTCGCAGGCGGCGCGTCACCCTCGGCTCCGGCCTCAAGCCCCGGCCCGGCCCCCGGCGCCCCCCGAATCGTGATGCCCTGAGAAGAGACGACTGATGACCACCGTCACCGCTGCAACGCACTCCGCCGCACCGCGCGCCGGATCCTTCATCGAGCGCCATTACTTCCTGCTGAGGCGGCTCCACAGCGCGACAGGCATCTTCCCGATCGGGCTCTTCCTGATCCCTCACCTGACGACCAACTCGTCGATCGTGTGGGGGCAGCTCTTCAATGCGAAGAAGTACGCGGCGCTCGGCGCAGGCGCCGCAGGCGTGGCCACATTCCAGCACGAGGTTGATTTCATCCACAACCTTCCGGCGCTGATCTTCATCGAGATCTTCGTGCTCTGGCTGCCGATCGCATTCCACGCGGGGCTCGGCGTGTACTTCGCGCGCACGGGCATGGGCAACTACTCGCGCTACGCGTACCAGGACAACATGCGCTACGCCCTGCAGCGCATCACCGGCTACATCGGCGTCGCATTCATCTTCCTCCACATCGCGAGCCTGCGCTGGGGATGGACATTCGGAGGCCTGCTGCCGACCTTCGATCCGGCGTACGCGTCATCGAGCGTGGCCACACACATGCAAGACGGGCTTCTCGGCGGCACGATCGCGATTCTCTACCTGATCTGCGTGCTCGCCCTTGTCTTCCACTTCGCCAACGGCCTCTGGACCGCGGGCATCACTTGGGGACTGACTGTCAGCGCAGGTGCGCAGAAGCGCTGGGGCCAGGTCTGCGCAGCGGTCGGCGTGGCGCTGGCCCTTGCGGGAGTCACAGCGGTCGGAGGCTTCATGACGCTTGACCCCGAGAAGGCGCAGGCCGTCGAGGAGAAGCTCCAGGCGGAGCGACTCGACGGCGAGGGCACACCAGTGGATTCCGCAACCGGTGCGCGCAGCGCCACCGCCCTCCCGGGAACCTGACCAGCACACGGAGCACGAACCATGGCCGGCAAGAAGAACGCGCGAGTGATTGTGGTCGGAGGCGGGCTTGCAGGGCTCTCTGCGAGCGTGAAGATCGCCGAAGGCGGCGTCGCTGTGGATCTCTTCAGCGTGGTGCCCGTCAAGCGCTCGCATTCCGTGTGCGCGCAGGGCGGCATCAATGCCTGCAACGAGATCGCGCGGCAGCAGGGCTACTCGGAGTACGAGCACTTCGACGAGACGATCTACGGCGGCGACTTCCTCGCCGACCAGCCTCCGGTGTACGAGCTCGCGCACTGGGCCCCGCGCATCATCGATCTCCTCGACCGCATGGGCGTGCCCTTCAACCGGACGGCCGAGGGACAGCGGGACCTGCGCCTCTTCGGAGGGAGCCTCTACAAGCGCACGCACTTCGCGGGCGCGACCACAGGACAGCAGCTGCTGTACGCCTTCGACGAGCAGGTGCGCCGCTTCTCCCACGAGGGCAAGGTCACCAAGTGGGAGCACTGGGAGTTCCTGCGCCCGGTGCTTGACGCATCCGGCGTGTGCCGCGGCATCGTTGCGCAGGACCTGCGCACGATGCAGATCCGGGCATTCCGTGCCGATGCCGTTGTCATGGCCACCGGCGGCTGCGGACTCGTGTTCGGCAAGAGCACCAACTCGGTGATGTGCACGGGCGCTGCCGCAAGCCGCTGCTTCCAGCTTGGCGCGTGGTACGGGAACCCCGAGTTCATCCAGGTGCATCCCACCGCCATCCCCGGCGCCGACAAGCTGCGCCTGATGAGCGAGAGCGCGCGCGGCGAAGGAGGCCGCGTGTGGGTGCCGCGCCGCAAGGGCGACACGCGCGACCCGCGCCAGATCCCCGAGGAGGAGCGCTGGTACTTCCTTGAGGAGAAGTACCCCAAGTACGGCAACATCGTGCCCCGCGATATCGCCACGCGCGAGATCTTCGACGTGTGCGTCAACCAGGGCATGGGCGTCAGCGGCCAGAACCAGGTCTACCTCGACCTGACGCACCTCACACGCGAGTACCTCGACCGCAAGCTCGGGGGCATCCTCGAGATCTACCGGAAGTTCGTGGGCGAGGAGCCGTCGGAGATGCCGATGCGCATCTTCCCTGGCATGCACTACTCGATGGGCGGGCTGTGGACGACCTACGAGGCGAAGCCCGACGGCAAGGGCATGGTCTACGGGTCCGAGGACTCAATGGTCACGAACATCAAGGGCCTCTACGCGTTCGGCGAGGTGAACTTCGCCTACCACGGCGGGAACAGGCTTGGCGCGAACGCACTGCTCTCGTGCATCTTTGACGGCCTCTTCTGCGGCGCTGGCGTCGCGAAGTACGCGCTCGAGTCCGCGCCGCCGGAGGATGCGCCTGCATCGGCGTTTGACGCTGGCGTTGCGGCGGAGAGCGATCGCATGAACCGGCTGCTCTCGTCGTCGGGCACCGAGAACCCCTACCGCATCGGCATAGAGCTCGGCGAGGAGATGACCGCGGCAGCGACTGTGGTCAAGAGCCATGCCCGGCTCGAGCAGGCGCGCGCCAAGCTTGCCGAGCTGCGCGAGCGCTACTCGCGCATGCGGCTGAGCGACACG
>JBIKNS010000210.1:0-3924 GCA_044358545.1 Phycisphaerales bacterium | reverse complement strand
TGCACGTGGCATCACGCAGCTCTCCGACTGGACCGATCCCACATCTTGGCCGGTGCTCTGGCGCGTGCTGCGCACCGAAGCCGATGATGTGCGGCTTGCTGTGCTCGACCACTTCGCAGCGCAAGGAGGGCTCGGGGAGGCACAGCTCGCGGACATCGCCATCCGCGATGATGACGCTGCCATCCGCCATGAGGCTTCGCGCCGGATCCGGAGACCCGCTGGACCCGAAGCGCTCGCGGTCATCGACAACGCCCTCCGCGCTCCGCAGCATTCGATTGCGAACAACGCGGGAATCCTGGCCGGGCGCGTGGACGCGTTTGCGGCGATCCCCGTGCTGATCTTCGCGCAGGCCACCGCAGACGAGGCCCGCACCAAGGCCGATCTCGCATGGATCGCCATCGCCACGCGACAGAGCTACGTGGCCAATGTCGTGCCGATCGTGGGCAACGGCAGTGGCGCCTTCCAGCCCGTCATCGGATCTGTGGCCAGCGGCGTCGTGATGCGCGTGCAGGATGCGGTCGTCTACACGTACCGCGCAGACGTGCACAATGCGCTCGTGTCGCTCGCCACACGACAGTCGGGCCAGGCGACCGCAGACTTTGGCTGGGACATGGCACGCTGGTGGAGCTGGTTCAACACCCAGTTTGTGCCGGCCCAGCGCGCGAAGGCAGGGCTGCCTCCGCGCGACAGCGCCCCGTAGCGCAGCCTGCCGTCGGCCTCACGCGCAGAGCGCGTTGGCGAGGTGCTCGTAGTCCTCGTTGGTGTTGTACGGCGCAGCCGAGAGCCTCATGTGCCATCCGCCGAAGTCGATCACCGGGATCTCGATGCGGTGCTCGGCGTACAGCCATGCCTGCATATCGGCAGCCGAGGCGAATCGGCGACGCACCGGGCCTGGCACGCGCACGCACGCCATTGATCCAAGCAGCTCGTCGGCGTCGGATTCGACAAGTGGCGCTTCGCCGAGGCGCTCGCACAGCATGTCGTGCGCCCACCGGGCAAGCCGCCGATTCCGCTCGCGGAGCGAGCCGCCTGCCGCGGTCACCGAGAAGTCAATCGCATCGGCCGCACAGAGCCATGGTGCGGCATCGAATGTCCCCTGCCAATCGAACTCATCCGCAAACGACTTGCCGAGGTGGTGGCTGATGATGGGCGGATGCGTTCGGTCGCACTGGCGCTCCGATGCCACGAGCACTGCGCACCCCTTGGGGGCGTAGCACCACTTGTGAAGATTGCCGCACCACCAGTCGGCACCGATGGACGTCACATCGAGATCGACCATGCCGGGCGCATGCGCACCGTCGACAAGCGTCATGAGCCCGGCTGCGTGCGCGCCACGCACAATGCCCGTGACGGGCAGCACGAGTGCAGTGGGACTGGTGACCTGATCGATGACCAGCAGCCGCGTGCGTGGCCTGACGGCATCCAGCACGCGCGCCACAATGTCTGCGCTGCCCTTCACGGGCCAAGGAACGTCGACGACATCGATCTCTGCCCCGCGCGTGACCGCATGGTGGTGAATGCACTGCCTGATCGCGTTGTAGCCGTGGTTCAGGAAGAGGACCCGATCGCCAGCGTGCCACTCGATCGCCGCAAGAGCGGCGTTGCAGCCTGCGGTGGCGTTGGTCACGAAGCCAGTGCAGTCGGGACGGGATCCGAGGAACCGCGACACCTGGAGTCGCGCATCCGCCAGAAGCTCTGGCATCCTCCGTCCGAGCATCTCAATCGGCCGCTCCTCGATCCGTGCGCGCCAACCCTCGCAGGCGCGTCGGATCGGCTCTGGAACCGATCCGAAGGACCCATGGTTCAGGAAGGTGATGCCTGGGTCGAGGGCCCAGAGGTCGGGCAGAAGCCTTGGAAACGCCTCCTGCACGGTCGGGACATCGGAACTCATCTGGACATTGTCTCCGCGCTTCCCGTTCGTATCCTGATAGGCTAACATTCACCGTACAAATGTGGAGCGTCGATCCAACCGCCGCCGATACCGAATCCATGATTGCACTTGCGAGACCAAGCACCTTTGCCGCAACCGCCAGCGACCCCCTCATCCGCATTGGACCAGGGGGTGACTTTGTGACCCTTGTGGTCGACACCCCTGACGGGCTCCTGGCCATGCGCGACCGCGTCCCCCTTCCTCTCACGCAAACACGTTCACAGCGGTACGCCGTCATCACCACGGAACCCTCCGACTGGATCGACCGCCTCCTTGGCATCTGCCGCATCAAGCGTCGCCACGTTCGGCCTGCGCCAGAGGCGCTTGTCACGGGCAATCCGACACCTCATCACGAGCCCCACCATGAACCTCACACCCAAGCAACTTCGGATCTTCAACCTTGTGCGCCAGTGGCGCGTGTCGAAGGGCTACTCACCGACCATGCAGGAGCTGGCCGACGAGCTCGGCGTCAGCAAGGTCACGGTGTTCGAGCACGTCGAGGCACTCATCGAGAAGGGAGCGCTGCAGCGAGACCCGAACAAGGCTCGCTCTTTGTCGGTGGTTGAGGAGGCGGTGCCTCCGGACGAGGAGTCGGGCCTCACCTTTCCTCTTGTGGGACGCATCGCGGCGGGTATGCCGATCGAGAAGTGCGCGCAGGACGAGTCACTCAGGCTCTCGGAGATCTTCGGTCCCCAGACTGCGCGCCGTGGCGACATGTTTGCGCTCCGCGTCGACGGAGAGTCCATGCGGGACGAGGGCATCCTCGACGGCGACTATGTCATAGTGGAGAAGCGCTCCACGGCCCGAAATGGAGACCGTGTGGTGGCGCTCCTTGAAGGCGGAGAAACCACCCTCAAGACCTTCTACCGCGAGAAGGATGGCATGATCCGGCTCCAGCCAGCCAATCCCGAGTTCGAGCCGATTCGAGTCCGAGACTGCCAAGTTCAGGGCGTCGTGATCGGCGTCATGCGCCGGTACTGACCGCCGCGTCCGAGTGAAGCCAAATGGGGCGGCCAGGATTCGAACCTGGGTCACTCCGATTATGAGTCGGGGGCTCTGGACCGCTGAGCTACCACCCCAAGGCGCGCGATCCTAATCGCCCTGCCCCACGTCGTCGCCTACGCTCACAGCATGCAGCCAGATTCGGTTCCGTCACGCGCACGACCATGGATGCGCTGGTGGCTGGTTGCGGCCGGCATCTACAACCTCATCTGGGGAACGGCGGTCGTTGTCCTGCCCGATGTGCCGTTCGTTGCGGCAGGCATGGAGCCGCTGCAGGGCACGGCGCGCGCCATCTGGCAGTGCCTGGGGATGGTGATCGGCGTGTACGGGATCGGCTACATCGCCGCGAGCTCAGGGCCGACGGTGCACTGGCCGATCGTTCTTGTGGGCTTCCTCGGCAAGATCTTCGGACCGGTGGGATTTGTGTGGACGGCGCTCCGTGGCGACATTCCGTGGAACTTCGCCTGGACGATCCTGACGAATGACCTCATCTGGTGGATTCCGTTCGCGGGAGTCCTGATTGCCGCCTGGGGCGATCGGGGTCGGTCGGCCGCTACCATTCGGGGACCGGCGCCGTTGCGACAGAATCCATGCATGTGACCGTCCTCCAGCCCCTGCTGATCCTGGCTGCGCTCGCCCTTGTGAGCGCGGTACCCATGCTCGGGGCGTCCTATCCGGTGGCGACACTCGGCGCGAGTTCGGCGGTGCCGAGAGCGCACGATGCCACTGCGGACGGACGGGAGCCTGGGCGTGGCATGTTCCGTGTGCGCTCCGGGAACCTGCGTGCCACCGCGTGCGCGACGCATCGCGCCTGGACGGTGGCAGGCGTGACGCACGCTCTCGGCGTGTGGTCGGTGCGTCGCGGCACCTCAGTGCTGCCTCCGCCTGCCGCCTGAACGCGCCCCTCGTGCGCTGAGCGACGTCCGCTCGCGCCCTCCCCTGCATCCGACTCCCTTGCCGAGGCATCGCCCTCGAGCACGCTGCCCGCAAAG
>JBIKNS010000209.1:0-3934 GCA_044358545.1 Phycisphaerales bacterium | reverse complement strand
GCATCAGGCTCACGACCCCATCAGGTAGGCGCGAAGGCCGCGAGCCCACCATGACTGCGGCGCCGCCCTCAATGCGGGTGCCCGCGATCTCGCGCCACTCGAGGGCCTGACCATGCCACGTGCGCACCTGCCCAAAGCTCCCTCCCAGGGAAGCAAGTGCGTCCGGCAACGCATCGAGCCGCACCTGCGCGACCGCCCAGCCGTGCGCAGCGATGCGGGACATCTCGGCCCCGTCCAATCCTGGCGGAGGGTGGGACGCAAACCACGCGCGCAGCACGCTGCTGTTGTCCGGCACCTGCCACGCCAGCGTCACGAGTCCATCGACATCGCCGCGGTCCACGGGCATCGTGACGCGCATGGTGGGCATGTCCGCTGCAGACTCCGTGATTGGAGCCGAATCGCCCGGCTCGCCTTCAGGGCGTCCCGACTGGGATGGCGTGCCTGCACATCCACCCACGCCCACCCCCACTCCGAGAGCAGCCACCAGCGCGATCGCAAGATGGGGCATCCCGTTGATCCTGTCGATCATCTTCCTCAGGAGCCCGAACCTGCGGCGGTCATGGCGGAACCAGATGCGCGGCGTCCCATCGGGCGCATCGTCACCCTCAAGGCTCGTGCCCTGCTCGATGGTGCCGCTCTCGAGAAGACCGCGGAACTCCTGCGCCAGCGCGCCGGTCGCGCCATCGGGCAGTGGCGCATCGAGCCTTATCACGAGGAGCTCGCCGACCCACCGGCTTGACTTGTAGCGGCGGTAGAAGCCGGTCACGATGTCGGCGGCCTCCACCGGGCTTGACGCGATGCGATAGAGCGCGAGCTCATCCGCATCCACCCAACCTTCGGCGAACACGGCGTCCCGGATGAACGTCTCCCACCGCGGCCAGTAGCCAAGCGGATTGCCGTCGAGACCGATGCCCTCCACCAGCACGATCGGCACGATGGCGTTGCGTCCGCACTGCACGAGCGTGAGTGCCTCGAAGAGCTCGTCCTGAGTGCCGTAGCCGCCGGGAAACGCCGCGACTGCATCCGCGGATCCCATGAATGCGAGCTTGCGCGTGAAAAAGTGCCGGAACTCAAGGAGTTTTGGGTCGTGCCTGATCGCCTCCACCGGCTTCTGCTCGTACGGCAGCCGGATCGCGAGCCCGAACGCCTGCTCCGGCGTCGGACCCTCGATGCCCGCCTGCATGATGCCGGGTCCCGCGCCGGTGATCGCCATCCATCCGCGGTCGGCGAGCGTGCGCGTGAACACGTGCGCCGCCGCGTAGTCCGGGTGGTCGGGGGGAGTGCGTGCCGACCCGAACACCGCAACCTTGCGGATTGACCGGTGATGGTTGAAGAGGGTGAAGGATGCGCGCATCTCGCGCAGTGCGCGTCGCATCAGCTTCACCTGCCCGAGGTCGATGTCGTCACCGAGCGCGCGCAGCGCGGTCGTCACAAGCTCCTCAATCGCGCCAAGGCGCGTCCGGTCCGCAGCGTGCGCCATGTGCTGAGTCGTCGCAAGCCGCACGAGCTCTCGGATCGCGTCGCGTAGCTCAGGCGCCATGCCGCTCAACGCACCGCTCCTGCGGCGGGCGCCTGCTCCGCGAGGGTCGGCATCGGTGCGATGAGAGGGATGGGGGCAATGCTCGCGCGCGGGTCCTCGAGCGTGCCGCGAAGGTCGATCTGGAAGATCTGCTCCATCACGCTGCCGACAATGTCCGACAGCAGGGGCACGGTGCCGCGGTTGCGCAAGCGGATCGCAATCGTGCCCGTGGAGAGGTCCATCGACCCGCGGCCCGAGAGGATGAGCGTCGAGCAGTCCGCCTCGAGCATGTCGAAATGGATGACGCTGTCGATGAGCGAGAACCGCGACTCGGCCCGGCTGAGGCTTGCATTCAGGGGAAGCATGAGTTGGGTGAGCTGCAGCAGCGCGAGGCCGACCGGCACTTCGGCGAGCTTCGCATCGCGCACGCAGATGGATCCGCTTCCGACGCGGCTCGACGGATCGCCGGCAACCCCAGCCACCGTGATGCGCCCATGGACGGTGCCCGGCACGGCGTCCGCCGGAGCCTCCGCACCGCCTGTCTTGCGCGTGTCCTCCCTCGGCAGCAGCGCCGCCAGCGCGCATCCGCCCATGGACGCGTCGACAAACCACGATCCGTCTCCTGCACGGCCGTCGGCGATGTTGCCCTCCACATCAAGGATTCCACCGCCGATCGATGCCCACACCGGGCCGATCATGACATCCTCGGAGGGGGTAGGACGCCCGATTGTCGCGTGGAACGAGTCGACGATCCTTCCCGCGACGACCGCGCGCGTGCCACCTGCATCCACGTCGAAGGCGGTGCCGCCTGGCCTGTGCGACACGCTTACGCCGATGCGCGCGTCGATGCCGCCGATCTCAGGTCCGATCGCCATCCTGCCACCTTCGAGGCGGAACGAGCCGGACATGTCCACCGCGACTCCATCACCCGTCCGCTCGAGCGTGACCTCTACCGCATCGCTGCGCAGACCGCCATCCCAGCCGAAACCCACCGCATTCAGCGGTCGTCGCGCGCCCTCGGGCAGCAGCGCCAGTAGACCGGGCGCGGGTCCCGTGGCGTTCACCGAGATGCGCGCCTCGCCAGCGAGGGGCACCGTCAGGTCACGGCTCATCAGCCACGACTCGATCGACAGCTGACCGCCACGAAAGCGGGCGCAGGGAGCGAGGAGGGTCGTCATCCCTGAGTCGCTGCGTATCGAGAGCGGGGGATCGAAGACGAGATCGAGCCGGTTTCCGGGCGGACCGACCGACAGCTGTTCTGCAGTGGCGCGCACCGAGAGCTCGGACACCTCGCGTCCGCGCGTGATCACGAAGAAGTCCGTGTCGACGAGACCCTCGGGCGCAAGCTCGTCGAGCGCAGCCGCGCGCTCAGCGGTCCCGAGCCTCTCCACCAACTCGCCGATCACCGGGCTGCCCATCGAGAGGCGATCGATCTCGCCAGACAGCTGGAGCATCCCCTCGTCAATGCCGTACGCGCCATCGATGCAGATCGGCGAGCGAATCCCGCCCGCCGCGCCGAGCGTGCCCGAGAGGCCCTGGCAAAGCACCGACGTGCCGGACACGACAATGGCACCCTGCGTGAAGTCGAAGTCGACGGGCCCACGCGACAGCGTCAGCCCGAACATGCGCGGCTCGATCATGAGCACAGCGTCCAGTGGGTCGGTCTCCGACGCCTGCGAGAGCTTGATCTGGGCATCGAACGTGCCGCGCGGCCGGTAGCGCCTCCAGAGCGCGAGCGCATCGGCGCGTCGGCCGTAGGGCACCATGTTGACGGCGTACTCCCCGAGACCGATCCCGCTGAGGCCGATGGTGGCCCGCATTCGACCCGTGTCCATCGCCAGCTCTCCGCTCGCACGCACCGTGCCGGTCTTGCGCCGACCCGTGAACTCGTTCAGCGTCGCAGTCGGGCCCCTGATCGAGATGCTCGCGGCGCAGTCCGAAAGCGAGAATCCGGCTGGCCACAGCAGACCGCTCGCGGACATCGACTCGCTCATCTGCGGGTTCGGCTGCACATGACCCTGCACGATCCACACGTCAACGGCCACATCCGGGTCGAGCGGCTGTGCGGCATCCGTCTGGATGGAGCCCCGCGCCGAGACGAGTCCGCGCAGTCCGAGCGCGTCGAGCACCTTGCCACCTTCGCTCAGCCGCTCGCCGGGCCATCCTGCCGCGTCCTTGTCGCCCGTCGGCGGGATCGCAGCGAGGAGCAGCGGACCGATGGGCTCCTCCGCAAGGGTGAAATCGATGTCAGCGGCGAACTGGCGAGTCGTGCCGGACTTGATCACGTCCACATGCCCCTGAATCAGCCCGCTGCCGCCCGAGATGGTGCGGAAGCGGATGCCTGGTGCATCGATCGAGATGCGCTCCGGCACGAGCGTGATGCGCGCAGGCGGGACCGGGCCACCAACGGATGCG
>JBIKNS010000208.1:0-3972 GCA_044358545.1 Phycisphaerales bacterium | reverse complement strand
CCAGGCTCGAGATGCGCGCCTCGAGCACCTCAACGCCAGCCTGCGCGAGCCGCTGGTGCAGCTCGTCGCGGAGCCGCTCTCCGATGAGGTCGGTGTTGCCGCGCAGGCTCACCGCATCCTCATCGGGTGAGTCGTAGTGGTACTGGCTCGCGAGGTTCCGCAGCGCGCTCTCGGACTGGATCTCGACGAAGCTCTGGTAGCTGTCGACGCTGAAGAGCGCCTTCGCGGTGTCGGTGACCTGCCACACGACGACGGCGGCGATCTCGATTGGGTTGCCGTCGCGGTCGTTGACCTTGATCATGCCGCGCGAGCGGGTGCCGGCCGCGATGACCTTGCCGGTCGTCGGATCCTTCACGTCGGGCGTGCTCGACGATCCTGTCTCGAAGGTGCGCACACGCAGGCTGATGCGGCGCTTCACGCTGAATGGGTTGACCCAGTGGAAGCCGATCTTGCGCACCGTGCCGCGGTACACGCCGAAGAAGATGATCACGCGGCTCTCGTTGGGGTTCACGATGAAGAGCCCAAAGAAGCCGATGAGGCAGAAGAGCGAGAGCGTGCCGCCGACGATGCCGGGCGGCCAGGCCTGGTGCGTGATGCCGCGGATGAGAAGGAAGATGCCGACACCAAGGCCGATCAGCATCAGGGGCAGCATGGCCCATCCGCTCTGCGCGGAGATGGGACGCTCGTTGATCTTCGAAGTGGCGGAACCGTTCATGCCGCAAGGCTACTTGCCTCGCGTTCGCGATTCGGTTCAGCCTGTGCCGGCGCCGCCGACGAGCGCACGTGCAGCGGCGTCGAGTTCGGCAAGCTTTGCCGCGGAGAAGCCGCGGTCGTGGAACCACCGCACGCGGCCCTCGCCGTCAAGCAGCAGGATGCGGCCGTTGCGACCGCCGCGGTTGCCGGTGAGGTCGACGATCTTCTGCGCCGGCGCGCCGTAGACGCACACCACGGCGGGCCAGTCTTCCTCAGGGATCCCGCTGCGCATGCCGGAGTCGATCCAGCCCGAGATCATGCTCGGCACAAGACCCGGAATCGTCGGTATCTCGACAGCCTTCACGGGCGGCTTCGCCTGCATGATGCCGAAGGTCCAGCGGTCGAGGTCGAACTGCGTCTCCTGCAGGTAGCCCACCATCAGGATGACGGGCGCGCCTGCGTACGCCTTCGGGATGTCCACCGACTCGCCTGACAGTGCCTTGCCCTGAACGCCCGGAAACGCATCGCCGACAGGATCGCGATTGGCGACCTTCGACGGTCCGCATCCGAGCATCGCCAGCAGCGCGCCGATCATGGCGCACGCGACGGTACGTGCAGCCACGTTGCTTGCGGCGGCATTGCGGTCAATGGCGGTGCGCGTAACCGCGGTGCTCGGGATGGCGGTGCGCGCAATCACGGCGCTCCCACCGGCTCGGTGGCGGTTGCGGCTGTGAAGGTGAAGCTCTTGCCTTCGTACCCGACGGTCACCCTCTGCCCTTCGCGGATCTCGCCCGCGAGGATTCGGTTGGCCAGCGGATTCTCGAGCCGCTGCTGGATCACCCTCTTGAGCGGGCGCGCGCCGAACTGAGGGTCGTAGCCCTCGGCCGCGAGGGCGGACACCGCTGCAGGCGTCAGCTCAAGGTCGATCCGGCGCTCCGCGAGGCGGTCGCGCAGGTGCCGCGACTGAATCGCCACGATGCCTGCGATCTGCTGGCGACCAAGCTGGTGGAAGATCACCGTCTCGTCGATGCGGTTGATGAGCTCTGGCCTCAGGTGCTTCTTGAGCAGCCCGCGCACGTGCGCCTCGATCATCGCATCGGGCTCGCCGCGCTCGGTCATCTCGAGGATCGCCTGCGATCCCATGTTGCTCGTCATCACCACGATCGTGTTCGCGAAGTTCACGGTGCGGCCCTGGCCGTCCGTGAGACGCCCGTCGTCGAGCACCTGCAGCAGCACGTTGCTGACGTCGGGGTGCGCCTTCTCGAACTCGTCGAAGAGCACCACGCAGTACGGGCGTCGCCGTACGGCCTCAGTGAGGCGACCGCCCTCCTCGTAGCCCACGTAGCCGGGGGGCGCGCCGATGAGCCGGGCCACGGAGTGCTGCTCCATGAACTCGCTCATGTCGATGCGCACCATCGCCTCCTCGGTGTCGAAGAGGAGCTCGGCGAGCGCCTTGCAGAGCTCGGTCTTGCCGACGCCGGTCGGCCCCAGGAACAGGAACGAGCCGATCGGGCGCCCCGACTCGCCGAGCCCGGCGCGGTTGCGGCGCACGGCTTCCGCCACTGCGCGCACCGCCTCATCCTGCCCGACGACGCGGCGCCTCAGGTCATCCTCGATGTGCAGCAGCCTCTCGCGCTCGCTCTCGACGAGCTTCGAGACCGGGATGCCGGTCCACTTCGCGATCACCTCGGCGATCGCCTCAGGATCGACTTCCTCCTTCACGAGCGCGGTGCCAGTCGACAGCCGCTTCGTGAGCGCAGCCTCGGCCTCGGCGAGCTTGCGGTCGAGCTCGCGCATCTCGCCGTACTGGATGCGCGCGGCCTTCTCGAGGTCGCCGCGCCGCTGCGCCTGCTCGAGCTCGGTCTGCTTGGTGTCCTTCTCCCGCTTGATCGACTTGATCTGGTCGAGCTCGGCCTTCTCGGTCTTCCACTGGGCGTCAAGCGTCCGGAACTTCTCCTGCTCGCCGGCAAGCTCCTTCTCGAGGTCAGCGAGGCGACGCGCGCTCTCAGGGTCCTTCTCGATCTTTAGGGCCTCGCGCTCGATCTCGAGCTGCATGATGCGCCGCCGGATCTCGTCAAGCTCGGCAGGCATCGAGTCGTTCTCGATGCGGAGCCGGCTCGCCGACTCGTCGAGCAGGTCGATCGCCTTGTCGGGCAGGAAGCGATCGGCGATGTAGCGCTGGCTCAGGGTTGCGGCGGTGACGAGCGCGCCATCCTGGATGCGCACGCCATGGTGCGCCTCGTAGCGCGCCTTCAGCCCGCGCAGGATCGCGATCGTGTCCTCGACGCTCGGCTCGCCGACATACACCGGCTGGAAGCGGCGCTCGAACGCCGCGTCCTTCTCGACGTGCTTGCGGTACTCGTCGAGCGTCGTCGCGCCGATGCACCGCAGCTCGCCGCGCGCAAGCGCGGGCTTGAGCAGCTGGCCTGCGCCAACGGCACCCTCGGCCTGCCCTGCGCCCACGATCGTGTGCAGCTCGTCGATGAAGAGGATGATGCGCCCTTCGCTCGACGCGACCTCGCGCAGCACCGCCTTGAGCCGCTCCTCGAACTCGCCGCGGTACTTGGCGCCCGCAAGCAGCTGGCCCACGTCAAGCGCGACGATGCGCGCATCTCGCATCAGCTCCGGGCAGTCTCCGTTGACGATGCGCTGGGCGAGTCCCTCGGCGATCGCCGTCTTGCCGACGCCGGGCTCGCCGATGAGCACCGGGTTGTTCTTGGTGCGCCGCGACAGCACCTGCATGCATCGCCGCACCTCGTCGTCGCGTCCGATGACCGGATCGAGCTTGCCGCTGGCCGCGCGCTCGGTGAGGTCGATGCCGTACTTCTTGAGCGCCTCGAACGTGCTCTCGGCGCCGGGATCCTGGATGCTCGAGACGCCGCTGGACTTGCGGATCTCGGCCACGGCACGCTCGAGCTTCGATGCGTCTGCGCCCACAAGCGACAGCACCTCCTTCGCGCCGCCGCGCGTCTCTGCGCACGCCATGAGCAGATGCTCGCACGACGCGTAGGCGTCCTTCATCTTCTGCGCCGCGCGCTCTGCGGCGCCGAGCGCCTCGACAAGTTCGCGGCCAGTGCTGGGCGTGGTGCCTTGGGCGCGCGGCATCCGCGCCATCTCGGCGTCGGCCGCCTGCTTCACACGCGACGCATCGATCCCGGCCTTCGCGAGGATCGCGCCGGCGGGACCCTTCGGGTCAGCGAGAAGCGCGGAGAGGAGGTGCAGGGTTCCGATCTCGGAGTGCTGCTCGCGCACGGCGTGCGACTGGGCATCCGAGAGGGC
>JBIKNS010000005.1:0-39388 GCA_044358545.1 Phycisphaerales bacterium | reverse complement strand
CGTCACCAGGCAGGCCGGGCCGCACGTCATGTCCCGTGACGCTGGCGAGCCACTGCGCAAGGCCTGGGGCGAAGTCGCGGTCGATGTGCTGCACCACGACGGTCGGCGGGAGTGCGCCGCGCGGGATCGCGCCAAGCACCGACGCGAGGGCCTGCGGCCCTCCGGTGGATGCGCCGATGGCGAGCAAGTTGCGGATGCCGCCTGCCGCCACTGGGTTCGCGCGTGTCGCGTCAGACGGGCATGGAGGCGCGCTGGATGGTGCGGCGATCGCGGCAGAATGGGAGTGCGGATGCCCTGGCGCGTGAAGCGAACGGACCAGCGAGATCCGGCGCGTGAGCGCATCGAGTCCGCCGGGAGCGCCGAGCGCAGCCGCCGAAGGGGTCTGCACGGCATCGATCGCGCCGGCTGAGAGGGCGTCGTACACAAGGTCGAGGTTTCCCTCGATCGTGCTGGTCACCACGAGGATGGGGCACGGAGTCTCCCGCATGATGCGCGCTGTGGCCGATGCGCCATCCATCACCGGCATCACCATATCCATCAGGATGAGGTCCGGCCTGTCGCTCGCGCACCGCGCACATGCCTCGGCGCCATCCGCAGCGACCCATGCGACGCTTGCTCCTGGGATGCGCGCCACCGACGCCTTAAGGATCTCCTGCGCCATGCGCAGGTCATTGACGACGGCAATCCTCACGCGATGGGCCCTCCACACAGGTCGGCCACCGTCGACAGCAGCGAACGGTCGTGGAACGAGCCCTTCGTGAGGTATGCGGTCGCTCCGGCATTGAGCCCCGCCTCGCGGTCCTCGGCACGGTCCTTGTAGCTGACGATGATGACCGGAATCGTCGTGAACCGCGGATCCGCGCGAAGCGTCCTGATGAAGTCGATGCCGTTCATGCGTGGCATGTCGACGTCGCTGAGCACGATGTCGTAGCCGCCGCGCTGAAGCGCGTTCCATCCATCGACACCATCGACCGCGACATCGACCTCGTATCCCTCGCGCTGCAGCATCTGCCGCTCCACCTCGCGCACGGTGATCGAGTCCTCGACCACGAGCACGCGTCGCCTGCGCGTGGCACCTGCCGCTGCAGCCGCCGGCCGTGCGGCGCCACGGATCCGGCCCTCGCCAAGCATCTGCAGCGCCGACTGCACCAGGTCGTCGGCGTCAAGCAGAAGCAGAAGCTGTCCGTTGTCTCGGATGCTCGCCGCGGATACGTGGGGCACCTTGCCGAGGCGCGGGTCCAGCGCGCGGACCACGAGGTCATCCTCGCCGAGGAACTCGTCGACGATGAGGCCGCAGAGCCGGTCCCGTGCACCGATGCTCACGACCGCGAGCGACTCGCCGGCAGGCTCAGCATCGCCAAGCTCCAGCAGGCCCGAGGCCTGCACAAGGCCCACCGCCTGGTCCGCGATGCGCGCTGTCGCGCGCCCCTCCACCGTCTCCACGCTCTCGCGGAGGACCCGGTCGATGCGCTCGAGCCGCGCAAGCGGCAGCGCGTAGGGCTCGCCGGCGATCGACACCATGGCCGCGCGCACCACGCTCAGCGTGACCGGAAGCCGCATCGCGAATGTGGTGCCGCGCCCGGGATCGGAACGGACCTCGACGGATCCGCCGACGCCATGCGCCATGGCGCGCACCACGTCGAGCCCGACTCCGCGGCCCGAGACATCGGTCACTGTGGTGGCCGTCGAGAAGCCGGGCAGGAACAGGAAGTCAAGAAGCTCGGCGTCACCGAGCGATGCGACGATGTCGGCGGGTGAGAGCTTGCGCTCGATGATTCGCGCGCGCAGCCTGTCACGGTCGATGCCGCGGCCATCGTCGCCCACGCTCACAAGCAGCGATCCCGCATGATGCCGCGCCTCGACACGCAGCGTGCCCTCCTGAGGCTTTCCTGCTGCGGCACGCTCGGAAGGCGTCTCGATGCCGTGGTCGAGGCAGTTGCGCACAAGATGGCCCAGTGGTGCCTCGAGCTGCCGAAGGATGTCGCGGTCGACCGACACGTGGTCACCGGCGATCTCCAGCCGCACTGACTTCCCGAGGCTGCGCGCCAGATCGCGCACCGTGCGGGGCAGCGCGGCGCACGCATCGCGGAATGGTCGCATGCGCGCCTCGAGAGCCTGCGCATGCAGTGTGGTGCCGATGTCCGCGCCGCGCCGTGACGTGGCCGCGACCCGGTCCGAGAGCGTCTCCAGCGTGCGCGACATCTCGGCGGCGGCATCGCGAAGCGTGGCGGCCGATGGGTCGTCGCGCTGCCGTTCGACAGCGTCGAGCAGCGCGCGGTTCGTGCGCTTCGCGCGCACCACAAGGTCGCCAAGCCGCTCGAGGCGCCGTCCCTCGACCAGGGCCTCGCCGCTGAGGCGCAGCAGCGCGTCGAGTGTGGCTGAGCTGACGAGCACGCTCGCGCTGCCCGGCGCGTCCGCTACGGATGCCGCAGGTGCCGTCGGCGCGGCAGGTGCTGGCGTCGGTGACGCGGCAGGCGCTCGTGGAGCGGGCGCAGGCGCAGTCGGCGTCTCGACAGGCGCTGTGACCGGCGCCGCGGCAGTCGCAGGCTTCGCGAAGGACGCGCAGAGCGCATCGACCGCAGCGGACTGCGTATCGAGCCATGTGCGCGCTGCAGTCTCGTCATTCTGGCGCGAGAGCGCGAGCAGGAGGTCGGCCCCCTTGAGAAGGTCGTCGACACGCGATGCAGTCGGGATCTCCTGGCCCTTCTGGATCCTGACGAGGCAGTCCTCCATCGCGTGCGCAAGCGACACTGCGACGTCAAGCCCGATGATCCGTGCGGCGCCCTTGATCGAGTGCGCGGCCCGCATCAGCGGCTCGACGAGCGACGGGTCATGCGCATCGCGCTCAAGCCGGATGAGCCCATCGGCGAGCGCGCCGCAGTGCTGCTCGGCTTCGCTGCGGAACAGGTCGAAGAGCGAGATGCCGCCGAGGTCCATTCGTCAGGTCCCCATTCCGCTCACGAGCGCGAGCAGCCGCTGCATGTCGACACGCGACGCACGCCCCCACTCCGTCTCCACGAGACCTGCCGTGATGCTGTCCGGCGCCTCGCTCACGGTGATGGGCGGCGCCTCATCGTGCTGGTTGGACACGGCCGCCATGCCCGGTGCTGCATCGACCATGCATGCCCAAGGCGCGTCAGCCTCGCCGAACAGCACAACGCGCGCCGATGCCGGACTGCCGCCGGTCGCAGCGTCAATCCCAAGCAGTCGGCCAAGGTCGACTACAGGCACGATCCTGCCATCCACGTTCGCGAGTCCGCGGAAGCCGGGTTGCGAACGGTGTGGCACACGGTGCACGGACACAGCGGGCCCGACATGGAGAACCGCCTCGGCCGGCAGCGCGAGCCACTCCGCGCCGATCTGCACCGCAAGGAGGATCGTCGCGTCCTCGCGCCGGTCCTCGCGCGCGCGGGCCGCGTTGCGCGCATGCTCGGCGAGCGTCTCTTCGCTCACAGGCCTGTCGAGGAGATTCGTCAGCGCCTCGCGCAGCGTCACCTCTGAGGAGGGTTCGCTCATGGGCGATCACTCCCTGACTGCCGCGCGGTCAGGCGCCGGAGCCGCTCGCGGTAGCGCGCAGCCTCGTCGGCACGGCCCCGGGAGTCGGCCAGTTCGGCCATCGCGAGCAGGGCTCTGTCGTGGGCAGGGTTCACGAAGACGATCCTCGCGTAGAGGGCAAATGCAGCATCAAGTTCGCCGATGGAGCACAGGAGGCCCGCAGCGAGCTCCATCTCATCGGCGTGCAGGGCGTGGTCGCCCCGCGAAATCGAGTCACCCAACCGCAGCAGCCCCTCGCGCGCTGCCGCCGTATCGCCGCGCGCGAGTGCACCCTGCGCAACCGCGATGGCCTGATCCGTCGCCCCGCGAGCCGGCTCGGCTCGGCGCGAGTCGTTCTTCGGGCGGGGAGCGCTGTGACTGGGGGTGTCGCAACTCGCAGGAGAGGCAGCGGGGCGGGTGCCTGGATCCCCTGCAGCGCGCTCGGGAGGCTGGCGCGCCGCTGGTCTCGGTGATCCGGAATGCCACGGCGATTGGGGCGCGTCCCCCCGGGCGTGGCGCGTAGGCAGCGGCTCTGGCTCGACACGCACGCGCCGCCACGCGAACGCGCCAGGCACGCCCGCACCCTCAAATCCCTCACGGCCCACCATCGACTCGGCGTGCCCGAGGAACAGGAGTCCCTGCGGCGCGAGCGCGCTCGTGATCCGAGACATCATGGCAGCGCGCGCAGTCGCGTCGAGGTAGATGAGCACATTCCTGCAGAAGACGGCAACGCATGAGCCGGGCTCGACGATGGCCTCGGCGGTGGCGTCGCCCACATGCCACCGGATGCGCCCAAGCACCGATGGATCCACCAAGGCAACGCTCATGTCGGCCGCTCGCGTCTCGGCTCTCGCCGCACTGATCCAGGGAGAGGACCACTGCGGCAGCCCCTCGCGCAGCGCATGCATGGGCCATCGGCCGCGCTGTGCGTCGCGCACGGCGTGTGGGTTGCGGTCCACGGCAATCACCTCAAGGCGCTCCGGCGGCACGCCCGCCGACAGGGCCGCGATGGCGATCGACACAGGCTCGCATCCCGCGGCGCATCCCACGCTGAGGATGCGCACATCGCGCGAGCGGTCCGCCCAATGCGCGGACAGCAGCGACCGCAGCAGCTCGTAGCTGCTCAGGTAGCGAAAGAACCACGTTTCGGGGACGGCGATCTCCGCGAGGAGCCGGTCTGCCTCGCCCGGGTCTGACAGCAGCACGCGCGTGTACGCGTCGAGCGACGCGGCTGCGCCAGCAGCGCACCGCGATCGTGCGAGGGACTCGACCGTCCGGGCATCGAGCAACTCAGGCGCGATCGCGCCACGAGACCGCAGCAGCGACTCGATCAGTGAGATGGCACTTGCATCGCCGCTGGCGTGTGGGATCACGGAGCATGCACGGTACCGGGCGGGTCATCCCGGAACAGCGCCCGGTCTGCAGGCGTGAGCAGCGATCCAGGTTCGATGAACGTGATCATCCCGCCAGCGCCGGATGTCATCGCCCCGAGCGCCCCGTCGGCAGCATGCACGAGGCCTGGATGCGAGCCAGGCGCCCTCGGGTCGGTATCGCACACGCCGTGCACGCGCTCGACGCGCAGCGCCACGGCCATTGGTGGTTCGCACGCACCAGGCACAAGCAGCACGGTGCGCGCATTCATGGTGCACGGCACGGGCGATCCGCACAGGCGAAGGCCACCGTCGATCAGCGGCACGAGCCGTCCGCGCAGCATCGCCATCCCAATCAGCCAAGGTGGGCTCCCGGGAACCGCATCCGCGGGCACGATCGGCAGCACCTCGTCGACGAGCCGCAGCGGAATCGCGCACGCCCGGCCTCCGATCGAGAGCCCAAGCACGCGCACGGGCTATCCGCCCTCGCGCACGCGGAATGCGGTGACGCTCGACTTGAGGCCCGCGATCGACTCTTGCAGGCTCGTCGCGCAGCGGCACGTCTCCTGCGCTGCAGTGACTGCCTCGCGCACGCCCGCCGTGAACTGCTGCATTGCCGCGGCGATCTGCGCACCACCCTGGCTCTGCGCCTGCATGCCCGCCGTCACCTGGCTGAACTGCGAGCTGCCCGCATCGACCTGCCCGATGATCTCGGCAAGCTGCGCGGCGACCTTCGCCACCTCCGCGACGCCGCGGCGCACCTGCTCGTTGAAGCGGTCCATTTCCATCACGCCAGCGCTCACGGCGCTCTGCATCTGCCGCACGGTCTCCTCGATGTCGAGGGTGGCTGCAGCGGTCTGGTCGGCAAGGCGACGGATCTCGCGCGCGACGACAAGGAACCCAACGCCGTGCTCGCCGGCCTTCTCTGCCTCGATCGCGGCGTTGACTGACAGCAGGTTGGTCTGGTCGGCCACCTTGCTGATGGTGGTGACGACCGTGTTGATCGTCGATGCCTTGTCGCTGATGGTCGCGAGCTTGCCGGCGATCAGCTGCGTGCCGGCATCAAGCGACGTCATCGTGCTGCCCATGGCGTCGAGGCTGGTGCGGCCCTCCTGCGCGAGGCGTCCGGTCTCCGAAGCCGCACGGTCGACCTTCTCCATCGTGCGCGAAAGCTCAACCGACGTCGACGTGATCTCCTGCACTGCCGCGGCGATCTGGCTCGTGCTCGCGCCGAGCGACTGCGCGCCCGCCTCCTGCTCGCGCGCGGTGGCAGCGAGCTGCGTGGCTGTCGAGTTCACCTGAATCGTGGTCTGCTTGACCCGCGCCACAATCGTCTCAAGACCAGCCGAGGTCTGCGCGAGCGCGTGCAGGAGTGCGTCCGCTTCGTCGCCGCGCCCGCTCGGCGTGTCGCGAACCGCGAGATCGCCCGATGCGATCCGCTCCGCGGCGCTCACTGCGCGGCGGATGCGTCGCGAGACCCGGACCGCCGGAAGGGCCAGCAGCACACCGACAGCCCCGACGCCGAGTGCCGCGATGGACGCCGAGGAGAGGGTCTGCGCGTGGAGCGGCGCCGTGACCTCGTGCACCGGCTTGCGCAGCATGAGTCGCCAACCACCGGCCTTGATGTCCGCACCGACGAAGTAGCACTCCGTGCCATCGACGGGATCAGGCATCACGCGAATCGACATGCCGCCGTTGCCTGCGAACAGCTCGGCCAGGATGCGCGAGTACGGGCTCCGGTCGACAGGTGTCGTGCGCAGGAGCCCGGTCACGTCCGACTCGTCGTCCCGCAGCGGGTCCGTCGTGGCGGCGATGAATGCCTGGCCCGCCTCGAATCCGGCAATCGAGGATCCGCTCGACACGAGGAACGCGTCCACGTCGGCATCGGCAGCGATGTCCCGGAGCATGCGGTCGACCATGCGCAGAGACCGGTCCGCGCACGCCACGCCCTTGAACGACCCGTCGACCACGATAGGCGCCGCGTGCTCCACGATGTACTGGCCGTCGTACGAGTAGGGCTCAGTGCATCTGGGCGTGCGCGCGCCCTGCGTCTCCCAACGCGCCTTCATGCCGCCGTAGTACAGGCTGGTCGACATGTTGGTGAGGTTCTTGATCGCCACGCGGTCGCCGGCAGTCCGGTCGCGCCACACGTACGGCATGAACCGTCCCGACGGGTCCATGGACTCTCGGGGAAGTCCGGCGTCAGCGAGGCTCCGTGCGTCGGCACCATCGGCATTGGGCTCGTAGCCGACACAGATTCCTATCAGGTCGGGGCTCGACCTCAGCAGCGCATCGAGCATCTTCAGGGTCTCGGCGCGCTGGCCGAGCATGCCAGCCTCCTGCACGCGTGCGACCACCTGCACGAGATTGAGGATGTTGTTGTTGGCGTCCTCGATGACAGCAGCGGAGAGCCTGGCCGTGGTCAAGAGCGCACGCTCCTGCTCTGCGCGCATGCTCACGTATGCCGTCCATCGGTTGTATCCCACAATGCCTGTCATCACGACCGTGGTCGGCAGCACGCCAAGGAGCATCAGCTGCCCGAGCAGGCGGCGGCGAAAGGGAACTGTGGGGCGGTCCATGGAAGGCACTCCGATGGGCTATCGTCGGCATCCTGCCCGTACCGCCGTGAAACGCAGGGTTCCCCGCGGACCTGGGGGCCTCATGCGGCCCCGGCCCACCTTCCTCCGCGTGGGGCTGCGTTACCGCGATGAGCCGCGGACCGGTCCCGAGTTGCGCTGGGGCCGGGACCCGCCGCTGCCGCGGCCACCCGACGAGCCCGCGCTGCCACCAGCGGTACCCGCGGGGGTCGTGCCCACGCCGACCGGACCAGCGGTCCCGCCGGCTGCGGCACCGCGCCCCGCCGATCCGCCTCCAGTCTTCGCGGCCTTCTGCGACGGATTGGCGTAGCGCGTGCGAGCTTCCCACTGCTGGTCAGGCTTCACGCGCATCAGCGTCAGTGAGAGGTCCTGCGCGCGCTCGATGTCATCTCGCGAGAGCTTGCTCTGCGCGCGGATCTCGTTGCGCGCATTTGCCGCCGGCCCGTTGCCGACTGCCGCCGCGATGTTGAACCACGCGTAGCTGCGCACCAGGTCAAACTCGACACCAATCCCGTTGCGGTAGAGATCTGCGATCCAGTACTGCGCCCAGTCGAGACCGGCCTCAGCGGCCTCAAGAAACAGCCGCGCCGCAAGCGCCTCGTTCTGCGGCACGCCATTGCCGCGCACGAAGAGCACGGCGAGCGCGAGCTTCGCATCGGGGATGCCAGCATCCACGGCCACTTGGTACCAGCGCGCCGCCTCCTGGTAGCTCTGCGGCACGCCGCTGCCCGAGTCATACCGTGTGCCGAGGATGAACGACGCATCAGGGTCGCCGAGCTCGGCTGCCTGCGCGTACAGCTGCAGCGCCTGCGACGGATTCCCTGGCATCCCGAAGCCAAACTCGTTGAGCCGCGCCAGCTCAAAGACGGCGGCAGGCAGCCCGCGACTTGCCGCGCGCTCGATCCAAGCGGCCCCTTCGCGCGGATTCTGGCGCACTCCCTCCCCATAGAGGAACAGCCGGCCGAGCAGCAGCTGCGCCTCCGGGTCATCGCGCTCCGCAGCCTTGAGGAAGTGGCGCGCCGCCGCTTCGCCATCTCGGGCCACGCCGTCGCCGCTTGTGTAGAGCTCACCGAGCGCCACATTGGCCGGAATCGAGCCCTGTTCGGCGGCCGCGCGATACCAGCGAACCGCCTCTGGGTAGTCCCTCGATCCGCCCTCGCCAGACTGGTACATGCGCGCGAGCCGCAGCTGCGACTCGAGATGCCCCTGCGTCGCCGCGAGCGAGTACCAGACGGTCGCCTGCGCGTCGTCGACGGGACCGCCTTCGCCCTCGTCATGCATCCTGCCGAGGGCGTACTGCGCCTCGAGCATGTTCTTCTCGGCAGCCTCCGTGAGCCACCGGCGTGCCTCGGCGAGATCCGTGTCGGCGCCGATGCCGCGGCGAAGCCGAAGTCCGAGCGCCACCATGGACATCGCGTCGCCGCGCTCTGCCGCCACGCGGTACCAGCGCGTCGACGCGGACTCGTCGGGCGCCGTGCCGACACCTGCCGCATGGAGCTCGGCGAGCAGTCGCGGCGCCTCCACATCTTGCGATTCGCTCGCGCGCACAAGCCACTCGATCGCGCCGGCGGGATCGGCCTTCGCGCCGATGCCGCTCCGAAGCCGGACACCCATTGCACGGCACGCCGATGGGTCGCCCAGTTCCGCAGCGCGCCGAACCCAATCGGTCGCCTCGACGGCGTCGGCTGCGCATCCGACGCCGGAGTCGATGCGCTCCGCAAGCGTCAGGATCAGCGCCGGATCGTTCGCTTGAGCGCGCAACGCCGCACGCAGCCAGCTTGTGGCCGCATTGGGGTCACGCATGACCCCCACACCCTCGTCATAGATGTTGAAGAGCTCGACTGCAGCTTCTGCGCTGCCTGACTCCGCCGCGAGCCGGAAGTGCCTCGCGGCCTCGGCATCGTCCCGCGGAAGACCGGATGTGCCCGTCTGGTACGCGCGTGCCTTCTTCAGGGCGGCGGTCGGCTCCGTGACAGGTTCTCCCGAGCAGGCTGCCGCCACGAGTGGCAGCAACCAGAGGCCAGCACGCGCCCCCCTCAGGACTAGGCACCTCGGTACCGACATGGGAAGCGAGTGTAGGGGGCGACCCCGGACGTCTCAATCGGAATGCGGGCTTCCCGGACAACTCCGTCGCGCCGCGGACACCCGAGTTGGCAGTGCGCGCCGCGCGCGTCACAAGTCGATTTGGATCCCCAGTTCGACCATTCGTCCCGGAGGAATCGAGAAGTAGAGGGGGTTATTGGCGCTTGCCTGCGCCATCGCGCAGAACAGCCGCTTTTGCGCTCGCGGCATGCCGGAATTGCCGCGCGGCGTCGTGATGGTGCGACCGAGGTAGTACGTCGTCGTGCCCTCGCTCGTCTGCAGGCCGAGCGCCCTCGCCTGCCTCAGCAGCCGCGGCACGTCCACGGGCTGGTTGAAACCGTGTCGCGCATGCACGCGCCAGAAGCCAATCTTCTCGCGCCACACCTCGAGCTGCTCGGACTCGGGCACGATGGGGACCTGGGCAGGGATCATCGACATGATCACCACCTGCTCGTGCAGCACCTTGTTGTGCTTGAGGTGATGCAGCAGCGTGGGAGGCACGCCTGCAGTCATCGGCGTCAGGAACACCGCGGTGCCCGAGACTCGCGGCACAGGATGCGCGTCAAGGCTGTTGATGAGGTGGTCAAACGCAAGCGTCTGCCGATGGAAGCGCTCCGCAAGCACGCGCCGTCCGCGCATCCACGTCATCATGACGATGAAGAGCGTGGCGCCCATGCCGAGCGTGAGCCATCCGCCCGACGGAATCTTCAGCACGTTGGCGCCGAGGAACAGCAGGTCGATCGCGAGGAACAGCACGAGGAAGGGCACGAGCAGCCACAGGCGCCATCCGCGGTGGCGACGCATCACCGCGGCAAAGAGGATGGTCGTGCACGCCATGTCCGTGGCGACGGCGAGTCCGTAGGCCTCGGCGAGATTCGAGGACGACTTGAAGATGACCACCAGCAGGATCGCGCCCACGGCCACGAGCAGGTTCACCGTGGGCACGAAGATGTGGCCTCCGTGCGACGACGTGTACACCACCTTGAGCCGCGGGAGGATGCCCATCAGCACGGCCTGATGGGTCAGCGAGAACATGCCGGTGATGATGGACTGGCTCGCGATCGCGGTCGCCGTCACGGCCAGCGCAACCATCGGGATGATGCCCCACTCGGGCACCATCCGGTAGAAGGGATTCGCCGTGGCGCTCATGTCCGTGAGGATCAGCGCACCCTGCCCGAAGTAGTTGACGAGCAGCGCCGGCATCACGAATCCGTACCAGGACAGCGAGATGGGCCGCCGGCCGAAGTGCCCGAGGTCGGCGTAGAGCGCCTCGCCGCCTGTGATGCACAGCATGACGCTGCCGAGCACCACGAAGGTGTCCCACGGCTCGGCCCGCACGATGCGGGCGATCCAGATGGGGTTCACGGCATCGAGCACCTGCGGATGACGCGCGATGCTCACGGCGCCGAGCGCGGCGATCGTGACGAACCAGATCACCATGATCGGGCTGAAGAATGCGGAGATCTTCGCCGTGCCCAGTCGCTGCAGCGCGAAGAGCCCAAGCAGCGTGGCCACAGTGAGCGGAAGCACCCACGGCTCGAATGCGGGGGACTTCTCCTGGAGTCCCTCGAACGCGGACATCACCGAGATCGCTGGAGTGATGACGCCATCGGCGTAGAGCAACGCCGTGCCGAGCAGTCCGATGCAGAGCAGCGGCTTCCAGAGGCCGAAGACGCCTCCCTCGGCGCGCGTGGGCGTGAGCGCCAGAAGCGCCATGATGCCACCTTCGCCCTTGTTGTCGGCGCGCAGGATCAGGGCCGCGTACTTCACGCCGATCACGATCACCAGCGACCAGAAGATGATCGAGAGCACGCCCATGACCTGCAGCGTTTCGTGCTCGAGGCCCGAGTGCGGCCCGAAGCACTCCCGCAGCGCATACAGCGGGCTTGTGCCGATGTCCCCGAACACCACCCCGATCGCCGACGCGGCGAGCAGCGCGAGCGATGATCGCCGCACCCCAGGCGCCGGGGGGGTGGCAGACTGAATCTCGGTGTCGGCAGGGGGCAGTGGAGGCATCGCAGGTCCGTGCGACTTCATGAGGCGCCGCCGCCGAAACGCAACGGACGGACGGTCGCAATCGTAGCGCCAGGCCCCGATATCCATGGTTCTCGGACCTTCTGAGGGGATTCCGCCTTGTTCCGCTGACCGCAATGAACGACACTCCGGGGCATGAGCGACCCACACACCCCGCGGATCGGTCGGCGTCCATTCCTCGCGGGCACTCTCGCGGCTGGTGCGCTCGCAGCCTCTGGTGGATTGCTCGGTCGCGCGAACGCCGCGCCGGCGGCACTTCGCCGTGCGGCGCAGCTTGGCGCGAACGGCAAGCTCCGCGTGGCTGCGTTCGGCGTCGGTGGCATGGGTGCGTCGGACATCGGTCAGGTGATGCGACACCCGAATGCGCAGATAGCGATGCTCTGCGACACCAACCGCGAGTCTCTCGCGAAGGCGGCCGAGAAGTTCCCCGAGGCGCGCACCTTCTCCGACTACCGCGAGGCGCTCGCCGCGATGGGCGACCGCATCGATGCTGTGATCGTGAGCACGCCAGACCACACGCACGCGCCGATCGCGCTCAATGCGATGGACAAGGGCAAGGCGTGCTACTGCCAGAAGCCGCTGACGAAGTTCATCGCCGAGGCGCGCGCGATGCAGGAGCTCGCTGCTGCGCGCAAGGTGGCCACGCAGATGGGCATCCAGCGCGGCACGGGAAAGGGCCTGCGGACAGCGGTCGACATGCTGCGCACGGGCATCCCTGGCAAGATCGTGTCGATTCACACGTGGACGAACCGTCCCGCGGGCTGGTGGCCGCAGGGTCAGCCACGCCCCGAGGGCAAGGACGAGGTGCCCGCATGGCTCGACTGGCAGGCATGGCTTGGCGGCGCGCCCGAGCGACCCTTCAAGGCCGATGCGTACACGCCCTTCAAGTGGCGTGGTGTGCTCGATTTCGGCACGGGTGCGCTCGGCGACATGGCATGCCACTTCTTCGACACGCTCTTCCTGGGCATCAAGCTCGGCACTCCGGTGTCGGTGATGGGCAACTCGGTTGATCTCACGGCAGACCAGTACCCGACCGCGGAGACCGTCACCATCACCTTTGCCGGCGGCGCCGATGCCGCCAACGGCGAGATTCCGCTCACGTGGTACGACGGCGGTCGCGTGCCGCCAAGTTCGGTGTCGCCGCACCTGCCGAAGGATCTCGACATCGCCGCGATCAATCCGGATGGCGGATCGATCATCGTCGGGACCGACGCGACAGTGATCGTGCCGTGCGACACCTTCGGGCGCGATGCCAAGGAGAAGGCGCCAAGGTTTGACTTCTCCGACGGATTCCCAAAGGTCTTCCCCAACTCGCGCCTCGACGGTTACGAGCGTCCGCAGCTTGAGCCCTACAACCACTGGCACGTATGGGTCGATGCGGCGATGGGCAAGGGCACGACAGTGGCCAACTTCGATCTTGCTGCACCTCTCACGGAGGCGGTCCTGCTCGGCGTCATCGGCGGACGTGTGCCTGGCCAGCGCCTGATCTACGACCCCGTCGGCATGCGCTTCATGAACTCCGAGGCGGCGACGGCGCTGGTGCGTCCCAACTACCGCAAGGGCTTTGACGCCGTGCCGATCGTCGGCGTGGGCTGATGTGCCTCGCGGAGCCAGATCGCACCGGCGATCGCCATCGCCACGGGGATCATCGCCAGGCCGAGCGGCAGACCTGAGTCGGCGGTGGATCCGACGGCGCGCACCACGGCGGCGCGCCATTCGCCCGGCGCGTGATCCGAGATCCATCCCGCGAGCGCAGGGCTTGGCACATCGCCGAAGAGGTGGATGCACAGCACACTCACGCCCACTGCGGCGGCACGCATGGTGGGACCCACCGAGTTGAGGGTCACGGCATTGATCGGCCCTTGCGTCGCGAAGCTCAAGGTCGCCGCGAGCACAAGCGCAGGCACGAGCACCCACGACTGAGGGGCGGCAAGCGCAACGACCGAGAGGGGCGCCGCGCCGATCATGCACCAGCCCGCGATGCGCAGCGCGCTGTCGTCACGGCCTCCGCCAAGCCGGCTTGCCGCCCAGCCGCCAAGCAGCGTGCCTGCAAAGCCGGTCGCCACGATGATCCCGCCGAAGGCGACGGCTGCAGTCTCCGCGCTCCATCCGCGCACCTGCTCCATGTAGTAGGGCATCCACGTCGCGAGCGCACCGAACGCGAACGTGAACGCGGCATAGCCGATCGTCGTCTGCACGAAGCGTCGGTTGCGCGCGAGCGCTGCCGCTGCGGGCATCAGGCGCGCGGGTTCAGGTGGCGCATCGGCAGCCGGAGCGGTCGCGGCATCAGCATGCGGCTGCTGCGTGGCGTCGAACCGTCCGCGCGGCGGATCGCGAAGCCACAGGCACAGGAGCGCGATCGCAAGGCCGGGCAGGCCCGCGACAAGAAACGCCTCGCGCCAGCCCCACCGCGACGAGATGTAGCCCGCGAGCATGTAGCCGCACGCGGTGCCCACCGGAATCGCCGAGTAGAAGATGCTGAGCGCACCCGACCGGCGGTTCGGCGGGTAGTGGTCCGCCAGCAGCGCCGGCCCGACAGTCGCGTATGCGGCCTCGCCCACGCCAGTGGCCGCGCGCATGACCAGCAGGTGCCAGATCGACCGCGCGAATGCGCCGCCTGCCGTTGCTGCGCTCCAGAGCGCCACACCGAGCGCGAGCAATCCCGTGCGGCTTCGCGTCCTCGCCACCCACCCGACGATCGGCGACACCACCATGTAGCTGACGAGGAAGATGCTCATCAGCAGGCCGATCTGGGTGTCCGACGCGTCGAACTCCCGCTTGAGCGGCCCGACCATTCCTGCCACGATGTAGCGATCGAGGTAGTTGAGCAGGTTGATGCCGGTCAGTACGGCCAGCGCGGTGCGCGATGAGCTGCGGATGTCCGCCGCGTGCATTGCGGGCACGCTATCCGCGCAGGACCGGGTCCTGCCATCTGCGATGCGCGCGACGATCCCGCCAGCGCGTATGTTGTGCGGCAGTGGCCACCGAGCATCCGAGCGCATGGGTCCGTCAGCGCGTCTTCGCGAAGATGCGCAACCGCGGGCTGGTGCTGCTTGCCGCGCTCGTGCTGCAGCTCGTGCTCTACCCGATCGTTGCCCAGCGGGACTCGCAGAACATCTCGTGGATCGTCGCATACTGGCTCGCGACGCCGCTGTTCGGGGTGGTGCAGCTGGCGAGCCGGTGGTGGATGATCATCGTGGCCGCGCTCTGCATGGCCGTCATCGTGATGCTCGCGCTCCTCACTCGGGTGCAGGTCTTGTCCATTCCCGGCGAGGCGCTCGTGCTGCTCGGCATGGCCATCTACCTCTTGGCCGCGATCGCGATCGGGCGAGCCGCGCTCTTCAGCCGCGAACTCGTCGACAACCGGCTCTATGCCGGCTTCAGCGCGTACCTGCTCATCGGGTACTTCTTCGCGGCCGTGCACCACTGGGTCTGGCTGCAGGATCCCGTGGCCTACGAGGTTGGCGACCGGCCCGGGCCGGCAGACCTGCACATCGCCGACTTCATCTACTTCAGCTTCTCGACGCTCACGACCGCAGGGTTCGGCGACATCGTCGCCGTGTCGCGCGGCGCGCGGCTGGTCTGCATGCTCGAGGCGGTGACCGGCGTGCTGATGCCGGCCACGTTCATCGCTCGTCTGCTCACGGAGCAGATGAAGAGACCGGGCTGACTGCTCAGCGCGGTGCGGCCGGCTCAGCCGAGCTGCGCCCGATCTCCTCCTGCATCCTGCGGTAGATCGACGCGAAACGGCCGCTCTCCCGGACCCCGCGGTCAGCAAGCGCGAGCGCATCCTGTGTGCGCCCGGAACGGGTGTAGGAGATCACGAGCGCCTGATCGCAGGCCACAAGGTCCTCGGCGGACATCTTCGGCCGCGCGGCCTCGAGGTAGGGGATCGCCCCTGCCCATTCGCCGCGGAGCTGCATGAGGCGCCCGATGTATCGCTCCGTCATGCCGCTCTCCGAGAAGCCGTGCGCAAGCAGGAACCGGCCCTCGTCGATCGCGTGCGCGGCAATTGCACGGTCAGGCTCGCTCAGCGAGCCGTGGATGCGCTCGCGGCAGGCGAGAAGGAAGTAGGCGTACTCGATGTGCCACGAGTTGTAGTCCGGAACCTGGCGACGGGCAATCTCGTAGAGCCCTGCGGCCTCAGGCACCCGGTTCTCCCGAATGAGGATTCGCGCCACCATGCCCGTCAGCGGGCGGAGCGCACCTGCATGGACCCGACCAGACTGCCACTCGCGTGCCGCAGAGAGAACCGGCGGCGTCATCGTCGACTCGAAGGCGCGGCATGCGCTGTCGAAGCGCGCGAACGCGTCGGGGTTGGTGCGCTTCATGAACGGGACGCCGAAGAGCACGCGCAACGTGTGGTTCACCCGGTAGTCGTCGTAGGGGTTGGTCCCGAGGCGTGTCGCGTAGCTCCGCCAGTCGGCGAGCGCGGCGGTAGCCAGCGGGTCGACGGTCACGGGTGCAGGCAGCGAGGCCATCGCGCGCGCCATGGCTCGGGCCGCCTCCGCCTGGCCGCGCACGGAGAGGTGCACATGGTCGTCGAGGAGATCCCATCCCGTGGCACCATCGATGCCTGCGTCACGGAACATCGAGGCGATGTCGCAGAGCGGCGCGCCCCGTGCGGCTGCCGCGTCGCGGATCGCCTGTTCCGTAGCCCGCGTCGGTCGCCACGGCATTGTGTCGAGGTCGCGTGCATCAAGGAACGCCTCGCGTGCCGCCGTGCGGTCGCCTGACGCAGCCAGGCGCTTGGCCTCCTGGAATCGGGCGGCGGCCGTGCTGCCCTCGCCGAGCGGGGCGAGCCCGGCCTCGTTGCTCGCGGTGGTGCACACGAGCACGGCAATGCCAGCGTCCTGCGCGATGTCGATCATCGCGCCGACGTGCGCCTGCAGGTTGCGTGCAGCTACGTTGCGCAGCGGCGAGTCGGCAGGAATCACCGACTGGCCCACCATCTGCTCCATCAGCGTGCGGTCCTCGTCCGCACCGCGGTGCACGAGCGCATCGAGCGCCTGCACTACCGCGAGTCCCCGGACAGCGCGCATCACCGGCAGGGCCCATGTGGGCATCGTGCCGACGGCGTTGATCGACGCGGTGCCGTACGCGCCGAAGAACTCGTTGTTGCCGACGTAGAGGATCACAAGGTCCGGCTGGTACCGCACGACCTCCTTCACCATCGCGACCAGCGGGAAGCTGGCCACGGCCGTCGTGCCCATGTTGATGACCTCGACGGCGCGCCCTGGCCATGCGTCCTGAAGCATCTCGCGCAGGAATGCGGACATCGCGAGGTTGCGCGGCTGCGGGTAGCCCTTTGCGGCCGACTCGCCGATCAGGAAGATGCGCACCGTGCCTGCCGGCTTGGGCATGACAAAGTTCGTCTCCTCCGCGTAGCCCGGCCGTGTGGGATTCGCGAAGAAGTACGGCTTGGTCGCGGCAGGTTCCACGAGGCAGAGGCGCTCGCCCGGTCGCACCTCGCCAGCCTCCCGGATGAAGGGGGGGTAGCCGCCCCAGCCGAACAGCCGGAGCGAAAGTTCAAGTGCGAGCAGCAGCACAACAGGCACGCTCATTGTCAGCGCAATGAACACGCGCCGCTTCCACTTCGGCATCTGCGCCGTGGCTGCGTCGGTGACGGTCGTCGTGGCGGACTGTGCCATGTGCTTCAGTGGTGAGATCGGACGTCAGCGAGCGGTCACTAGAACTGCCGCTCCGGATCGTGCCGGTGCGCCGGAAGCGGACGCCACATCGACCGCGTTCCGCGCGGGGGACGCAGCTCGAGCCGGTCGCGCCCAGCAATGCGGGCCGCAACCCCTAGAGGCGTCACGACGCCGTAGAACACGGCGCCGAGCGCCAAGGTGCCCAGCGTGGTGCCCACAGTCCACGTGAACGCCATCCATGCCCAGTAGGCGGGCAGGCCCGCGCGCGTGCCGGTACCGGCCGTCACGAGCGCAAATGCGCCAAACCCCCACAGGAAGGGGGCGATCGGCCGTGCCGCCGCGAACGCTCCCCAGTCGACGAACCGGAAGAGTGCACCCACGGCCCCGAGCGCCACTGCCGTGAAGATCGCCCAGCGGCGAAGGTGCCGGGCATCGGGATGCCAGTCGATGGTGACGATGGCCATGTGGGGAGTCCGCAGATTGGTGCGTTCAGAACAAGGTGTAGATGAACGGTGCGGCCTTCGTGCCTCCAAGCAGCACAAGCAGTCCCGCAAGCAGCAGCATGATGATCACCGGGATCAGCATGTACTTCTTGTGCGTCAGCACAAATGCCGTGAGCTCGGAGATGAACGATCGTCGTGCCATATGGGTCCTCAGTCAGGGCGGAAGGAGCGCTTGTAGGCCTCGGCACCGGGCATGGGTGGCTGGCCGGACTTGCGCATCAGGCAGCGCCCGACCACCAGCGTGTCCATGTCGGTGAGCATGAAGCAGCGGTAGGCATCGGAGGGCGAGTGCACGATGGGTTCCCCACGGATGTTGAAGCTCGTGTTGACGAGCACAGGGCATCCGGTGCGTCGCTCAAAGGCGGAGAGAATGGCGTGAAAGCGCGGCGAGCGCTCGGCGCTCACCGTCTGCACGCGCGCAGATCCGTCGACATGCGTGACCGCAGGCACATCGCTTCGGCGTACGCGCAGCCGCTCGATCGCCCGAGCATCCTGGGATTCGGGCGCTGCCGCCACACGGTGCGATGCCGCCACTGGCGCGACTAGCAGCATGTAGGGGCTCTCTGCCTCGAGATCGAACCACTCCTGCTGGCGATCCTCCAGGACTGCAGGCGCGAACGGGCGGAACGACTCGCGGAACTTGATGGCGACGTTCATGCGGCGCTGCATGTCAGGATCGCGAGGGTCGCCGAGGATCGAGCGGTGCCCGAGTGCGCGCGGCCCGAACTCGGCCGGGCCGTCGAAGTGGCCAACCACATGACCCGCCGCGATCTCTGCCGCAACGGCATCGGCCAGTTCAGCCTCAGCGAGTTCCTCGTACCGGGCGCCCGCGCCATCGAGCGCAGCCTTGATCTCGTCATGCGCAAATGCGGGTCCGAGGTACGAGCCCCGCTGGGAGTCGCCCCTCGCTGCCGTACGGGGATTGCCGAGAGTGAGGTGCCAGTGGGCGAGCGCAGCGCCAATCGCGCCGCCCGCATCGCCCGCCGCAGGCTGGATCCACAGGCGCTCGAAGGGACCCTCGCGAAGCAGTTGCCCATTGGCGACGCAGTTCAGCGCCACACCTCCCGCGAGGCACAGGTTGGGCTCCCCGGTGCGCGCGTGCACGTGCCGAGCCATCCGCAGCACGATCTCCTCGATCACACGCTGAACGCTCGCGGCGATGTCCATCTCGCGCTGGGTCAGCGCGCTCTCGGGAGCGCGCGGAGGCCCTCCGAACAGCGCGTGGAAGCGCGGGCTGGTCATGGTGAGCCCGTGGCAGTAGCGGAAGTACCGCTGGTCCATCCAGAATGAGCCATCCTCGTGCAGCCTCACGATTCGGTCGAGGATGAGGTCGGCGAAGCGCGGCTCGCCGTAGGGCGCAAGCCCCATCAGCTTGTACTCGCCGCTGTTGACTCGAAACCCGCAGTAGCCGGTGAATGCGCTGTAGAGGAGGCCTGGCGAGTGCGGGAACCGCATCTCCTCCCGGAGCCGCAGCGCTGCGCCATCGCCAGTGCCCCATGCGGCGGTCGCCCACTCTCCCACGCCATCGAGCGTCAGGATCGCCGCGCGCTCGAAAGGGCTCGGGAAGAATGCGCTCGCTGCGTGCGACTCGTGGTGCGCCGCGAAGTGGATCGGACCTTCATAGGTGCCGCCAAGGCCGGCATCGATCTCTCGCGGCAGGTGCAGCTTGCGCTGCAGCCATTGCGGCATCGCAGCAAGGAATGCGCCGAACCCGCGTGGGGCCAAGGCGAGCGATGTCTCGAGAAGCCGCTCGAACTTGATCAGCGGCTTCTCGTAGAAGACGACGGCATCGAGTTGCGCGGGCGAGATTCCCGCCTGGGCGATGCACCAGGCAGCGGACCGGGTCGGGAAGCGGTCGTCGTGCTTGCGTCGGCTGAATCGCTCTTCCTCTGCCGCGGCCACGATTCGGCCGTCCTCGATGAGGGCGGCCGCGCTGTCATGGAAGAAGGCGGAGAGTCCGAGGATCCTCATGCGAGGGGAGATGCAAAAAGAATAGCCCCGGTACGAGCGGGGCTCGCACCGGGGCGGGGATGCATCAAGTCACGATGGTCGAGCCGTTCAGCGCCTGCGGCGGCGAGCCATGAGCCCGCCCGCGAGGCCAATCAGCGCAATCGCGCCGGGCGCGGGGACCACGGTGTAGGCGAAGGTGCTGTTGGACGTGTAGGGCGCAGTCCAGCCAGTCACCGACACGTTCGGGTTGGCGAGAGCGTCGATTGCCGAGTCGCCACCGCCGCCTCCCGAGCTGAACGCATCGAAGAAGAAGGTGTCGCCGATCGACAGGCCGAGCGATGAGAGGCTCGCGGTGTAGGTGATCTGGTTGCCCGAGAACGAGAAGTTCGCCAGACCGCCAGGACCGCTCCAGGAGGACCCGTTGTAGTTCCAGAGCTGCCCGCCGCCACCACTATCCACCCACGACCCGATCCAGTAGTCCATTCCGCCAGCCGCAGTGCTCATGCTGATCGGCCGACCCCAGCCGTTGCTCGACGTATCGCCAGCGCCGCCGGTCGAAATGCCGATCATGAACTTGCCCCAGTCCACCGAGCCGGCACCACTCACGTTGCCGTTCACTGTGAGCCGGAAGACAACGTCTGTCGCCGTGTTGGAGACCTCCATGCTCAGGAGATCAAGGGTTCCCCCGCCGCTGGCGATCCCCGGATCGATGTCGTTGCTTGAGTCGGAGTAGGTCTGGTTGCCCAGGGTGCCTGCGTTCGCGACAGTTGCGCACAGCACAGCAGCGCACACGGAGAGGAGACGGGATGTGAAACGAGTCGTCATTGGGGGGAACCTCGATGGGATAAAGCGTCTCCCTTGTTCCCTCTCTCCAGACGCACCGCAACTATGTCCCAACGGGCCGTTCGCGCAAGGCGCATTTGCCCTGAATGCGGATTTCAGTGCGGGATCGATTCATCAAGCGCCTTGCGATTTGAATGTCCGATAGCGCGAGCACGCATTGACACGGACATCGCAAGGCTTGGACACTCTTGCGCAATGACTCCCACCTCACATCGTGCAGGATCACAAGGTCGGTCGACCAACGCGCCTCATGGCGGGGCGACTGTGCCGCGGCTTCGTGGCCTGATCCCGTGGCTCGCAGCCGTCGGGATCGGGCTGGGTGCAGCCTCCGCCATGCAGCAGAGCCCCTCCTTCAAGTACCCCGTGCACGACACCACGCGACCTCAGCCGAAGAAGGTGTGGCTGCCTGGCGACAAGTGCGGCACAGGTTTCGCGCCGCACGATGCCATCCTCCTCTTCGACGGCAGCGGCCTGGCCAACTGGACCGGCGGTGGGGGCAAGGACCCGGCCTGGACAGTCGATGGCGGAGCGCTCTCCGTGAAGCCCGGCTCCGGCGACATCCAGACGAAGGAGAGCTTCGGCGACGTGCAGATGCACATCGAGTGGATGATTCCGGAGGGCACGACCTGCGAGGGCCAGAAGGGATGCAACAGCGGCATCTTCTTCATGGGGATGTACGAGCTGCAGATCCTCAACTCGAACGGGAACGAGACGTACCCCGACGGCATGGCGGGCGCGCTCTACGGGCAGTACCCGCCGATGGCGAACGCGTGCCTGCCGCTCGGGCAGTGGAACACCTACGACATCGTGTTCCGCGCGCCGCGCTTTGCTGCCGATGGCACGCTTGCCAGCCCGGCGTACATGACCGTGATCTTCAACGGCGTGCTGGTGCAGGACCACGTCGCGATGCTTGGCCGCACTGCGCATGCCGCGCGCGCAACCTACGCGCCGCACGATGCGAAGGGACCCATCCGCCTGCAGGACCACGGCGACCCGATCCGATTCCGCAACATCTGGGTGCGCAACCTTCCCGCGCCGCAGGTTGCGGAGTGAGCGCGTGCGCGGTACCGCGCGCCCTGCCGCGCACAGCGGCCGTGCGCCGTGCGTCCGCGGCGCGCTGCGCTACTCCACGCGCAGCTTGTTGGCGGCGTTGAGCGCCGCCATCTTGTAGCACTCTGCGAACGTGGGGTAGTTGAAGACGGTCGCGAGCAGGTAGTCGAGCCCGCCGCCGAGCCCCATCACCGCCTGGCCGATGTGCACCAGCTCCGTGGCGCTTGCGCCGCAGATGTGCACGCCAAGCAGCGTGCGGTCGCTTCGGTGGAAGAGCAGCTTCAGGAATCCCCTCGACGCGCCGCTGATCTGGCCGCGCGCGGTCTCGGAGTAGCGCGCCACGCCAATCTCGTACGGCACACGGTCCTTGGTGAGCTGCTCCTCTGTGGCCCCAACGGCGGACAGCTCCGGGATCGCGTAGATGCCGAGCGGGTAGCGGTCACCGATCGACGCCACAGGCTCGCCGAACATGTGGCACGCGGCGATGCGGCCCTGCTCGGCGCTGGTGGCGGCGAGCGCCGGGAACCCGATGATGTCGCCGGTGGCGTAGATGTGCGGTACGGCAGTCCGGAAGAACTGGTCTGCCTTGATGAGGCCTCGCTCCGTGGCGGCGAGCCCCGCTGCCTCGAGGTTCAGCCCATCCACCGAGCCCTGGCGCCCTGCGGACACAAGCACGCAGTCGCCCACGAGCCGCTTGCCGCTCTCGAGCTCGACCACGGCGCGAGCCGTGCCGCCCGCATCCTGCGTGCTGATGCACGACACGGCCTCGCCGCAGCGGAAGATCACCTTGCGCTCGCGCAGCTCGTGCATGAACTCGTCCACGGTCTCGTGGTCCATGAACGAGATCGGCCGCTCGTGCGCCTCGACCAGCGTGACCTGCGTGCCCAGGCGCGCGAACATCGACGCGTACTCGACGCCGATCACGCCGCCGCCCACCACGATGAGGGCGCGCGGCAGCGTGCGCAGCGACACGATGTCATCGCTCGTGAAGATCAGCGACCCGTCGGTGGTGCATCCGGGCGGAACCCGCGCGCGCGTGCCCGTGGCAACCAGGATGTTGCCCGCAGTGATGCGCCTCTCCCCGGACAGGCCCTCGACGAGCAGCGTGTGCGCATCGATGAAGCTGGCTGAGCCGCTGATCAGCGCCACGTCATTGCGCAGCAGCTGGTCGCGGATGACGCGGCCCTCCTCAGCCATCACATGCTCGACGCGGCGCAGCAGCATCTCCATGGTGGGCCGTACGGGGTCGATCCCGGCGATCTCCATCGCCTGCATCGCCGCCTCGCCGCGCACGCTCATCACCGCCTCGCGGAAGGTCTTCGAGGGGATCGTGCCCAGGTGCAGCGACACGCCACCGACGCCGCGCCGGCGCTCGATGAGGCCGACGCGCCTGCCCAGCTTCGCGGCTTGCACTGCGGCACGCTGGCCCGATGGGCCGCTGCCGATCACAAGAAGGTCGAACTCGTATGCCTGTGACATGCTGCTCCTGCCCGAGGCTATCGCATGCGTGAGCGCATGCTGCGGCGCGTAGATTCGCGCACCGATGGAGATAGACCCTGCGCACCTCTCTACGTCTGAGCGCTACCGGCTGCTGATCGGCGCGGTGGTGCCACGGCCCATCGCGGTCGTGGGTACGCAGTCGCCCTGCGGGCGCTTCCCGAACCTCGCGCCATTCTCCTTCTTCAACGCGTGCGGCAGCGATCCGATGACGCTCATGTTCTGTCCCGCCAACCGCGATGACGGATCCGAGAAGGACACGCTGCGCAACTGCCTGCCGGCGAGCGACGGAGGCTCAGGCGAGTTCACGGTGAGCGTCGCGACCGAGACCATCATCCGCCGGGTTGTGGCAGCGGCGGAGGAGCTTCCGCCTGCCTCAAGCGAGTTTGCGCTGAGCGGGCTGACGCCTGTGCCCGGCACGCACGTGAGGGCGCCGCGCGTGGGCGAGAGCCCGATCAGCTTCGAGTGCCGCACGCGGCAGGTCATCAGGCTCGCGCCGGGATCGCCCGGTGGCGCAAACATCGTGATCGGCGATGTGGTGCGCGTGCACGTCTCTGAGATGGTGCTCGATGCGCGCGGAAAGGTCGACTCGGGCGCCCTGCGCGCCGTTGGCAGGATGGGAAGCATGTCCTACGCCCTGACGCGCGACCTGATTGAGATCCCCTTCGGCGCGCGGGCCCTTGAAGCACGCGAGTAGTGGGGATGTCGGCGGTAGCCTCCGGCGGCAGCGGTCGCCCTGCGCATGGCGCGCGGCCGACAGCTGCTGAACTGCCCACAGGAGGAGTCCGCGATGGCGAAGTCGAGCCGCAAGTCAGTCTCCCGCGCCGCACCGAAGGCGAGCGGGGCATCCCAGCGTGCACCCAAGTCCGGAGCGCGAGCCGCGGGCGGATCCCGCACAGGTTCGTCGCGCCGCAGCGTGGCGGGGTCATCAGTCGCGTCGCGCTGGTCTCGTGGCAAGCCGGCCGCGACCCGGAAGGTGGCTAGTTCCGGACCGACACGGGCAGCGCCGGCACCGCTCGCCATTCGTGACCCCTCCCATGATGAGATCGCGCACCACGCCTATCACCGGTGGCTCAAGCATGGGGGCAGCGAGCACGAGAACTGGTACGCCGCCGAGCATGAGCTGCGCACGCGGCGTAGCGCGCTTCGCGCGAGTCGCACGCCAAAGGGCGGCACGTGATGCGGTCCGCGCCGTGGCCTGAGGCCGCCGCTCACGTGCCTCCGGTGCGTGCCCGTCAAGCACGTCTGTCCGCCGCATGCATGTGGCGCACGGTGCCGGTCTTGGCGCTCGCCGCGATCGCCGGATGCGCATCGGGAGGCGAGCGCACACACCAGGGCCACGCCCCTCTGCACTCACCCGTCGCCGCACCTTCGAAGCGGGGCTCAGTCGCGCTCTTCAACGGCACAGACCTCTCCGGATGGACGCCGTTCCTGCCGGGCGGAGACCCGGCCGTCACCTGGACAGCAGCCGATGGCGTGTTGCGCTGCAACGGTCAGCCCGCGGGTTACATCGCCACCGACGCCACCTACGCAAGTTTCGTTCTTGAGCTCGAGTGGCGATTCGATCCAGCCAAGGGCGCCGGGAACTCCGGCGTGCTCGTTCGGGTGCAGCCGCCCGATCAGGTGTGGCCGACTTCGATGGAGGCGCAGCTCATGAGCGGTCGCGCCGGCGACATCTGGAACATCGGCGACTTCCCCATGGTCACGGACGCCTCGCGCACCAGCGGCCGCCACACGGCCATGGAAGGCGAGAGCAGCGAGCGCCCGGTGGGCGAGTGGAACCTCTACCGAATCGTGGTCGATGGTCCGCTTCTCGAGCTCTACGTCAACGGCACGCTCAAGAACCGTGCGACCGGATGCCGCGTGGTGCCCGGCCGGATTGCGCTGCAGTCCGAGGGCGCGTGGATTGAGTTCCGCAACATCACGCTCACCCCACTGCCCGACCGCGGTTGAGGGACGGCACTCCCACTGCAGCGGCCAAGGGTGCGGCTACCGCCGCAGCGGCGAGACGGTCACCCCGAGCACGTGCGGGCATGCGCGGATCGCTGCGATCACGGGTGCTGAAGGTTGGGTGGCCGTAAAGACGCGCGCGACGGCAGCCGTGCCACCCGTGCTGATCTGATTGTCCATCTGCTCGACATTGATGGTCGCCTTGCCAAGCACATCGAAGATGCGTGCGAGCACGCCTGGGCGGTTCTCGTGCCGCACCATCAGCACCGCTGATGCAGCCGTGTGCTCTGCCACATTCACGCAGTTGAGCACCGTGCCATCGGCGTGCCATGCGCGCAGGATCCGCACCACCTCCGAGTCGATCGACAGCCGCGCCTGCTCGGTGCGGTCGCCGACCCGAAATGTGCCGTAGACGCCAGTCTCCGATGCGAGCGCGCTCTCCGCGCCCGTACGCCCTTGCACGTCGTCACCGAAGATGTCCAGGCCTGCCCGTACGCCACGGTGCCGCACCGCATGGAGCAGCGCCGTCTCGTCGCACACGTGCCCGCGGCTCGTGTTCACGACGATGCTGCCGGGTCGGAGCGCGTTGAAGAACTTCTCGCCCAGGAGCCCGCGCGTCTCCTCATTGCCGGTCACGCTGACACTGATGACATCCGCGAGTTTCGCGAGGTTGACGAGATTCGCGCAGAAGTCGACCCCGAGCGCATCGCATCGGTCCTCGGTGATGTGCTTGCTCCACGCCACGACGTGCATGCCGAACGCGAGCCCGCGCAGCGCAATCTCCTGTCCGACCTGGCCAAGCCCCACGATTCCGAGTGTGCGGCCGGCAAGGCCGGCAGCACCTGCATAGCGCGAATGGTCGGCGCGGCCTGCACGGAGGTCGGCGACCTGGTCAGGGATGCGCCGGTCGCAGGCAACGATCAGCCCCCACGCGAGCTCCGCGACCGCCGCCGCATTTCGGCCCGGGCAGTGGGACACCATCACGCCAAGCCGGCTTGCGGCGTCGAGGTCGATGCACTGCGCCTCGCTTCCCGCACAGACCGCAAGCGCCAGCTGGCTGGACGCGCGCAGCGCATCCTCGCCTACGCGCACCGATCGCGCCACAAGGACTTGGGGTTGGAGGTCCTGCATGGCGGCAGCCAGGGTGTCATCGCCGAGCATCGGGTTGTGGATCACGTCAAACCCCGACTCGCGCAGCGTGTCCGCCGCCGAGGAGTCGAAGGCATCCGTGACGAGCACCCGCACGGCGGTGGTCGCAGGGGCGTGCACTGGCTGACTCATGAGGGCCTCCCATCTGGATTCGTGCCGTCAGGTCCGGCGGTTGCGAAGCGGTGCATGAAGAGTCCGCTCCTGATCTTTGGGTCAAACCAGGTGGACTTGGGCGGCATGACCTCATCCCGATCGGCGATGGTCATCATGTCGTCGATGTCGGTGGCACGCATCGCGAACGCCGCTTCGGCCTTGCCTGACTCGACCTCCGCATCGAGCCGGTCTGCGCCCGTCCCCCCGAGGAACGTCAATCGCGCATCGGTGCGCTCATCGCGAACGCCGAGCACCGGGGCCAGGATTGCGGACGAAAGGCGCGAGACATCGAGACGCTCGAGCGGCGAATCGCCGCAGGGAGGAAGGGTGGCGCGCCACCAGCCGTCACTCAGCCGGACTCCCAGTTCGCCACGCATGTCAGGCAGCGCGTTCTCGCCATCCGCAAGCCGGCGCCACACGACTCCGTGAAGCTCGCACCGCTCGCGAAACTGCGCAGGGCCCATGCCGCCAAGGTCATGCACCGCACGGTGGTAGGGCAAGATCACCAGCTCCTCGGACGGAAAGATCACTGCGGGAAACGCGCCCGTTCCGAGGCCCTCCGACGCCAGGCCGCGCGCGCGCCACTCGCGGTCAGCGCGATCGGCCGCAGCGCTCCGGTGATGCCCGTCAGCGATGTAGACACGTTCGACGCCACGGAACATCTCCTCGTAGGGCGCGGGATCGTGGACGGCCCAGAGCGAATGCGTGACACCGTCGCGCGCCGCAAAATGCAGGAGCGGCCTGTCGTTCATGTCGCGCAGCATCTGCCGCGGCAACTCGCTCACGCGAGGCACGGCAAGCAGCACCGGCTCAGCATGCGCGCCCACGGCCATGATGTGCCGGACACGGTCTGACTCCTTGTCAGGCCTGGTGTGCTCGTGGCGGCGTATCGCGCCACTGCGGTAATCCGCCACATCGACGCAGCACACGAGCCCTGCGACGCGGCGTCCTGCGCGAGCCATCCGATAGACGTAGAACTGGGCGACCTTGTCCTGAACGAGCGCTCCTGCGGACACCAGCGCATCCAGGTTGGCGCGCGCACGGGCTGCGAGCTGCGACTCTGAAGGTTGCGGCAACTCCGGGAAGTCGATGTCCGGCCGCACCACGCGCATGAAGGAGCACTCCCGCCCGAGTGCCTCAGCGATTGCCTCGGCCCGACCGACAACGTCGTAGGGAGGGCACGACACCTCCGACGCACGATTGGCCGGGGGCCGCAAGGCGGCAAAGGGGCGGACGTGGATCACAGCAGGTCGGGGAGTCTAGAGGGGTGCGGAAAATCTTCAGGCAAATCGGATGATCGGCTCAACGGGGTCCCTGATCACGACGATTGCGGAGACGTCATGAGTGAAGACACGTCCTCCCACCGTTCCCGGACCTCCGACAGCGTGGTGACATCGGACCTAGGCGGGTCGGCGGGGGGGGCACTGTCCTTCTGCCTCTCGCTGATCGAGGCAAAGGACTCGTTCACGCATGGGCATTGCGCCCGTGTTGCCACCGTGGCGATGCGAATCGCCGAGAGGATGGGATTCGATGCGGCGGACATCCAGCTCATCGGCGCATCAGCGTTGGTGCATGACCTCGGTAAGGTTGGTGTGCCTGACGCGATCCTCAACAAGCCAGGCAGGCTGACCGAAACGGAGTTCGATGTGGTGCGTCGCCATCCGGAGATCGGGCAGCGGCTGATCGGCGGCTTCGACTCGCTTCGCTTTGCGGCGGATGCGGTGCTGTGGCACCACGAGCGCTGGGACGGTGCGGGCTATCCGCACCGTGCGCGCGGATGCGAGACTCCGCTTGCTGCGCGCATCATCTGCGTGGCGGACAGCTTTGATGCGATGTGCAGCGAGCGGCCGTATGCGCCCGCAATGACAAGTTCGCGCGCGGCACACGAGATCGTGTCATGTGGTGGAACTCAGTTCGATCCGGACATCGCGTCTCTGTTTGGCGTGCACGATCCGGACAGCTGGCTCGCATCGGAATCTTCATCCGATTCTGACCTTCCATGTGCCATAGGCTCGGTTTGCGGTATAGTCCCCGCGACGGCAACGGTTTGCCGTCAGGTGTCGAAGTTGTCGAGATCAGGTGCCAGGAAGGCAGAAATGCTCGAGGCTGAAGCCCCATTCGTGAAGATGGTCGCAGGATCGCTCACGCCAGCCGAACGGCTGGTGCTCGAGCTGTACTACGCCGAGAAGCTCGCGGTGTCCGAGATCGCTGAAGTGCTTGAAACCACGGAGGATGCGGTCCGCCGCACCCTCGATGGGGTCAGGAGACGGGTCACCGTCGCACGTAAGGCGCTCATCGACGCGCTCGTCGAGGCGTAACACCCTCCTGCAACTCATGTTGCGCCGAGCGCCAGCACCCGCGGCGTCGCGCTGTGCGCGTGTAACCGGCCTCGAAGCTCCAACCTCTCAACGTGCCCCGCGTGGACAGCGCGCGCAGCGACGCTGTGGACCTATCCGGTCCACGCACTAAGCAGGACAGTCAGATCAAGCCCATCCGTCGCGCCATCTCCGTTGAGGTCGCTTGCGCCGGCGCCGCCCCAGTTGGCCAAGACAGCGGTGAGGTCTGTGCCATCCACTCGGCCATCGCAGTTGATGTCGCCCGCGGAGCAGGAGGGACCGAGCCTCACGGACAGTGCAAGCTGCGCCGCACGCGCCAGACCGACCGACACCAATGGGTTCTCCTTGGCGAAGAAGGCCGGGAAGTTCCCGCCCTGCTGGACCACGAAGGTCAGGCTTGAGGCGACGAGCATCAGCCGACCGGCATTCAGGGAGTCCCGCAAGTACGACTGGATGGCAGGGTGCGCCACGTTCACGTCGAAGGACATCCGCGCGCCAAGCGGAATCAGGTCCCCCGGCTGAAGCGTGGCGATCTGCCCTACCGCGAACGACGTGGGCTGAAAGCCCTGCCGTGGGTTGTTGGAGACGTCCACAAGCGCACCGTTGACGTTGGCACCGACAGCGAACGCATTGCGCACGGACGGCATCAGGACGCTGCCGCTCCCGAACGGCGAGTTCTCGGCGAACGTCAGCGCGGACCATCCGTTGCGGAATCCGCAGCCGAAGAGTTCGACAGGCTGGCCCGCATCCGCATCCGGTTGCCAGTTGGGATCAGCAGGCGAGAGGAACGTCTGCCACGGATCTGGTGTGGGGTCATACGCCACCACGAGGTCGTTCGCGAACTCAAGAGTGACCCGCGCCGAGAGCACTTCGTAGTTCGATGCGCCAAGTCCGGGCTCCACTTGCGTTGCGGTGCTGAAGCCGAGGATGAACTGCGCGTCTCGGCTGTCGAAGTCGGTCCCGCCGGGCTCCGACCCGAACACCGAGATGACCGGTCGTGTGCCAGGTGTGGCGTTGAAGGGGTACATCCACCGGTCGAGCGCCGGCGCGCTCCATGCAGCGTCAACGGTGTCACCGGACGCGGACAGCGACTCCGCACCGATGCACAGCGCCGCGAGCGCCGCGAGCGCCCTACGATGGGTGATTCGACGATGCGGAGAGCGGCGTGAGACCATGTGAGCACCACACAGTAGGTTGGAACTTCGCCCCGACCAAGTGTGCGCAGCGCGGTTTCTCGATCACCGAGCTCCTGGTCGTGATCGGCGTCATCGCGGTCCTGGTGGCACTGGTCATTCCCGCCGCACGCATGGTGCGAAGGGCGGCGGCCAAGACCCGCGAACTGACGACCGCGCGCATGCTGGGCCAGGCGTGGACGCACTACGCCACGGACGCGTCCGGGCTCGTCCTCCCCGGGTTTCGGCCGGGATTGCCCGCGTTTGGACCCGACGGCACGCCGATCCCCCCGGCCACGTTCTCGGGATCCGGTGCGGCGATCGCGGCACGTTGGCCATGGCGGCTCACGCCATACCTCGGCAGCGACGTGATGAATCTCTTCGCGGGTCCGCAGCGCGAGGCGCTGCTTCGGCTCCAGTCATCACCTGAGAGGGACCGCTTCTACTACCTCGCCAGCCTTGTGCCGAGCTTCGGCCTCAACAGCGCATGGGTGGGCGGCGACAGCGACCGGCTCGGGTTCCTGCCGCCGACCATTGGCGGCCAGCCCAATCCATTCCACAACTTCTACGTGACTCGGCTCTCCCAGGTCACGCACCCTGAGCGTCTCACGCTCTTCGCGTCGAGCAGGATGTCGAACGACTTCGGCAACGATCCGCTCGGCCAGTACTTCGATGGCACGACGATCGAGGGCTACTTTCGAGTGGACAGCCCATGGTTCCAGGCGCGCATCTGGGCGGAGTCGTACGGCACCGACAACCCTGCCTCGGCCGGAAACGTGTCTGCACGCACCGGCGGCGACGCGGTCGTGGTGACCGCATCAGGCGCAACCGAGGCGGTACCCGTGCAGCAGCTCGATGACATGCGGCGGTGGGCCGATCAGGCTGACCGCATCGACTGGCGCCTGGCGCCGTAGCGCCATCACTCGTCGCTCTCGCGAAGCTTCGCGAGCACCGCGTAGTCCTCAAGCGTGGTGGTGTCCTGGGAAGACTCCTTGCCTGCCGCGATGTCGCGCAGCAGCCGGCGCATGATCTTCCCGCTGCGCGTCTTGGGAAGCGCCGCCGTGAATCGGATCATGTCGGGACGCGCAATCGCGCCGATCTCCCGCGTGACGTGCTCGCCGAGCGCCTTGCGAAGCTCCGCCGTCGCGCGCTCGGCCCATCCCGGGCCCAGCGTGACGAACGCCGCGATCCCGGTGCCCTTGATCTCGTGCGGCATGCCTACGACAGCTGCCTCGACGACCGCCTCATGCGACACGAGCGCGCTCTCGACCTCCATCGTGCCGAGCCTGTGGCCCGACACGTTGATGACGTCGTCGATGCGGCCCATGATCCAGAAGTAGCCGCGCTCGTCGCGCCGCGCGCCGTCGCCCGCCACATACATGCCGGGCACCTTGCTCCAGTAGGTGTCGATGAAGCGCTGGTGGTCGCCGTGGATGCCTCGCGTCATGCCGGGCCACGGATGCCGGATCACGAGAAGGCCTCCATGGTTGGCGGGCAGCTCCTCGCCGCGCTCGTTGACGATCGCCGCGTCGATGCCAAAGAACGGCAGCGTGCACGATCCGGGCACCGTCGGCGTGCACGACGCGATCGGCGTGATCACGTGGCCGCCCGTCTCGGTCTGCCAGAAGGTGTCGACGATGGGGCAGCGGCCGTGCCCGATCGTGTCGCGGTACCACATCCACGCTTCGGGGTTGATGGGCTCGCCTACCGTGCCGAGCACGACAAGGCTCGAGAGGTCATGCGCCTTGGGGTGCTGGTCTCCCCACTTCATGAATGCGCGGATCGCGGTGGGCGCGGTGTAGAAGTGCGTGACGCGGTGACGCTCCACGATCGACCAGAAGCGGTCCTCGGCGGGGAAGTTGGGCGCGCCCTCGTACATCAGCGTGGGCACGCGATTGGGAAGGATGCCGTAGACGATGTACGAGTGCCCGGTCACCCACCCGATGTCCGCGGTGCAGAAGTGCACCTGCCCGCGGCCGGGCACGAGGTTGAACGTGTACTTCGCCGTCGTCGCCACATGCACCATGTAGCCGCCAGTCGTGTGGCGGATGCCCTTGGGCTTGCCTGTCGATCCTGAGGTGTAGAGCAGGAACAGCAGGTCCTCCGAGTCCATGCGCTCGCACGGGCAGCTTGCGGACTGGGACGGAACGAGCTCGTGCCACCACACGTCGCGGCCGGGCGCCATGTCGACGGGCTGCCCGGTGCGGCGAAGCACGAGCACGCGCTCGACCGTTGCGGTGCCCGCGCACGCCTCGTCGACGTTGCGCTTGAGCGGCACTACCTGCCCGCGCCTCCATGCGCCGTCGCAGGTGACGATGAAGCGGCTCTTCGCATCGGCCACGCGGTCTGCGATCGCGGGCGCCGCGAAGCCGCCGAAGATCACCGAGTGCGGCGCGCCAATGCGAGCGCATGCGAGCATCGCGATCGCGAGCTCCGGCACCATGCCCATATAGAGCGTCACCACGTCGCCGCGGCGCACGCCCATCGCCTTCAGCGCGTTTGCGCATCGCGACACATCATCCTTCAGTTGCGCATAGGTGATGTGGCGAACCTCGTGGTCGTGGGTGCGCGACGTCGTGCCGGCGTGTGCAGGCCCCACCGGCTCGCCCTCCCAGATGATCGCGACGTCGTCGCCATGGCCGGACTCCACCTGGCGGTCGACGCAGTTGAAGCAGATGTTGGTGGTGGCGCCCACGAACCAGCGCGCGTCGGGCAGCGACCACTCCAGCGTGCGGCTCCACGGCGAGAACCAGTGGAGCGTGCGCGCCTGCTCCGCCCACCAGCCTTGCGGGTCGCGGACCGAGCGCTCGTGCTCGCGGCGCCATGCGTCCATGTCGGGCACCAGCGCGCCACCGGCACGCGCGCCGAAGTCAGCTGGCGGCGGGAAGATCCTCGTCTCCTGAAGCACGCTCGTGATGGCTGAGCCGCTATGGGGTGCGCCGCCGTGGATTGCGCTGATGCGGGTCGTGCCGTTCCCGGCCGCGCTGCTGTTGGATGCGTCGCTCATGCGCGGAACGTATCGCGCCGGCGGGGGTGCGGTACAACACGCGGCATGCTGAGCCTGCATCAGCTCAGGAAGGCCTACGGGCGCACGCTCGCGGTTGACGGCGTCTCGCTGTCGGTCTCGCGCGGCGAGGTAGTTGGACTGATCGGACCGAACGGTGCGGGAAAGTCGACCACCGTCGCAATGGCCACCGGTGCGCTCGCGCCCGACGACGGCCGTATCGAGGTTGGCGGGATCGGCCCGCCGACCGACGCGCGCGTGCGACGCATCATGGGCCTTGCGCCGCAGGACCTTGCGCTCTGGCCCGCGCTCACGGCGCTCGAGACGCTCTGCTTCTTCGCGCGCATGTACGGCATGCCGGACCCCAAGGGGGCCGCGCTCGTCGCGCTCGAGGAGGTTGGCCTGGCGGCACGTGCCGATGACCGAGTTGGCGCGTACTCAGGCGGCATGCAGCGGAGGCTCAACCTCGCGGCAGCGCTGGTGCATGCGCCGACGGTCCTGCTGCTAGACGAGCCGACTGCGGGTGTCGATCCGCAGTCTCGCGCGCGCATCCGCGACATTGTGCGCCAGCGCGCGCGCGATGGAGCCGCCGTGCTGCTCACGACGCATGACATGGAGGAGGCGGAGAAGGTCTGCGACCGCATTTCCGTCATGGATCATGGGCGCGTCCTGGCCGATGGCTCCGTGAAGGAACTCCTGTCGATGCACGCTCCCGCCGACGGCAACGCGCGCGGGCTCGAGGGCGTGTTCCTGCACCTCACCGGCCGGAGCCTCCGCGAGTGAGCGGCGCACGGACACCACGAAGCGCGGGACCAGGCCTCTTCGGCGCGGCACTCGCTGTCGCATGGAAGGACCTCACTCTCCTGAGGCGTGACCGCGCGAGCCTCTTCTTCACGCTGGCGTTTCCTGTGCTTGTGGCCATCCTCTTCGGACTGGTGTTCGGCGGCGTCGGCAAGCCGCGGCGCCTCGAGGTGGCGATCGTCGACGAGTCGCAGGGACCCGCGGCCGCGGCGCTCGCGCTGGAGATCGAGCGTGACCCCGTCTTCGAGGCGCGCCGAGCTGGCGACCGCGAGGAGGGGCTGACGATGGTGCGGCGCGGCGCGGTCAGCGCGTGCATCGTGATCCCGCGGGAGTTCGACCGCGCCGCGGACCGCTTCCCGTTCCTGGGCGGTCTCCCGCTCGAGGCGTTCACCGATCCCGGCCGTGCCGTCGAGGCGGGACTGATCGAAGGCAAGCTCTCCGCGCTTGCGTCTCGCCACGCGATGCGCGGGCTGTCGAGCCCCGCGCACCTGCGCTCGATGGCTGCCGATGGGCAGCGCATGCTCGAGATGAACCAGCAGCTCACTCCGGAGCGCCGCGCGGCCTTCGAGTCCCTCTTCAGGTCGCTCTCGATGCTGGCGGACTCTGCGGGCGCGGCCTCGCCAACCGGTGATGCAGGTGTCACGCCGGACGCAGGCAGTGCGGGGGGTGCCGCGCGCGGGAGCGCAGACGCCCCGCTCCTGCAGGGGAATGCCTTCGCGCCGGTGCGGCTGCGCATCGACCGCGTGCAGGAGCTTCGCGCGTCGCCGCCGAGCACATTCGCGATCACGTTCCCGCAGGGCGCCGTGTGGGGTCTTGCGGGATGCGTAATGGCATTCGCGTCGGCCTACGCCGCGGAGCGCTCGCGCGGCACGCTGGCCCGCATGCACCTCGCGCCCATTGGGCGGCATGCGATCCTTCTCGGCAAGTCGCTCGCCTGCCTGTCGGCAGCGCTCGTGATGCAGGTCCTGCTGCTCGCGCTTGCATGGGCTGGATTCGGCGTGCGGCCGGTCGATCCCATCGCGCTCTCGGTCGCGCTCGCCGCCACCAGCGTCGCGTTCACCGGAATCGCGATGCTCATCGCCGCGCTGTTCCGCTCCGATGACGCCGCGCAGGGCGCAGGTCGTGCGCTGGTGCTGGTCATGGCGATCATCGGCGGCGGCTCAATCCCGCTGGTGTTCATGCCCGACATGCTGAGACGCTTCAGCGGCATCAGCCCCTTCAGGTGGGCGGTGGCCGCGATCGAGGCGCCGCTCTGGCGCGGTACGCCGTGGGCCGACCAGTGGCCTGCGCTCCTGATCCTGCTGGCGATCGGCGCTGGATGCTCGGGCGCTGCGTGGGCGGCGCTCAGCCGGCGCGACCGGGCGCTGGCGTAACGAGCTTCGCGGCCATCGCGCGCGCAGCCTCCGCAGCCTCGTTGACCTTCGCAGGGTCCTTGCCCCCGGCCTGCGCCGTGTCGGGCTTGCCGCCGCCGGAACCGCCGCACGCCTGTGCGGCGGCGCGCACCCAGTCGCCGGCCTTCAGTCCGGCGGCGATGGCGCCAGCGGGGCAGGTCGCGGCGATCGCCACCTTGCCGGCATCGGCATCAGGCGAGAGGAACAGGATCGGCACGTTCGCGAGACGCGCACGAGCGGAGTCGATCGCAGCCATCAGCGCAGCGGCATCGGCGCCGTCGAGCACGGCCACGAGGGCCTCGGTCCGCGCGCCGTGCCGCTCCGCCAGCTCGCGCGCCTGAGTCACCGCGGCGTCGCGTGCGGCGCCAGAGGTCTCGCGCCGCGCACTCTTCGCCCGATCGCGCAGCGCGGCCAGCTGCGGGGCGATGCGCGCACGTGCCACGATGCCAAGGCCAAGCGACGACTCGAGCTTCGTGATCTCGTTCACCTCGTGCAGCAGCGCGTCGGCCGCGAGCGAGCCCGCCGCTGCGATCCTCCGCTCGAGATCCGCAGCCGCCATGTCTGCAGCCATTGCTGCACCGCCTGTCAGCGCCATCACGCGCCGCACACCGGCGGAAAGTGCGCTCTCCGACGCGAGCACGAAGCGCTGCGCCTCGTCGGTGCTGGCCAAGTGCGTGCCTCCGCAGAACTCGGCCGATACGGCGCGCCAAGCCATGTTGCCCGGGCTCGCAAGCATCTCGGAGGGGGTCGCCCCGATCGACACGAGCCGCACTGGGTCTGGGTAGCGCTCGCCGAACACAGCGCGCAGCCCATGCACCTTGCGCGCGGCCGAGAGCGGCACGAGGTCCGCATGCACCGGCAGCGCCGCCGCGATCTTCGCGTTCACAAGCTCCTCGACGCGCGCCGCATCGGCAGCGCCAAGCGCGCCGCGCGCCGCATAGTCAAAGCGCAGCCGGTCGTGCGACACCAGCGACCCGCGCTGCTCCACCTCGTCTCCCACAACCTCGCGCAGCGCCCAGTTGAGCAGGTGGGTGGCGGTGTGGTTCGCGCGCAGCGCGTCGCGTCGATCGCGGTGCACGGCGCACGTCACGGTCTCGTCGACGCCGATGCGTCCCGACGTCACCGCGCCGATGTGCATCACGAAGTCGCCGAAGCGCTGCACGTCGCGGACCTCGAAGGTGCCGTGGCTCGCCAGCGGCCGTCCATCGCCCGCGGCGCTGCCCATGGCCCCAGTGGCCTGAGCGCGCAGCTCGCCGCTGTCAGCCTCCTGGCCGCCGGACTCCGCGTACATGTTGGTCTGGTCGAGAATGACGCCGATCGTGGGCCCCGCGCTGGCGTCCGCATCGAAGTCGGTGCCGTTCCAGATCGCCACGATGCGCGCCCGAATCGGGCGACCGTGATGCATGTCGGACGTGTCGGTGGCGCGTGCGCCCATGTGCGCGAGGCGCGCAAGTGCATCCGGCGTGAGCTCGAGCCGCGACTCGCCCGACTTGCCTCCGCGGCTCGTCTCCCGCGCCTGCTCCATCAGCTGCCGGTATCCGGCATCATCCACGCGAAGCCTGCGCTCGCTTGCCATCACCTCCGTGAGGTCAATGGGGAAGCCCCAGGTGTCATGAAGCTTGAACGCATCTTCCGCGCTGATGCAGCGGCTTGGCGCCTGCTCCGCCCGCTGCGCCGCATCAGCGAAGAGCGCCAGCCCACGGTCGAGCGTGCGGCCGAACAGCTTCTCCTCGTCGTGAATCGTTTCCGCTGCGGCGACGGCGCCCGAGGCGATCTCGGGGAACGCCCCTCCGAGGGTCTCCACCACCGCAGGCACAATCGCGTGCAGGAACGGCCGCTTCGTGCCGAGCGTCTGCCGTCCATGGCGCGCGGCGCGGCGCAGGATTCGGCGAAGCACGTAGTTGCGGCCCTCGGCGCCCGGTGCAGCGCCGTCGCATGCGGCCACGGTGAGGCAGCGGATGTGGTCCGCGATGACGCGGTAGGCGATGTCGGTGTGGTCGGTGAGCGAGCCCGAGTAGGGTCTTGCGCCCGTCTCCCGCGCGATTGCGTCGAAGATCGGCGACCACAGGTCGGTGTCGTAGTTGGAGCGCTTGCCCTGCACGACGGACACGATGCGCTCGAGCCCCATGCCCGTGTCGACATGCTTCGCAGGCAGTGGCCGCAGGCTGCCATCCTGCTCGCGGTTGAACTGGATGAAGACGAGGTTCCACACCTCGAGCACATCGGGGTCGCCGGAGTTCACAAGGCTCGCGGCATCGCGTCCTCCGATGCGGTCGAAGTGGATCTCCGAGCACGGGCCGCACGGTCCCGTATCGCCCATCTCCCAGAAGTTGTCCTTCATGTTCCCCGGCAGCACGCGCTCGGCTGGCAGGTAACGGCACCACAGGTCGCGTGCCTCGTTGTCGGGCTCGAGCGCGCTCTCGGCATGACCCCCGAAGTAAGTGGCGTACAGCCGCGACGAATCGAGCCCGTACACCTTGGTGAGCAGCTCCCACGCCCAGTCGATCGACTCCCTCTTGAAGTAGTCGCCGAAGGACCAGTTGCCGAGCATCTCGAAGAAGGTGTGGTGGTAGACGTCCTTGCCCACATCCTCGAGGTCGTTGTGCTTGCCGCCCGCGCGGATGCACTTCTGCGTGTCGACTGCGCGCGTGTACGGTCGCGTGCCGCGCCCGAGGAACACGTCCTTGAACTGGTTCATCCCCGCGTTCGTGAAGAGCAGCGTCGGGTCCTCGTAGGGCACCACAGGGCTCGAGGGCACGGCCGTGTGGCCGCACCGCGACACGAAGAACTCGATGAAGTGACGCCTGACATCTGCCGCGCGCATAGGGGCTCCGAGTCTATGTGGCGGCGTAGACTGCCCCGATGCGCGCGCGGCGACCCTTCGTGGGCGGCAACTGGAAGATGAACGGGGACCTTGCGGGCGGCGTCGAGCTCGCGGAGTCGATCAGTGCCGGCAGCAGGGAGGTGGTGATGACCATCGACATGGTTGTCTTCCCCGCGTTCCCGTACATCCAGTCCGTCGGCCGAGCGCTAGGCCACTCCGGCGTGGCACTCGGCGCGCAGGACCTCTCCGCCGAGGCCAACGGCGCGTTCACCGGAGAGGTCAGTGCGGAGATGCTGCTCGACCTTGGTGTGCAGTGGGTGCTTGTGGGTCATTCGGAGCGCCGTCACCTCATCGGCGAGAGCGAGGCGCTCATCGCGGACAAGCTCCGCATGGCACTCGACAGCGGGCTGCGCACGGTGCTCTGCGTTGGCGAGACCGGCGCCGAGCGTGCGGCGGGGGACGCTCACGCCGTGGTGGCGCGGCAGCTGCGGTCAGCCCTCGAGTCAGTGGAGGGCGAGGAGTGGGCGCGGATCGTGGTGGCCTACGAGCCTGTGTGGGCCATTGGGACAGGGGTTTCCGCCACCCCCGGCGATGCCCGTGAGGCCCATCAGGAGATCCGGTCCACCCTCCGGTCCCTGTATGATGCGGAACTCTCCGAAACGGTCCGCGTGGTGTATGGCGGATCGCTTTCGCCCGGCAACGTGACGTCCATCGTCTCGGAGCCGGGTGTCGACGGCGGACTCGTCGGCGGGGCGTCGCTCCGCGCGGACGACTTCCTCGCCATCGCATCAGCCGTCGCCAGGGCACCCTGACTGCAGTTCACCTGAGATCCAACACATGGGCTACACCTTCACCATCCTCACCCTCCTGTTCATCGTCGCGAGCGTCGCGCTCGTGCTGATCATCCTCGTGCAGCGGCCGCAGGGCGGTGGCTTGGCGAATGCGTTCGGCGGGTCTTCCGGTGGCGGTTCCGATACCGCATTCGGCGGTCGCACCGGTGATGTGCTCACGGTGTCCACGGTCACCATCTTCTCCGTCTACCTGCTGCTGGCGATCGGCCTCAATGTGTTCGACGGTCCCACACAGGCCACTGCCACCGGTCAGGGCACGGCAACGCCAGATGCGGCAGCTCCTGCCACGGCTCCTGCACCCGGGGCTGCTGCGCCAGCACCTGCGGCTCAACCGAACGCTGCGGCCACTCCGGCAGCGGACACGCCCCTTGGTGGTGCACCTGCGGCAGCGCCTGCGCCAGCACCCGCTCCGGTCGCTGCACCCGCTCCGGCCGCTGCACCTGCACCTGCACCTGCTCCTGCGGCTGCACCGGCACCAGCGACCACACCCTGACATCCATCGGCTGAATCAGCCGGCATCCACATGATCCGCTCGATGACAGGCTTCGGGACCGCCGAGACGAAGGTCGGCGGAGCCACGGTGTCGCTTGAGGTGCGGTCTGTCAACAACCGTCACTTCAAGTGCGCGGTTCGAGTGCCTGAGGGC
>JBIKNS010000207.1:0-3984 GCA_044358545.1 Phycisphaerales bacterium | reverse complement strand
CGCCGCCTTCGACGCAGCACCTGCAAGCGGATCGGAAACGCTCCGGCAGGTCGTGGTGTCGGGGCCCGCAGAGGCGATCACCGCCATCGAGGACGGCTCGGCCCGCGTCGTGGCCGTCGTGTCGCTCGGCAGCGACGACTTCGCGGCGGGCACGATGAGCAGGCGCGTCGCCGCGTGGATCGCTCCGCCGGGAGTCACGGTGCTGCGCGTCGGCGAGGTACCTGCCTCGGCGGTCGAGGTGTCCGTGAAGGTTGCCCCGAGGTAGGCACGCGCACCCAACGCCAGCCCACCCCGCGCGCACGGCTCACCCGGCGCATCGAAGCGCGACACGCGCTGTCGCCTTATGCGGCTCTCACACGCCGCGTACCGCGGCCCACTGACGCTTGCCGCGCCGCAGGAGCGCATACGTGCCGTGCATCAGGTGCGCCGCGGTCAGTGCGCCATCTGCACCCGCCTTCTCCCCGTTGACCGACACGCTGCCTGCTGCGAGGAAATCGCGCGCCTCACGCTTGCTGCTCGCGAGTCGCGTCGCCACGAGCGCATCGGCGAGCGGCACGCCCGCCCCCGCGAGCGCATCGCGCGCGAACTCGGCAGTGGGCAGGTCCTCCGCGACCGTGGCAACACTCGCCGCATCCAGCGCACGCACGTCGCCTCCGAAGAGTGCGTGCGCGCATGCGTTCGCGCGCGCCGTCTCGTCCGCGCCGTGGACCATCGTCGTCAGCTCGTCGGCAAGCCTGCGCTGCGCGCCGCGCGCCTGCGGCTCGGACGCGTGGCGCGTGGCGATCGACTCCACTTCCTCACGTCCCAGGAACGTGAACCAACGCAGGAACCGCACGGCATCGTCATCCGAGGCATTGAGCCAGTACTGGTGGAATCGGTACGGCGAGGTGCGGTGCGCCCCCACGTAGATCGCGCCGGACTCGGTCTTGCCGATCTTCGTGCCGTCAGCCTTCGTGAGCAGCGGGTTCGTGATGCCGTAGCACTCAGCGCCCTCGATGCGGCGCACGAGGTCGATGCCACTGACGATGTTGCCCCACTGGTCGGCACCGCCAAGCTGCACGGTGCAGCCGTGCGCGCGCTGCAGGTGCAGGAAGTCGTACGCCTGAAGGATCATGTAGGAGAACTCGGTGTACGAGATCCCCTGCTCGCGGCCGTGGAGGCGCGTGGCCACCGAGTCGCGCGCGATCATCTGGTTCACGGAGAAGTGCTTGCCGATGTCGCGCAGCACTTCGATGTACCCAAGCGACCCGAGCCAGTCGGCGTTGTCCACGATCCGTGCCGCGCACGGCCCCGAGAAGTCGAGCAGCCGCTCGAAGGCCGGACGCTGCGCATCCATGTTGGCCCGCACCTGGTCACGGTCGAGCAGCGAGCGCTCGGCGGTCTTCCCGGACGGATCGCCGATGAGTCCGGTCCCACCGCCCATGAGCGCGATCGGCGCATGGCCGGCCCGCTGCCACCGCGCCAGCAACAGAAGCGGGATCAGGTTGCCAACGGTCAGACTGTCGGACGTCGGGTCGAATCCTGCGTATCCGATGCGTCCGGGAACTGCGAGATAGGCCCCCAGAGTCTCAGAAGTGGTCTGGTGGAGCAGCCCTCTCCACGCGAGATCGTCCAGAAAGGCATCAGGCATCGTGGGGCACAATGTAATGGTCGCCGCACCACTTGCGCGCCGGGGCGCAGCGCCCTACATTGCCCGGCTCTCAACTCCAGCCGCATGCACTACTTCGACGCGCGGGATCTTGGCTGAACCCGCGCCGCCCCCACGGAGGGGCCGTCGAGGTGGGAGGTAACGACCATGGCCAAGAAGGTTTCAAAGGTTTTCAAGATCATGGCCCCGGGCGGGAAGGCCACTCCGGCCCCGCCGCTCGGACCGGTGCTTGGCGCCAACGGCGTCAACCCTGGCCAGTTCATCACCAAGTTCAACGATGCGACGCGCGAGCTCAACGGCCGCGTCGTCGGATGCATCGTCACCGTCTATGCCGACCGCTCCTTCGATCTCGAGATCAAGAGCTCGCCGGCATCGGTGCTGATCGCCGCCGCGCTCAAGGTCGAGAAGGGCTCAGGCAAGCCCAACACCGAGAAGATCGGAACCATCACGAAGGACCAGCTGCGCAAGATCGCCGAGGACAAGATGAAGGATCTCGGCGCCGCCTCCGTGGAGGCCGCGATGCGCACGATCGCAGGAACTGCCCGCTCGATGGGCGTGATGGTGGAGGCCTGACCCATGGCGACCAAGGAAAAGACGTTCATCGGACACAGCAAGCGCGTACGCGCGAATCAGGGCGCTGCGGCGCCGCTGCGCAACGTCGCGAAGGCTCCGGCCGACGCGGTGAAGGCGCTTCGCGCGTTCAAGGCGCCGAAGTTCGACCAGACGGTCAACGTCGTGGTGCACCTGGGCATCGACCCCAAGGCTGCGGACCAGACGCTGCGCGGCGCGACCAGCTTCCCCAAGGGCGTGGGCAAGACCGCCAAGGTGATCTGCTTCTGCCAGAGCGACAAGGTGGCGGTGGCCAAGTCTGCCGGCGCAATCGAGGCTGGCGGCGACGAGCTGGTGTCCAAGATCGAGGGCGGATGGATGGACTTCGACGTCGCCATCGCCAGCCCGGACATGATGCGCGTGGTGAGCAAGCTCGGAAAGGTGCTCGGCCCGAAGGGGCTCATGCCCTCTCCGAAGGCTGGCACCGTGACGCCAGACATCGCCACTGCGGTAAGGGAGTTCGCCGCAGGAAAGGTCGAGTACCGCAACGACGACGGCGGCAATGTCCACTGCGTCATCGGCAAGATGAGCTTCAGCGACGCTGACCTCGTGGAGAACCTCGAGCACTTCATCGGCCTGATCAACAAGTCAAAGCCCGCCACGAGCAAGGGCACCTACATCCGCAAGTGCGTCATCTCCGCAGCGATGAGCCCAGGAGTCCAGGTCGCCGTCTGAGGCGGCTGAAGGAGAACCCATGAGCAAGCAAGTCAAGGACCTGATCGTCAAGGAGTACCGCACCCGGTTCGCCGGCCTCGACGGCGCGGTGCTCGTCGAGATCCGCGGGATGTCCAACACGGACACCGCAGCGATGCGCGGCAAGCTGCGCGAAGGCAAGGTGCGCGTCACGATCGTGCGCAACACGCTCGCCAAGCGCGCCTTCAAGGGCACCACGCTCGAGGCGCTGAGCCCAGGCCTCGCCGGACCCACCGCCGTGGTCTACGGATCCGATTCGGTGGTCAACGTCGCCCGCGACGTGATCAAGTGGGCCAAGGGCGTCGAGCAGATGACGCTCAAGGGCGCCTGCATCGAGGGCGAGTGGTACGGCGGCGCGGCCGGCGTCAAGCGCCTGTCCGAGTTCCCCACCAAGGAGGAGTCGCAGGCGAATGTCGTGCTCATCGCGCTCTCGCCCGGCCGCAAGGTCGTTGGCGCCGCGGTGGGACCAGGCCGCCGCGTGCTTGGCATCGTCAAGGAGATCCAGACCCGCCTGGAGAAGGGCGAGGCGATCGCCGCGAAGGCGTGACCCTATATAGCCCAACTCACGGCATTTCACATTCTTCCCGCCGGTTCACTGGTTCCGCAAGGATGAAATGACGCCATGTGGCGTCACCTCTGGACGGCACAACCCAAGTGGAGATTCACATGTCAGAAGAGACCAAGACGTTTGACGCAAAGATCACCCAGCTCGGCGATTCGATCGCGGCCCTCACCCTGAAGGAGGCCGTTGACCTCGCCGACTACATGAAGGACAAGTACGGCATCGAGCCGGCTGCTGGTGGCGCCGTGATGATGGCCGCAGGTGGTGGTGGCGATGCAGCCCCCGCCGCTGCCGCGCAGACCGAGTTCGATGTCATCCTGGACAATGCCGGCGCCAGCAAGATCAACGTGATCAAGGTCGTCCGCGAGGCGACCGGCCTGGGCCTCAAGGAGGCGAAGGATCTCGTCGACGGCGCGCCCAAGCCCGTCAAGGAGAAGATCTCGAAGGAGGATGCCGACAAGCTCAAGGCGGC
>JBIKNS010000206.1:0-3989 GCA_044358545.1 Phycisphaerales bacterium | reverse complement strand
GCACAAAATGGCGCCTCGCGGGAGGCCTTTCCGGCTGGACCAATAAAGACCATCAAGACAGCGAAAGAAAGCCCCCGCACCGGCGGTGCCGATGCGGGGGCGACGACGAAAAGTTTGGGCCGGAAGCGAGCCGACCCCTGCCGAAGAGCCGCGCGGGGAGGTCATCCTGACCGAACCGCGCCACCATGCCCTGCCATCCATGGCCGGGCGACTGCCTGCGGCGCATCCTTGCGGACGCAGGCGGGTTCCAAGAGCTACGCCATCCGTGGCGAAGCGTGCTGGTCAGCGGAGAAGCGATCCATCACTTCCCTGATGCTGACCGTTCGTCCAGTGCCTGGCGCGCCTTGCGCCAGGAGTCGAGGAAGGCGGGTTCGAGCGAGGACATCAGCGCGTCCATCTCCGCCTTGGTGCGAACCTCGAGGTGATCCCGCACGCCAGCAATCGCCAGCGTTCCCGAAAGCTTGTAGCGCGCCACGAGCCGCTCCGGCAGGCACACGCGCCCGACCCGGTCCAGCGGCAAGCTCGACGCTTGGCTGAAGAGCAGGAATTCGAACCGCGCCATCTCCTCCGGATTCGAAAGCGTCTGCCCTTGCGATGCCGCCCATCGCTCGAAGGTCTTCTCCGGCCACAGCCAGAGGCAGCCATTGAGTCCAGGTGCCGCGATGAAGCGCTCGCCATGCACATCCGGTCGAAGCACGTCGCGCACAGCGCTGGGAATCGCGAGGCGATTCTTGCTGTCCAGTGAGTGCTCGTGGAGTCCGAAGAGCATGGGTCGAAGCCGTGAGCGGCACGTGTGAAAGATACCCACTGTGCCCCACTTTGCAACACCAAAGCCCAAATTTTCCCGCGAAGCCCCATGCCGAGATTGACCTATAACTCATCGCAAGATCCATAAGTTGTTTCTTGGCAGGCATTTGTGGACTGTTATCGCGACCGGACTATGGTTACGAACATGGTGCCCGGTTGTGTTGGGCACCCCCACTGTCCCCCACCAGGGTCTCACACGCATGCACACTGACTGGACTCCCGCCGATCGTTCACGCATCGCGCATGTCATTGACAGGATCCCAAGCTCCGAGTTCCTCCTCGTATCCGCGCACGGAGAGGCCCGCACGGGCGTGATCGTGAAGTGCGTTCAGCAGTGCGCGATGACGCCTCCGCTCGTGATGGTCGCGCTCGAGAAGGGCCAGCCTCTGTCGCCGGTCATCCGCGACAGCCGCAACTTCACTCTCTGCATTCTCGACCGCAACGACAAGCTGACGCCTCGCATGTTCGAGCGCGCGCCGGATCACACATCCGATCCGTTCCTCACGATTCCGCACGTGCTGACGCCAAGCCGTACGCCGGTGCCCACTCGCTGCCTCGCATGGATCGACTGCGAGATGACGCGCCACATGGACATCGACGGCGACTACGAGGTCTACATCGGGCTCGTGCACCACGTCGGCGAGATTGCGCACGCCGAAGCGGCGAAGCCTGCGCGGGCAGCCTCGGTGCCGCACGTGGCCAAGTCACGTCCTACGATTGCGTCCCGTGCCACACGCGAACGAGCGACCCGCGACCGCCGCAGCGCTGTGCGCAACCGCCAGCGGTAGACGCGTCAGCGACTCCAACAGGATCGGGCTTGACTACCGCCGCGAGGCGGCCGCGCTGCCCGCACGGCCGCGCGCCATCATCGACTTCCACGCGCATGTGAACGGCCCGCGCGCAGCGCCGATTCTTCGTGACGCGATGGATGCGTATGGGATCGGCCGCATCTTCAGCATGACGTCGAGCATGGCTGACATCGAGCCGCTGCGCAGCGTGCTTGGCGACCGTATCGACTTCATCGCATTTCCGGACTTCCGCGACCCGGACCGCCGCCGTGCGCATGGCGAGGGCTACGCGGATCGGGTCCGCGCGTACCACACGCTCGGTGCGCGCATCGTGAAGTTCTGGGCCGCGCCGCGCGGACGCGATCTCGCCCGCGAGGCTGGCGACCCCACGCTGTTCGACCTCGACTCGCCGGCACGCCTGCGCGCCATGGAGGTCGCCGGCGAGCTTGACATGCGCTGCATGGCGCATGTGGCCGACCCCGACACCTGGTTCGCGACCAAGTACTCGGATGCGTCGCTCTACGGCACGAAGCGTTCCCACTTCGACACCTTCGAGCGCGTGCTCGTCCGCTATCCGCAGCTCAAGTGGGTGGCCGCGCATATGGGCGGATCCCCCGAGGATCTCGACTTCCTCGACGGACTGCTCTCGCGGCACGGCAACCTATGGATCGACGCGAGCGCCACGAAGTGGGTTGTGCGCGAGCTCTCGCGTCACCCCCCCGAACGCGTGCGGGCGTTCTTCGCGCGGTGGCACGGGCGCATCCTTTTCGGCTCCGACAACGTCACCAGCGACGAGCACCTGACCAGCGGCGAGAAGTCCCACGAGATGGCCAGGAAGGCTGACTCTGAGGAGGCGGCGTTCGACCTCTATGCCAGCAGGTACTGGGCGCTGCGCGCCTTGTTCGAGACGGACTGGCATGGCGAGAGCCCGATCGCAGATCCGGATCTCGCGATGGTTGATCCTGTGCGGCACTCCCCGGGCGACTCGCCCCTGCTGCGCGGCATGGCGCTTCCAAGTCACGCGCTCGACATGCTCTACCGGGACGCCGCCGAAGCGTTCATGGCCGGCTGATGCCGCGCGCACGCCATCGCCACGAGCGCGACAGCGGCTGCGTCGCGCGATGATGCTGACGCGGCGCGCCGCTCCAGGGTTGCCTCGTCGCCCGCATGACCGGGAGCCGAGACGGCAGGCGTCCCCATTGCGCGGGCGACGGCGCAGACGAGCGGCGACTCTTCGGTGACGAGGACCGCGTCTGCAGCGCCCCACCATGGCGTTGGCCATGCCGCATCGTCGATAATGTGAAGCCTCGACTCGAGGCCTAGCCCGCGCGCATACCGCCGCGTGCGGCTCATCTCCGGCATGCAGTCAGGAAGGACGAGGTGCACATCGGCACCCGCCAGCATCGCGCGACCGGCCACATCAAGCATGCGAACTGCGTTCGCGCGCAGCGGCGCATCCGCGGCACCCACCACGACAAGCGACGATTCTGCGACGCCGAGCCCCGCACGAGCGTCACGGCGCACATGCGAATCGTTGCCCGGGCCACCGCTCACCCTCGCGCCGAGGCGGACATCGCGGTCCAGCGCCACTAGCGCCTCGCCGATCGCTCCCACTTGCACCGCGGCCCGCGGCATCGCACGCCGCACGCACACCGAGAGCGCCGATGCCCGTCGGGTATCGGCGGACCAGCACGTCAGCGCGTCGGGCTCGGCACCGCTGCACGCTGCGCGCACCGCTCGCGCCACTGGCCGTACCGCAAGCCGCATGATGCTGCAGGGCGGGCTGCACCACGCATCGACGCGCAGGCCTCCACAGGCGAGAATCTCGAGCCCCGCGGTCGGACCCACGGCCACAACGGGGGCCCCCTCGCCTGCGGCAATCGCCATCACAGCCGACGCAAGCAGCGCGGAGGCGCCCCCACCCGCATCAATCACGTGCACGTCGGCCCGCATCGCCAGATTCAGTTGCGGATCCCGAGGTTGCCGCCAAGCTCTCTCTTCTCGTGCTCGTAGAAGAGCTTGGACACGTCCTCGGCCACCTGCTTGGCGAGCGCGTCCTCGACCTTCCGGCGGCCTGCGCTCGAGTTGTACAGCTCGAGGCTCTGCTCGCGCGTGCGCACGACCATCCGCTCACCCTCGTCGGTGCCGTCCGGCCAAAGCCTTGCACCGCTGCCAACGTCAATCACCTTGACATTCACGATCGCGGCCGGCCTGGGAGTCGCGCCATCCGCGCTGATGCGGTACTCGTCGACATCGATGTAGATGACCTGCTCGGCGCCGACTGCCTCTCCGATCTTGCGGATCGACACCTGCTTGTCCGACGTGTCGACCCTGCGCGCGTAGGAGACGGCATCCTTGGAGGAGATCACCTCTGGCACGAGCGCTTGCTGCAGG